>CAKRRU010000027.1 GCA_934394515.1 uncultured Acetatifactor sp.
AGGTTTTTCATAAGTAATAAAATTAAGAATAACATCTTGTGCATTTGTATGGTCTTCCAATACGATAGTGTTGGAAGGCTTTTTTAATGTCACCTTGCGGATATAGGTCAGATCCGGTACAATGGCTCCGGCATCGGGATAGGCGGCAGCCAGTTCCATGGAAACAGAGGGTTCTGTGGAGCTCAATTCTGTCATCACATTTTCCGCACGGTATTCCGTACCGTCCTTCTGATCGGTACCGCAGATTGTAGGCAGGTTGTGATAGCCGGACTGCATGGTCCAGATCTCGTAACGTCTGGGAGAGAAGGTCTTCCGGGTGTAGGTCTCCACACCGATATCCGCCAGAATGGGCAGCCCTTTTTTGTATAAGGTGATGCTGCCGGTATCATTGTGATTGTGGCTGTCGGCGTTGTCACCGGCTTTGACTGCCAGATCCATAGTATCGGAATGCACGAGGAACAGCCCCACGCTGGGATAATAGACATCCCGGTGGGAAAGCGTTCCGGAAGTGTCCTGTTTCATCAATTCCTCATAATGAAATACAGTCTGCATACGATAGAACAGATTCCCACCGTTCACTTCATCTGTGACAAGCTGACCCTGTCCCGCCTGAAAATCTTTTGCAGCGAACAGGCAGAGATCTGCCTGCCCGGTGGCTTTGCCGAAGAGATATTCCCGAACCCCGGCGCGGCCGGCGATGGGAGAGCAGTCAGCAAAATTGAAATAGTATTTATCATCCACATGTACATTTAGAATGTAGGCAGCGATATTCTTCACTTTTTCCCATTGGAACAGGGAAGCAAAATGTCCGTCGGTCACGGTATCCAGTACCGTCATGGCACCGTACAGGCACAACCCCGCATGGCGATAGTACTGGGCACCTTCCTCACAGCAGCCGTCGTTGCCGTAATCCTTGAGAAAATAATCACAGCTTTCAGCTGCTTTATACAGAATCGCCTGCAATGTGACAACTGTGTCAGACGTATTCTCCGGCAGGAACAACGGAGCATTTCCGCAGAATGTGCGCACCGGAGAGGACAACCGAGAGGACATTTCCACACTCCAGGGCATCAGGAACGTGGTCAGCAGTACATTCTGTGTACACCATACGGTCCAGTTGCACATAGGCTCATCGTCATGTCCCATCCACCAGAAATGTACGGTCAGGTAGGGCAGCAGGATCCGTCGCCTCAGATTGTCCTCAATGCAGGTCAGGATATAGGGGCTGACCGCATTCAGATCGTCTTCCAGCAGATAAGCTGCACAGGCCAGCAGTGCGCCGGTCTCACAGGCGAACAGATCCATGACGGGTCTGGTCACATCCGGCAGGATCAGCTGTGGGGTATCCCGGATATAGGAGTTGTGTGCGGGAAGCTGCCAGGCACTCTCTTCACAGATAGAATAGATACCGTTGATAATATCATTCAGAAAACGTCCCTGATGCTCCACACATTCTGCCTGAATCAGATCATTCAGAGCATTGCGTTTGCTAAAATAGAGCGCTTCGAAGGCAGCGCGGTCACCGTCCCACTTAAAGCGCATATAATCCGTGGCACGAATCACCGGAAAAGAGTAATTCAGTTTTTCCTCACCTGCCTGAATCAGTTTTTCTTTTAATGACTCAGGGAGAGTCTCATAGGATGTCTGCATAGAAGCTTTCGGAAAAGGCCGGAAAGACTGAAAAGTACCATGAAAAATTTCGGCTGTTTCCAAAAAGCGTTTTTCTATATTATGATTGGCATAAGCTGTTTTATTGTTCTGATTGTTCATCGTTATGCTCCGTTATGAATGTTGTCTGTGTTACAGAAAGATAGGTTGTAGTTAATTAAATTTCCCATTCACATATTCCGTGGGAGAGACACCCTCCACCCGTTTGAATACCTTACTGAAATAAAAAGCACTTTCAAATCCCAGAGCCTCCGCAGCCTCGTAGACCTTCATATTTTCTGCTTCCAGCAGCCGTTTGGCTTCTGTGACCTTGCAGATATTGATATATTCACTGAAGCCGGAATCGTTGTATTTGCTGAACAGCTGGCTTAAGTAATTCGGGCTGATGCCGAAGACAGCCGCTACTTCGTTCAGGGATAAGCGCTCGCTTACATGCTCGTTGATATATTTCCGGACATTGGTCACGATGTGGTTCTTGTAATCTTTCCGTCTGGTCTGGAACAGATCGCACAGCTTACCGGAAAAGGTTTGCAGCCACTGGATCACATGATCCACATTGGACTGTTTGTACAGGGAACGATAGCCGTCCGGATCGTCTGCAAAAAATCCCGATACGATAGATTCGCCATCCTGCAGCAGGGAAATCGACAGATAGAGAATATTGCTGGCGGCGTCCAGAGCCTGCACATAGTGCCCCGGGTGATCCCGGAACAGATCGCAGATCGACTGAATCGTGTTATGCAAAATATCAGGATCATATTCTTCAAAGGCTCTGGTGAGATCATTCTTAAACAGGCTGATATTGAAGGAATTCTTAGCCTTTTCCTGTGAATGACCGGTATCAAATGCTACTATCGCGTCATGGGATTCCGTATTTTGAAAAATCTGTCTCGCGTACTGGTAGGAATCACAGATGGTACCAGGCGTCTGAACCGGGATGCCGATGCCGCAGCGCAGCGACACATTATAGTAGTTTTGCAGAGTTCCACTGATATTGTGCAGAATCTCCGTCAGATTTTCTACATAATCATCGGTACCTACGGCATCCGCAAAGCAGAAAATCAGTGCAAAATGGCGCAGATCCAGGGATAATGCATACAGCGGCAGATATTTACCGCCCAGTTCCCGGATCATCTGTAACGAACTGGTAAACAGAGGCATCTGTTTTTCGGCGGACATCTGATCGGCCTGGGGACTGAGAATCTCTCCGTAACAGCACACATAAGCACCATAGTCAAAGTTCAGGTTCAGATCCAGGCTTTGCAACCGGAACTGTTCTTCGGATTCGAACAGATCATGCAGGAGACTGATCAGAAACTTGTCATAAAAAGGATGAATATTTACGGCAGACATCTGTTTTTTCCGGGAACGGGAGATCTGTGTGAGTACCCGGTCTATGGCATTCTTCAATACTTCCGGGGTCAGCTCCAGCTTTACCAGATAATCGGACACCTGATAGGACAGAGCATCTCTGACCATCTGGAAATCCTCATAGCTGGTAAGAATTATAAAATAAGGACAATTTTCACCATAACGTTCCCTGCATACCTTTGCAAGATCCAGACCGCTCATCACAGGCATTTTGATATCCGTGATCACAATCTCAGGAGACTTTTCTTCGATGATCTTGAGAGCTGCCTGACCGTTCATGGCAGTGCCGCAGATCTCGATATTTAATTCATTCCAGTTCAGCATGGAGCGGATGCCCGCCTGAACCAAAGGTTCATCATCTACGATTAAAAGCTGATACATAGTAACTCCGTTCTGGACAGATGTCTGTCCGGATTAAGTGTTTTTAGATGAAATAGTTTCAGATGAAACTATTTCATTGGCTTGCAGGGGAATATTCGGAATATGTATGGACATCGTCGTATATTCCCCTTCTTTGCTTTCTATGGTAATGCCGTATTCTGTACCGAATTGATATTGTAAGCGTTTATGTACATTGCTGACACCAATCTCCCGGAAGAAGTCCGCAGAGCTGTCGTCGTTGGAGATAAGCACCTGTGCCGCCTTTTCTGCGGTCATGCCGACACCGTCATCCGTGACATCAATACGGATTTTATCCGTGCTGTCCGGGGTCTCATATCCTACATGAATCTGAATCTGTCCGGCACAGCCTTTCGGTTCAATACCGTGGAAAATCGCGTTTTCCACCAGGGGCTGCAAAGTGAACTTGATGATTTCACTGTTGTACAGAGCCTCGTCATCCACCTGAATATCCATAGTGATGGTGCCGCCGTAGCGGTAGCTCTGGATCGTGAAATAATTCTCCAGCAGAGACAATTCCTCTCTGATATCGATCAACAGGCTGGTGCCTTTGGAAATACTTTTCAACAGTCGGGACAGGGAGGTGGTCATCTCGGAAATACCGGTTGCTCCCTGTATAGTCGCCATCCATTTGATAGAGTTCAGTGTATTATACAGGAAATGAGGATTGATCTGGCTTTGCAGCATTTTATATTCCAGATCCTGCTTCTGTTTCTCATCTTCCAGTCGTTTCTCCATAAGTTCCGATACATTTTCCGACAGATCATTGATTCCCCGTCCGATATCCCCCAGTTCGTGATCCCATTCCACAGAAGGGTCTCTGGAGAAGTCTCCGCCGGCGATGCGTACCATCCGTGTCTGCAGCCTGGATACAGGTACCGTGATCATACGATTCATCAGCAGCATCAGAACGACACCGATAGACAAAATGCCGATCAGGATGCAGGCAAGGATTCCCATGAACAAAACCGCCTGATTGGTCCGCTCCGCATGTGAAATACTCTGACTTAAGTAGCAGTCCGGCATATTTAACGGAGTGGTGACCAGAATCTGTTCTCCCATGGTAGCACTGTGGATTTTGGAAATCTGTGTGGTGCCCGTGAGAGAATATGTGCTCAGGTCATCCAGAATACTATATTCCGGCGTAAATTCCTGTAATCCGCCGTTTTCAAAAATATAGGTATGACCTGCAATCGTCAGATAGAGGAAGCTGTCTTCCGGGCAGCTGTAATCCTTCAAAGGCATAGTGAAAAGATCAGTGGATATTTCGATAAACAGGTATCCGGCCTGTCTGTTATTATACTGATAAGTAATGGGACGGATCACTGGCAATACCTTACGTCCTGCGCGGTGAAACGGATCGGAGACAATGCCCGGAGAAAAATCATAATCGTCGGCAGTGAGCAATTCTTCATAATAAGGAAGCTCGGGGATAAGCTCCGCAAGATCTGCCGTAGAGGAATAAGTTGCAGTGACTACCTGCAGATAATGTTCCTGCGAGACAATGGCAATTCTGGGCATATAACTATAAGAAGAATTCCGGCTACATTCCTCATAAAAGGAATCATAAGTAGATACCGACAGGACAGAGCCGGGATTCGGATTATGCTCAATATAATTGGCAATATTGGAATCTGTCTGGCAATATCTGACCAATCGGTAGACTTCATCGATGCTGTTGTCCATAGACTCCGACAACAGGCGCAGGCTGGTCTCCGTGGACTGGATCAGGGTGTTCTGCAGATAGTGCCGGAATATGTAATAACTGAACAGGCTGATCAACAGGCACATTCCCAAAATGGCGCTCAGCGTGAAAATCAATATGCGATTTCGTATGCTTTTTGAGTGATAAACAGTCTTTTTCATGCATTCAGTATAACATAACGGACGAAAAACGGTAGTTGAAAAAGCAAGATGCTAAAAAAAGTGCATATTAAAATAAAAAAATACATCCTAAGAAAGTACTTTCAGAAAAAATGTAAACAAATTATAAAAAATTGTGAATACTATTATAAATTTTTCCATGTTATGTCCCGGTCTTTTTCGTTATACTTTAGTTACAGTCAAGGAACCGGTAACAACGGATCCGTAACAGACGTAACATAGTATCGAATTAACAGGAGGGTTTACATGAAAAAGAAAGTATTAAGTTTAGTACTGACAGCAGCCATGATGACAACCATGCTTGCAGGCTGCGGCAGCTCCGACAACGGCAGCCAGACAGCTTCCACAGGGGAAGCGCCCGCAGCGAGCACAGAGGCAGCAGCTTCCACCGAAGCAGCACCTGCAGAAGAAGTTACCTTAAAGTGGGCTATCTGGGATCAGGAGACCACACAGTACTGGGGTGACATTAAGGACGCGTATGAAGCATCTCATCCCGGTGTAACCATTGAGATGGTAGACCTTGGTTCTACCGATTACATGACCGTTCTGGCAACGGAGCTTTCCGGCAGCGGATCCGATTTTGATGTAGTAACCGTCAAGGATGTACCCGGATATGCAACTCTGGTACAGAAGGGATCTATCCTTTCCCTGGATGATTACATCTCCAAAGATGGCGTGGATTTAAGCAAATACGCAGGTGTTACCGATCAGGTAACTGTAGACGGAAGCCTGTATGAGCTGCCTTTTAGAAATGACTTCTGGGTACTGTTCTATAACAAGGATCTGTTTGATGCCAAGGGTGTTGCTTATCCTACCAACGATATGACTTTTGATGAGTACGATGCTCTGGCAAGAGAGATGACCGATACTACCTTTGGTTCTCAGGTATACGGTGCTCATTACCACACCTGGAGAAGTGCGGTACAGCTCTTCGGTGTACTGGATGGAAAACATACCATCTTAGACGGTAACTATGATTTCTTCAAACCTTACTATGAGATGGTTCTGAATCAGGAAGCTGACGGCGTATGCAGAAAGTACACGGATCTGAAGACCGAAGGTTTACATTATTCCGCAGCATTCTCCGGTGGAGATGTAGCAATGATGAACATGGGCTCCTGGTTCATCGCAACCATGATGTCTAACCTGAAGTCCGGCGAATATGATTCCAGCCTGTGCGGTAACTGGGGTATCGTTAAGTATCCCCATGCAGAAGGCGTAGAGCCCGGTTCTACTCTGGGTACCATCACCGGTCTGGCTGTAACCACTGCAAGTGATACTCCCGATGCGTCATGGGATTTCGTTAAATGGGTAAGCGGTGAAGAAGGAGCAGCAGTCATGGCTTCCAGTGGTAACTTCCCTGCAATGATGACTGACGAAGTAGTAGACATGATCTCCGGTCTGGAAGGATTCCCCACCGATGAAGCCAGCAAAGAAGCTTTGACCGTATCCAACCTGTACCTGGAAGTTCCTTACGCTCCCAACGTATCCGAGATCAACTCCGTTCTGGATTCCTATCATGGAAGCATCATGACCGGTGAGATGAGCATTGATGACGGTATTGCAGCAATGAACAAGGCAGTAGCTGATATCCAGGCTCAGTAAGTTAAAATCTTCTCAGGTAAAAGTATAGAATGTTTGTTGAATGTTGAATAAGACTAAAGGGGTCGTACCTACGGCCCCTTTCTTATCAAAAAGACGCGAAAAATGACACAAAAAGCGTTTGGAAGGAGAATTGTTATGCGGAAATTAAGCCGTCAAACCAAAAGAGATCTGGTGGCCTACTCCTTTATTGCACCTAACTTTATCGGTTTCTGCGTATTTACTTTGATTCCCATTATTTTTGCCTTTGCCCTTGCTTTCATGAAATGGGACGGAAGCAATCCGATCCAGTGGGCAGGCATCAGCAACTTTACAAGACTGTGGAAAGATACTTTCTTTATCGCAGCATTTAAAAACACCATTATTTATTGTATCGGTACCGTGCCGCTGACCATGATTGCTTCCCTGGCACTGGCTATCGTGTTAAATCAGAAAGTAATAGGAAGAGGCGTGTTCAGAACCCTTTCCTTTTTCCCATATGTAGCATCTCTGGTAGCAATCACCGCAGTATGGAAAATGCTGTTCCATCCCTCTAAAGGACCTGTGAACAACATTCTGTTGAATGTTTTCAATGTACCGCAGGATCAGCTTCCCCAGTGGTTCACCGGCGGACTGGTACTGTTCTCCATGATCCTGTTCAGTGTATGGAAGTACATGGGTTATTACATGGTGATCTATCTGGCAGGCTTACAGGGTATTTCTTCCGAGCTGTATGAAGCAGCCAGTCTGGACGGTGCGAATACCTGGCAGAAGTTCCGTTATGTGACCTGGCCGCAGTTGTCCTCCACGACGTTCTTCGTAGTCGTCATGCTGACCATCAACTGCTTTAAGGTTTATGATATCGCCATCATGCTGGCAGGCGGCGGAAGCGGAGAGTTGACCACTTCAGCAACCGTTCTCGTATACTACATCTATCAGAAAGCATTTATTGACTGGGATCTGGGCTACTCCAGTTCTGTAGCAATGGTACTGTTTTTGATGGTACTGTTCGTAACGATCATCCAGTTCCGCGGTCAGGCAAAGAGGGAGAAAGCATAATGGCAATCTTGGCTTTGAAGGTTCTCGATAAGGACAGCAATACCATCTGCGTCAGCAGTGGTGAGGGCTTCGTGGATCTGGTCTGCACCCACACCTATGAAGAGGGTGACCGGATCGTACTGGAGACCGACAAAAAAAATATACACGTACATTTACAGGTGGATGACGCTCTGGGAGATGCTTTCGTATACATAACCGATAATGTATCCTATGATGTTCCTTTCGGAGAGAAAAGGATCAGCATGTCGCCTAAAGTATTTTCCGGAAATAAACATTATCTCTATGCGGAAGTGGCAAGAGAAGACGAAATCACAGCCTACCGGAATCTGGCACTGAATCCGGCAGACCAGCATAAGGAGGTTCCCTGTTATCCCCACGCAACAGCCAATGTGGAGACCAGAGGTGAGAGCGTATTTGCAGCAAAAAACGCCATTGACGGTGTCCGGGCGAACCGTTCCCACGGAGAATGGCCCTATGAATCCTGGGGGATCAATATGCAGGATGATGCGGCCATGAAGCTGGACTTCGGCAGACCGGTACTGGCAGACAGGATCGTGCTGTACACCAGATCCGATTTTCCACATGACAACTGGTGGCAGCAGGTGACGATCCGGTTCTCCGATGGCAGTGAGCAGGAGTTCCCCTTAGAAAAGAGCAATCGGGCTCATGTACTTCCGATTTCTGAGAAAGAGATCACCTGGCTGGAGCTCTGTAACCTGATCAAAGCGAAAGATCCGTCCCCCTTTCCGGCACTGAGTCAGATCGAAGTGTACGGCAGGGTAAAATGTTAGGAGGCGCACAGATATGAAATCAGCACATAAAAAAGCCGTTTTAGGCAAAGTGATCGTATATGCGATTCTGATTCTGATCGCAGTGATCATGATCATTCCGTTTTTGTGGATGCTTTCCGCATCTATCAAGAGCGACAGAGAAGTATTCCAGATGAATCCGTTTGTATGGATTCCGGCGAATCCCAAATGGGATAACTATGTGAAGATCTGGACGAAGATTCCCTTTGGCAGATTTGTGGGAAATACCGTATACCTGACATTGATCGTTACTTTCTTACAGTTACTGACCAGCAGCTTTGCGGCATATTCCTTTGCAAAACTGGATTTCCGTCATAAGAACGGACTGTTCCTGGCATACATCGCAACCATCGCAATGCCCTGGCAGGTATACATGGTACCTCAGTTCATCATGATGAGAAGAATGGGATTGAACGATAAGCTGCTGGCTATGATCTGCCTGCAGGCATTCTCCGCTTTCGGTGTATTCATGATGAAGCAGTTCTATGAAGGCATTCCCGATGATCTGTGTGAAGCCGCCAGAATCGACGGTATGAGTGAGTACCGGATCTATGCCAGCATCATGCTGCCATTGTCGAAGCCGGCACTGTCCACACTGACGATCTTCACCTTCGTGGCGACCTGGAATGACTATCTTGGACCCCTGATCTACTTGAAGAGTCAGGAGAAGAAGACCATCCAGTTGGGATTAAAAATGTTCATCAGCCAGTACTCTTCCGATTATGGTCTGATCATGGCAGGATCGGTATTGTCCCTGATCCCGGTACTGATCGTGTTCCTGGTATTGCAGAAATACTTCGTAGAAGGTGTTGCTTCTACGGGACTGAAGGGTTAGTGTTACGCTCAGGCGCAGGCAATATTCCATCCAGACACGCTTTTGCGCACTGGCTTTTGACATGGAAGAGACCTGCACCTGGGCTGTTTTTATATGAAAATAGTAACTGTTCAGAGTAAAAAGCAAGCATCGAAGATGCGGTTTTGCAAATGGAGTTCTGAATAGTTACTGAAAGTAAATGTCAGAACGATAAAAAATCAGGAGGACAATAGAAAATGATTACGTTTGACGAGAAAAAATATTCTCAGATAACAGAAAAAGAGATCAAAGATGCGCTGCAGTTTTCCACGGAGCAGGTGATCCGGGATCTGCCAGAGTTTACAGAGCAGTTCCAGAAAGCTTACAGCGAGAACGGTTTCTATCAGCCGATTCCGAACAACTACTGGACCTGTGGGTTCTGGACCGGAGAGATTTGGCTGGCTTATGAATATTCTCAGGATGAAAGGCTGAAAAAAGCCGGGGAAGTTCAGGTAAAGAGCTTTTTGGATCGTATAGACAAGAAAATCGAAGTAGATCATCACGATATGGGATTTCTGTATTCCCCTTCCTGCGTGGCAGCTTATAAGCTGACCGGCAGCAAAGAGGGCAGAGAAGCAGCCATCAAGGCAGCAGACCAGCTCATCACCAGATATCATCCCGTAGGTGAGTTCATCCAGGCATGGGGACCCATGGATGCCCCGGAGAATTACCGTTTGATTATCGACTGCCTGTTAAACCTTCCCTTGTTGTACTGGGCATCCGATGAGACCGGAGATCCGAAATACCGTGATATTGCGGAGAAACATATTCATACCGCTGTTGCCAATGTGATCCGTGAGGATTATTCTACCTGGCATACCTTCTTTTTTGATATGAAGACGGGAGCACCGGATCATGGTGCCACCTGTCAGGGTTACCGTGACGGATCCGCCTGGGCGAGAGGCCAGGCATGGGGTGTCTACGGTATGGCACTGGCTTACCGCTATACCGGCAGAAAAGAGTATATCGACCTGTTCCGTCATGTGACGGAATATTTCCTGGCACATCTGCCGGAGGATCTGGTACCTTACTGGGATCTGGAATTCACCGACGGGGATGACCAGCCGAGAGATTCTTCCTCTGCATCCATTGCAGCCTGCGGTATGCTGGAGATGGCAAAATACCTGGAGCCTGCGGAGGCAAAGCATTATATCACGCTGGCAAAACAGATCATGCGGTCTGTCTATGTGGGCTATGCCGTAAAGGATCCGAAGGAATCCAACGGACTGGTGCTGCACAGCACTTACTCCAACCATTCTCCTTACAATACCTGTAATCATTACGGCGTGGATGAGTGCAATTCCTGGGGAGACTACTTTTATATGGAGGCATTGACCCGGTTGGTGAAGGATTGGAGGGAGTACTGGTAACTATTCAGAGCCATGGCGAGATAACTTCAATTTGCAAAAAGAAAGCCTCACAAGAGGCGATTTTGCGAATTGAGGTTCTGAATAGTTAAAGGAGAGGAGAAACGATTTTATGAATTTACATAGTAAAAAAGATTTTCAGGACTGTATGTTATCTATCCTGGAACCGCTAAAGCCGTATTACAGTGAGGAGAAGGCGAGACTGACTCTGGGCGTTACCATGGCACATTATGACATCGGTGCCACCTGGATGGAGGCATTTTCCAGACCTCTGTGGGGACTGGTGCCCTTCTGGGCAGGTGGGGGAAAAGATCCGGAATTTGAAGAAATCTACCGTAAAGGTCTGACAGCCGGTACCGATGAAAAGAATCCGGAATACTGGGGAGAATGTACTTCCTTTGACCAGCGGTTTGTGGAGATGGCGGCAATCTCTTATGGTATCATGTTTGCACCGGAGGTGGTATGGGATCCTCTGACAGAAGCACAGAAGGAGAACCTCTGCAATTATCTGAACAAGATCAATGAGCATCCCCTGCCGGTATGCAACTGGATCCTGTTTGCCGTATTGGTAAACATTGCCATGAAAAAGGTGGGACGCAGGTACAGTTCCGAGATGCTGGAAGAATATCTGGAAGGATTGGAGACCTTTTATCTGGGAGAGGGCTGGTATCAGGACGGAGACTCCGGACAGAAGGATTATTATATTTCCTTTGCCATCCATTTTTACAGCCTGATCTATGCGGTGGTTATGGAAAAGGATGATCCGCAGCGTGCAAAGAAATACAAAGAGCGTGCCATGGAATTTGCAAAGCAGTTTATCTACTGGTTTGATGAAGAGGGTGAGGCGATTCCTTTCGGAAGATCGCTGACCTATCGCTTTTCCCAGGTAAGCTTTTTCAGTGTGTGCCTGCTGGCAGGACTGGAGCCGTTTCCTGTGCCGGTGATGAAGGGACTGATTGCAAGTCATCTGCAAAACTGGCTGAAACGGCCAATCTTCGACAGAAATCATGTACTGACGATAGGATACGGTTATCCGAATCTGACCATGGCAGAGAGATACAATGCGCCCGGCTCTCCTTATTGGGGTATGAAGGTATTTGCCTTTTTACTGCTTCCCGATGATCATCCTTTCTGGAGTGCAGAGGAAGCACCGTTGCCGAAACTGTCGTCTGCTTGTCCCCAGAAGTATGCGGATCTGTTTGTCTACCATTACGGCAATCATACGACAGCATTCGCTCCCGGAGTGTACAGCCCCAACGGACACGGACAAATCGTGGCAAAATACGGAAAATTCGCCTATGATACCAGATTCAGCATCAGTGTGGCAAAGTCCGAATATGAGCTGCATGAAAATGCACCGGACAATATGCTGGCCTTCTGGATCAATGGGTATGTCTATGTGCGCCGGATCTGTGAGGCATCAAAGATCACGGAGACAGGGGTATGGTCCAAGTGGAGTCCTTATCCCGGCATCACAGTAGAGACGACGATCACTCCGGATGCAGGCGGACATACCAGAGTGCACAAAATCACCAGTGAGATCGAGTGCGTGGCATATGACTGTGGATTTGCTGTCAGCAGGGGAGATTTTGAAGAAGTCGGCTTTGCAGAAAAGGTAGATGGCGTATCCGCCCGGGCCAGCAATGAATTCTGCAGCTGTACCGTCAGCGCGGTACTGGATGATCATGCCAAAGCCAACGAAGTGGCCGAAAAGCCGCCCGTGGGCTACATGATCACCGCAGATCCCAATACCAACCTGCTGTACACCAAGACCAAGATCCCGGCAGTGAAATACCACATCAGCAAAGGAACTCAGGAAATCGTTACCAGAGTGGATGCGGAAGTGATTTAACTTTATATTGTTTTCATATTTGCAGTGTGGAAATCACAACATTTTTATGCTATCATACATATAACAGTAAGAGGTGATAGCTATGAAAATAGAACGAATTGATGACAAGACAGTAAAGTGCTTCCTGTCCAATGAAGAATTGGAAGAGTACGAGATTGATTATAAAGATTTTGTGACCCGCAGTGAAAAAGCCAAAGAGGTCGTGCAGGAGATCATTGAACAGGCCGAGGAAGAGGTGGGCTATAAGCCGCCGAAGTATGCTTTTGATCTGCAGATCATGATGCTGCCGGATGAAGGTCTGGTGCTGGTATTTTCCGAGAAGGAACCTTTGGAGAACAAAAACGGTGCGCAGCTGCTGCAGGCTTTGCAGGAGATGAAAAAGGTCTTTGAAGAGAAGAAGGCAGAGATCGGAGCCACTTTAGAGAAACAGGCCCGGGAAGAAGCAGAGAGAAATGTTGCGAAGGGAAAGAAGAATAAAAACAAGGAAGAAGCAAAACCTCAGTTTGCAATCTTTGCTTTCCGCAATATCGGCCGGGTAATCGAATATGCTGCGGTTTTGCCTGCAAATCTGCGAATCGACAGTACTTTGTACCGGCTGGAAGACGGCACTTGCTATGTCTATGTAAAAAAAGGCGGTGCTTCCTACGAGCGTTACAGCAGAGCCTGCATCCAGGCGATGGAGTTCGCTGCCTTGTATGCTGCGGATGAGCAGAAGGTAAGGTATCTGGAAGAGCATGGGGAGTGTCTGATTCGTGAGAAGGCACTTCGTAAGCTGAGGGTATAGTATTTACTCAATATGAGAAAACCTGGCAACAGCCACCATATCCTCCGGCAGCGGTGCGGTAAAATGCATCTGTTCTCCGGTGATGGGATGACGGAAGGATAACTTCCATGCATGCAGTGCCTGACGCTGTATCAATGCCATATCGGGATTGTACAGATAATCTCCGATCAGGGGATAACCTAGATATTTCATATGAATCCGTATCTGATGGGTGCGGCCGGTCTCTAAAATGAGAGAGACCAGGCTGTGCCCGTTTTTTTCGTCCAAAACCCGGTAATGGGTAACAGCGGATTCCCCTTTTTCAAAATCCACACAGCGCTCAATGATAGAACCTTCTTTTCGCCCTAAAGGTGCGGTAATCGTACCCTCAGAAGGCAGCACAGAGCCTTTTACAATGGCAAGGTATTCCCTTGTGATACCGGAACTGGTCTTGTTGGTAATCATGGTGGACAACATTCCGGCACTGACATAATGCTTGGCTACGATGGTCAGCCCGGAGGTATCCCGGTCCAGACGATTAATACAGCGGAACACAAAGGGACAGTTCTGCTGTGCAAAATAATAGGCAAGGCCGTTTGCCAGAGAATTGTAATAATTGTTCATGGAAGGGTGGATCGGCATGCCTGCCGGCTTATTGATCACCATGAGATCCTCATCTTCGTAGATGATATCCAGCGGCAGCTCCACCGGTGGGATTTTTTCCGAGGAATGTTCCTCGTGAATATGCAGAGTCAAGGTATCTCCCGGCTGCAATATATGATTCATGAAGCAGGGAATCCCGTTTGCCTGCACGGCGGTGGGGTCTTTTTTTAACTGCACCAGATTCTGGGAAGAAAATCCCTTCTGCTTCAGGAAATGGCTGACCGGCAGGGGTGATATGAAATGATCTGTTGTATAGGTTAATGTACGTTCCATAAAAATTGTGCTTTCTAAATTATTATTTATGATACATAACGATGGTATTTTTCATACTCTCTTTGCTTGGGCGGCTATCGTGATCAAATTTGCGGTACAATTTATCCACGGCGGCTGCTTTATACGGGTGAACTTATTGTATCATAACACAATTCCCACGTTGTAATAAACAGCTATTCTCAGGATCGGGCAAAATCGGACAGTCCAGGGAGCAAATAATGTCATTTCGAAAGCAGAGTATGTTTTCTATAATATCGTTAAAAGCACAAGTTTGTGCTTCTGCAAGCACAGATTATGAAAAGCTGATGCCCGAAGCAGAGGAATATTGCGACAGAGATTGGGTAACAGAGCAGATTTGCAACGAAAACAATGAGTGAGAAAGGTATGGTGGTTTGTATGGAAAAATACGCATGGCGTGGGAAAATTGTACCGGGAATGCAGGACGAATATAAGAAGAGACATGACAACATCTGGCCGGAGATGAAGGAAGTGCTGGCAAATGCGGGAATCGTAAATTATTCCATCTGGATGCAGGGCGAAGAACTGTTTGGCTATTATGAGTGTGAAAAAGGCGTTGACTATGCGGCAAAGGTGCAGGCAGAGAGCGACGTGGTAAAAAAATGGGATGAATACATGAAGGATATCCTGATCATGGAGAAGGATCCTGTGACGGGAGCACAGCCTTTGCTTACACAGGTATTCAGTTTCAGATAAGGGAGGTTGTGGATATCTTATGGAAAAATATTACCTGGCCGTGGATATCGGTGCTTCCAGCGGACGACATATTCTGGGACATTTAGAGAACGGCAAAATCGAATTAGAAGAGATCTACCGTTTCGAAAACGGAATGGATCATAAGGACGGCAAGCTTCTGTGGAATGTGGAGCGGCTGTTCGTTGAGATCCTGAACGGAATGAAAAAATGCAAAGAACTGGGCAAGCTTCCGGTCAGCATGGCAATCGACACCTGGGCTGTGGATTATGTATTGCTGGATGAAAAAGATCAGATTCTGGGAGATACTTACGGCTACCGAGATCACCGTACTGACGGAATGGATGCGGAAGTGGCGAAAATACTGCCGGAGCCGGAACTGTATGCAAAAACCGGCATTCAGAAGCAGATTTTCAATACGATTTATCAGCTTATGGCAGTGGAAAAGAAGACCCCGGAGATTATGAAACAGGCGAAGACACTTCTGATGCTGCCGGATTATTTTGGATTCCGCCTGACAGGCAATAAGCTGTCGGAGTATACCAACGGCTCAACGACACAGCTGGTAGATCCGCATACTTATCAGTGGGATAAGGAATTGATCCAAAGTTTAGGTTATCCGGAAGAAATTTTCCTGCCGCTTAAGATGCCGGGAACCAAAGTGGGAAATCTGTTGCCGCAGATCCGGGAAGAGGTCGGATATGATCTGGAGGTTGTATTGTGCGGAAGTCATGATACCGCTTCGGCAGTAATGGCAGTACCGCAGACGGGAGGCGACGGCATCTATATCAGCTCCGGCACCTGGTCATTAATGGGAATCGAATCTCCGGAGCCTATCATAACGAAAGAAGCGGCAGCTGCAAACCTTACGAATGAGGGCGGTTATGACCATCGTTTCCGTTTCCTGAAAAATATCATGGGATTGTGGATGATCCAGTCGGTGAGACACGAATATCAGGATGCCTGGTCTTTTGCACAGTTGTGTGATATGGCGGAGGAAAGCAGGGAGTTTTCATCCAGAGTGGATGTGAATGATCAAAGCTTTTTATCCCCGGACAGCATGATCGAAGCAATTAAGCAGTATTGCAAAAAGACCGGTCAGCCGGTTCCGGAGACCGTAGGAGAGCTGGCAGCAGTGGTATATCGCAGTCTGGCGCAGTCTTACGGAGAGACCGTAAAAGAGTTGGAAACCATCGCAGGCAGGACCTATGACAGTATCCACATCATCGGTGGAGGCTCCAATGCGGCTTATCTGAACCAGCTGACGGCGGATGCTACAGGGAAAATAGTATATGCAGGTCCCGGAGAAGCAACGGCCATCGGTAATCTGCTGGCACAGATGATTCATGCGGGAGATCTGGCAGATCTGAAGAATGCCAGAAAATGTGTCCGAGAATCCTTCGAGATTAGGACATTCGCTCCAGCAAAATAACGAACAGGTTCATGAATGGAGCGTCAATGCAGGAGCAAAGGTGGTCACAGATAACGGAAAGCGTGATGACCTGACTCCGCGAATGACGCGGGTTGAACCATAAAATGACCTTAGAAAAAGGAGGAAATCATAAATGTTAGTAAACACAAAGGCAAAAGTCGGTGTATTTTCTATTGCTTTGGGTGCATATCTGCCCCAGTTCCCTCAGCTGGTGCCCAATTTTGAGGCACAGTATGAGGATTTTAAGAAAACCATTCCCGATACTGTGGAAATCATCGACGGAGGTATGGTGACTACCAAGGAGCAGGCAATGGCAGCCGGTGATAAATTCCGTGCAGCGGATGTGGATCTGGTATTTTTACAGCTGCTTACCTATGCGACTTCTTACAATGTACTTCCTGCGATCCGCGATCTGGATGTACCTGTGGTATGCGTCAATGTGCAGAAGAAGCTGGCTCCGGATTATGCCAACACGGATATTCCCATCTGGCTGGGTGACCTGTATGCCTGCGGTGCTGTAGGAGAGGCTGTTGCCGATCTGGAGCGCGCAGGGAAGAGACATGCGGTAATTACCGGTGTCGTAGAAGGCGGTGATCCCGAGGTAACAGCAGAGATCGCTGACTGGTGTAAGGCTGCGCAGGTCCGCAGACGCTTCCGTCAGACCAATATCGCACAGATCGGTCGTCCTTATCCCGGCATGATGGATCTCTATATTGACGAGACCAACCTGTACAACCGCATGGGATTGTATACCAAACAGTTCGACTGGGAAGATATGTGGGCAATTGCAGATAATATCACTGACGAGGCTGCCATCAAGGCAAAAGCGCAGGACATCATTGATACCTTTGAAGTAGAAGGCGGAGCAACGGCAGATGATGAAGATATCATCGATATGGCAAAGCATGTACTTGCCTTTGAGCAATGGGCGCAGGACGAAGATCTGAGTATGATCGCTTCCCACTATGCCGGCAAAGCACAGGGCGTTGCGGGAAAACTGGATTCCATGCTGATCCCCGCATTTTCCATGCTGATCAAGCAGGGTACCGCATGTGCGGTGGAAGGCGATATGAAGGTTGCCATGGCAATGTCCATTTTGAAGACGATTTCCGGCATGGGACAGTTGTCTGAGATGTATTCCATTGATTTCAATGAGGATATTTGCATTATCGGTCACTCCGGTTCCGGCGATGCAGACATTTCTCTGGCGCATAAGCCGACCATGAAGATCGTAAAGGTATTCCACGGAAAAGTAGGCGGCGGATATCTGACACAGTTCTATCCTCCTACCGGACCGGTTACCTATCTTGCCATTACCCAGGACAAGGACGGCAACTTCAAGTTCGTGGTAGCGGAAGGTGAGAACCAGCCCGGACCGATTTTTACATTCGGAGATACCAATATGCGTACTAAATTCTCCATTCCTTGCAGAGAGTTCGTGAACCGCTGGAGCGAGGCAGGACCTACCCATCATATGGCAGCGGCAGCCGGAAGACATATTGACACGATTTTGAAGGTTGCTAAAATATTGAATGTACCGGTAGACATTATTACACGGTAGGGTATTAAAATGTCACACTCCCCGAGCATAGGTGCTTTTGCTGAAGCAATTGTAATACAGTAATTGTGATGACGGAATGCCAATAGTGTGTTGCAGATACATGGAATTAAATTAGTATGGACCGGAAGAAAATAGGTATAAGAGATATAAGATAGAAAGGCTAGGTAGTAACAATGAAGTTTTTAGATGCAGAATTTGTACAGGGATTTATCAGAATGGCAGATGACGGATGGCAGCAGGGCTGGCATGAGCGTAACGGCGGCAACCTGTCTTACCGTGTAAAGCCGGAAGAAGTAGAGCTGGTAAAGGAGAATTTCCGGCCGAAGGAATATCAGCCCATCGGAACCTCAGTTCCCGCGCTGGCAGGCGAATATTTTCTGGTGACCGGCAGTGGTAAATACTTCCGTAATGTCAGTATTAAACCGGAAGATTCCATCTGCATGATCGAGCTGGATGACAAGGGCGAGAATTATCGTATTGTATGGGGACTGGTAAACGGCGGCAGACCTACCTCCGAGCTTCCCAGCCACCTGATGAATCTGGAAGTGAAGAAGCTGCAGGATCCCGAGTATCGTGTGGTATATCATGCACATACGACCAATATCATTGCACTGACCTTCGTTCTTCCTTTGGAGGACAAGGTATTCACGAGAGAACTGTGGGAGATGGCAACAGAGTGTCCCGTTGTATTCCCGGCAGGTGTCGGTGTGGTTCCCTGGATGGTACCGGGCGGCAGAGAGATCGCTGTTGCAACTTCCGAACTGATGAAAAAATATGACCTGGCAATCTGGGCACATCACGGAACCTTTGCAGCAGGCAAGGATTTTGATCTGACCTTCGGTCTGATGCACACGGTAGAGAAGTCCGCAGAGATTCTGGTGAAGATGCTTTCCATGCAGCCGAACAAGCGCCAGACCATTACCCCGGATGATTTCAGACATCTGGCAAAAGACTTCGGCGTGACCCTTCCGGAAGAGTTCTTATATGAAAAATAAAGTAATCTATGATGTTATTGCTGAGACTTTATACGAGCCTCATTAGGCGTCATATCGTACATTTTTTTGAACTGTTTGTAGAAAAAGTTCTGGTTTTCATAACCTACCGACAAAGCTATCTCAGACACCGGCAGTGTCGTGTGGGTCAGCTGATTCATAGCGACCCGCATGCGCTGCCTGGTTTGTATTTCTTTAAAAGTTGTGCCGGAGTATTTTTTGATCATACGGCTTAAGGACGAGGGCGTGTAACCGATCTGTCCGGCCAGTTCATGAAGTGTTCCGGTATCGTAGTGCTCCATCAGATATCTGCGCACGACGACCATCAGGACATTACTCTGGTCATCTTTCTGATCCAACAGAATATTTTCCGCGTTGCTTAAGATATGCATGAACAGAAGCGCAAAAGTCTGCTCGGAAAGGCTGTGCCAGTTCTGGGGCTGCTGCAGCAGCAGAAAAACAGCATTATGGATCAGGTTCTGGATACAGGGGTTGTCGGATACCGTAAAGTACAGATATTGACCGACACAGCTGTCACCCTCCAGAGCGTTGATGATAAAATCCGCCAGAATGTTATCCTTGTTGATCAGCGTCAGGATATTCTGGAAATAGGCCGGGCGGATAATGATATTGATGCCAAGGTCTTCTTTGCCGCAGGAAATGACCGCATGCTCGATATGCTGGTTCATGAATAACAGTTCTCCGGGACGGAGACGGATCTCTTCCTCATTTATGACATGCGTGACAGAACCGGAGAGACAATAGAAAATCTCCACATAGTCATGTTTATGTTTCGGAAAATCTACAAAACGGGTATGACGGCGCAGAGTGATATCGTCCCCGGAATGTTCCAGAAATTTCTCACTTTCCACCACAAAATCTTTTTTATCTGTATAAAGGTCTCTCTGAACGGACACATTGCCGTCCAGAATCTGTTGTTCCTCCGGTGTGATATATGCCGGATCCAGAAAATTGTTCTCGTACATAGATATCCCAAAGCCTTTCCTGACCTACAAAATATACAAATCTATTTTACAGGAAAGCAACAAAATCCTCAAGATGTCTGTAAAAAGTGATTCCGCGGATTGCATGCTTCTTTTTTCTGTTGTATCATTAAAATAATGAGCCCGGGCTCATTAGCAAACAAATAATCCCGCGAAGTGAGATGTAAAAATTCGTGAGTTTATGCAAAATATACGACCGACAAAAGAGGAGAATGGTTCATGGCGGATCAGGCAGTAAAAAAGATCATTTGTAATTCCTGTGGAGCGGAATTTGAAGATACCCTTCCCAAATGTCCTTATTGCGGAAGCCTGAATTATAAAGGGGCGGAAGCAGAGTACCTGGGGAAACTGGAAGGTATGCGCGAGGATATGCAGCAGCTGGAAAAGGTACCAGAGCAGGAACTGAAGGTAAAGATCAAGAAAAAGCAGAAGTTTGTAGTTAAGGTATTGATCCTTCTTGTAGTTCTGGCAGCAGCGTTTGCAGCGGTTGTTTTCGCAGCACGTTACACGAAACCGAGGGATGCAAAAGCAGACTACCAGTGGCAAAAGGAGAATTTTCCGGTACTTGACAGGTTGTATCAGGAAAAGGATTTCGAAGGATTGACGCAATTCTACATACAGGCGATCGAAGAAGACAAGCCGATAGACGGATGGGAGCATGGCGGTATTTTCCCCAGACTGGTGAGCTGTCAAAGTGCCAAAGAATATCTGGAAATGGAACAGAACGGTGAAACGTTGCTGGAGTATCAGCAGGTACAGCTTCTGGACGACTATTGGACGATGCGTGGACTGGAATACGGCGGACTGAATCTGACCGACGAGGATAAGGAATATATAAGACCTTATGTGGAAGCTACGTTAAACAGCATGGAAGGCAGATATACGTTTACCGGGGAAGAAGAGAAAGCATTTCTTGACAGACTGAAGAATAATTACGGATATCCCGGATATGAACTGTGTGAGGAATATGTTAAGAATCATAAGCAATAAAAATAAGGCAATGATTCAGAGGCAAAGCAACTTTCATAAAATTATGGATGAGGTTTTGAATCGTTACAAAATATGAGCAATAAGAATGATAAATGACAGGAAGCATAAGTGATACGAGTGACAAGAAAGGATCAGTAACGGCATGATGAAATGTAAATATTGCGGAGGTAATCTGACACTGGAGCAGGCGTATTGTCCCCACTGCGGCAGACCCAACGAGGAAGCCCAACAGCATGTCAAGGACATGGAGCATTATAAGAGCAATTTTGAGGATACGAAAAGTGACGTCTACGAGGTGGCGCAGAAAAATACCGAGATTATGTCACATACGGTGATCATTACAGTACTGGTGATCTTGTGTGCTCTTGTATTCGCTGTGACCGTGAACAGTTGGGGCATCCACAGGGGACTGGTACAGCTGGATTCCAAAATACAGCACAGCAAATATGAAAAGCAGCTGGAGCAATACCTTGCGGATGAGGATTATCTTGGATTTTCCGCATTTTGTAACAGACATTATATCCGCGCTTATGGTGACGGTTACGAAGAATATCGTCTGCTGGTTCAGACCAGTTCGGATTATAGTTATGCCTATCAGTTATTGATGCGGGCGGTAACATCGGAATATCCGGATCAGCTTGCCAACGAGATCTCACAATTGACGGATTCCTATGAGAGAATAGAGAGGGTGCTGCATCCTACAGAGGAATATGCCAAGAAACAGCTGCAGGAACTGGATGAAGAAAAGCAGCAGGCAATAGTACGTATGGAAGAAAACCTGAAGATACTGTATAGAACCTATTTTGGTATGACAGAGGAAGAAGCTGAGAACTTCGGACAGATGTCCAAGGCACAAAAGACCGTATTTCTGGAAGAAAAAGGCGAGGTGATGGGATATGGAAAATCTGTGGAATAAATTAAAACAGAGTCAGAAGCAGCAAGGAGCTCTGTGGCTTATGAATATCGTCATCGTAATATTATGCATTGTATTATTCCTCGGAGGTATTCAGATGATCAGCGCATTGCGGGATGCTTTTGCCAGACCTTCACGTGCAAAATATATGGAAAATCTGATAAGATACGAAAATTATGCGAATCTGTTGAATTCTTATCATGAGGATGTCGTCTATGGCGGACTGGTAACGGAAGCAAAAAAGGAATGCTACGGGGTCGCAAAATATTTTGAGGCAGCGTCCATGTACCGGGCTTACCTGGAGACCGGTGATACGGAGCGCGCAGCCGGAGAAAAGGAGAAAATGGATGCCGCATATGAAGAGATGGGAGACTGGAACATTGCAGCGGACAGCATCCGGGAAAAATTGGGAGTAGAACCTTGACAAATCCGTAAGGTATGCACTACAATCATCTACCCTGACTTCCGGCGTTTCTCTCAAAACCTAGTACTCAGCTGTCAGTCAGTATGGTAAATTCAAAGATATTTTCAATCTCTTTTCTGTCAGGTACAGTGCATCCAGATAAGATTTGGTGACAACGAAAGACATAACTACTTGAGCAAAAGGAAATTAATAAGATTAATGGGAAGTTTCCAAATGCTCAATTGATTTAGACGTATAATTGTGGTAAATGTGAATTGTCAAGCATGTTTGAATATAAGCAATATAACGCAACTGATAAGTGGTGACTGCTAAAGAGCAAGGCGTGATAGAACTGTATCAGGAGTAACTTGCTTTTCAATGCCCGGATGGATTGTTTCTCTGCAAAATCCCTATGATTTTTAGAATGGAGTATGTTCATTTTTGCTTAATTGCTTTTTAGATAACTTAATCGTATAATTGTATCATTGCTAGTACAATTAAAGG
>CAKRRU010000028.1 GCA_934394515.1 uncultured Acetatifactor sp.
TATTCAGTATATAACAAAAAATATATAATTTTCAAAGGATCCTGCCTATGCAATTTGTAGGCAGGGTTCTTTTTGTTTCCAGACCAATTATCTGACAAAGGTGGTATAGGAAGTCAAATATTTTAATTTTATTTTTGATAGTTTTTCGGACATTTGGCTGCGTGGTGTTTGGAATGTCTGAAAAAGTATAGTTTTCAGGTGATTGGGAGGACAGAAACATGACAGATGCAGTAGAGAATCAGTATATTGAGATGGCGTATGCCAGAGTAAGTTCCAAGAATCAGACATTAGCAAGACAGGAGGCTTCGATTTTGAATGCGGTGCCTGATTTGAAAGCAAAGTATTTTTACAAGGATAAATGGACGGGAAAAGAATTTGACCGACTAGAGTATACCAGGCTGAAGGAAAAGGTAGAGGAACTTACGGAAGTAAACCCTGACATCAATCTTCGATTGACGGTACACGAACTGGATAGACTGGGGCGTGATTACAAAGAGATTCAGAAAGAGGTTTACTGGTTCAGAGCCAGGGGAGTGAAAATAAGGTTTTTAGACATTCCAGAGCAACTCATATCCGAAACCTTAGGAATTGCAGGAGATATGATTATAGACATTATTGTTCTGGTAAAAGCATTTCAGGCAGAGCAGGAGCTGGAGGATAAAAAGAAGCGATGCAGAGAGGGCATAGCAGAAGCAAAAGCCAAAGGAACGAAGTTTGGCAGACAGGCAATAGAGATAGACGAGGAACAGTTTAAGAAACAGGCAGACAGAGCAATAGCAAGGTATATCACCCATAATGAAGCAATGAACATTCTTCATTTGAAACCATACGTTTATTGGAAATGGATAAAACAATTCTATCCGAACTATCAACCGAACAAGAAAAAAGTAATCAAAGGGTAGGGGGTGCAGCAATGAAAAATAAATGGGGAAGGCGCATCGGTGTATTTGCATTAGCAGCAATTTCCAGTGCCCTCATGTTTTCTACAAATGCAATTACTGCAAAAGCAGCTGATAATGAGTGGACATATAGTTATACAGGAAATGTTCAGACTTTTACGGTACCTTATGATGGTAACTACAAGTTGGAAGTCTGGGGAGAACAGGGTGGTCAGGCGCAGGGTGATCATCAATGGATGGCATGCGGAGGTAAAGGTGGATATGCTACCGGTGTCGTAAACTTGAAAGCAGGAGATAGATAATAATGACTCTTTAGGTTATAGACCTAAGACTGTAGATATTATTCTTAAAAGAAATGGAACAGAGATACAAAGAAAAATTTTAACAAACTCTGAAAAGTCTTTTTCATTTATATCATTACCTCAGACAGATAATAATTATAATTTATATGATTATACTGTAGGACAGGAATTTACTTCTAAATACCTAGTTAAAGATAATAATGGATATAAAGAAAAAGACGCTTATTATATTTGTAAAAATAGTAATAATTTTACAAATACCCTAAAAGAACAAAACGAACCAGTAGTTCCTGTTAAACCAGACCATAATAATACTTTAATCATTAAAACAAACAAAAAAACACAGGTCATTTTAAAACAAATGGAATCTGTTATTAAAAACGGAAAGGTCTCCTATACAGATAATTATAACGGTTTCTATTATAACTTTACATTAGATAATACATTAACCTTATCAAGTATTCCATCTGGAAAATATGAGATAATAATTCAAAATAAAGACTATGAAACGAAAGACATAACTCTCGCTAATGCTGTTAATATGGCATATAACGATGGCTATCTCATTATTTCAGATAATAATTCCGAAAACAGCGGAACAATAAATATAAACTTAAAGAATTTTAATAGTTATAAAGGATATCAATCTTCATTCAGTAAAAATAATTATTGGAAGATTCAGTAAATAAGAGGACTGGCAGCAATGCTAGTCCTTTTTGTGACATTTTTTTGGCAGAAAAATGACGTTTTCTTTGTTGAAATCTGTTGTATAATTGGAAACAAGAACAGTAGTTGGGGAATTTTCAAGGGAGGTATAGCTATATGAAAAATGACAACTCGAAAACACCATATGATTCTTATTTAGAATCACTTGAAAGAATGAGAAAATCGTTAATGCCATTAACTAAAACATTGTCTGAAATGACCCTTGATACATCGGCATTAATAGGAGCAGCAGGACTTATGAGCAGTAGAATGGCAGAATTGTGGAAAGGGTATGAGAATGTAGATATATCAAAATCAGCGTCAGCAGTATTGAAAGCTGCTTATACTCCTTTTGAGGTATCAGAGTCATACAAACAATCAATGGAATCTTTTAAAGAGATTGGAAGACAGTTTTCAGCAATAAACATGGCGGAAGAATATAGAAGAAGCCTAGATAGCATACAAAATATTGCAAAATCATTGATGTCAGTAACCACTATTGATACGGCACGTTCAATCCAGAACCTTCAGGAATCAATGAAACTTTTTACGGATAGTGTTATAGCTGAACAGATTAGTCAGTTAGAGAGCATTGATTACAGCAAAATTTTTTCTCAAACACTGCAAAAAAACGGAACTTTTAAAGATGCTGTCGATGCAGCGTATGAATCTCTTCAAGAGGAAGAGAACATCTCAGAAAATGTAGAGTTGGAAACAGACTTTGCAAGTGAACAGGAAATTCAAGACACAATAAATGACCAGATGAATAACCCTGTTGGTTTCCAAGAGAGAGTTGCAAATTGGGCGGCAGAAAAATACAAAAAATATTTTATTGTAATTAACTTTTGGTTACTTATATGGGGGATTTTTATTCAGCCTTATCTTCAGGAAAATTTGGGTCTTCCAGCTATGACTTATGTAGAAAGTAATGTAAAAGAACTTCCTGAAAAAGGAGCTAAAATTGTTGCCCAGTTGAAGGAAAATATAGAAGCAACCATTATTGAAAACACAAATTACTACTACAAAGTTACGTTCACAGACGAGGATGGTGTCCAGAGGGAAGGCTATGTTGCAAAGAGAAATTTGAAAATTATAAAAGAGCCAGAAGCAGAAGAAACGGAGGAAAAGTTACCTCTAGAAGAGTAATAAAAAGGTCTTCTATTGTATTCTCCCTGTCATTGACAGTAATACCAAAAACAGGTAAATATTTGAAAAAATCCCAAGACTTTCTTCTTTTGGAAGGTCAAGGGATTTTTCTTTCAGTGTCTGAAAAATCCGTTTATCACCTTTTTCCGACTGGTTAGTAATTTACCCACCCATCAACACCTACACCCATCTACCATGTGATTTCTCAACCTCAGACAAAGCAAAAAACAGTAATAAAGCATTTCGGAAAAATATTTTCAAGTTTTCCACGCAGCATTTCCATGAATCCACCAGCACCATCCGAACAAGTGATGAAAGCACTGTGAACCACAGGAGCCAATCTGTCATGTGACCCGACATTCCCGTTTTTGGAAGTAGTAGACAATTTTCAGACTGGTTGTTAGTTTTCTAAAGCACAATAGTCACTTATTTTACTCCGCACTGACCTTTTTTCACTTTTCACCCCGATACGTTCACCGATTTTCCCACAGCGTTCCCCCTGATCGCATAGCGTCCCCACCTCGGAGCAGGTTATTTCCGAACCACTTTACATCGTCCCCACTGAAGCCATACCCGTAGCGGTAACAGCACACCTTTTGAAAACGGAACGCATTTGTATTGCGCGCTAGATTAAATAAATTAAGAGGTATATTTACTTGTTAAATAATTAACGATGCACTGCTATGAAAGAATAAAAACATTCGGAAAATAGCAGAAATAATCTTGCATTTTGTGTAGGTCAGCGTTTCAATGGCATACACTGGTAAAAACCTCGTTCGGAGGATGGAATGGCAACTGGATCTGGAGCTAAGAGAGCAGCAAAGGACCGGGAGGTTTCCTTACGGAAGGAAACAGAGGTGCAGTGTGGAATTGTACGGTTACTGTACGAGGACGGAAGTTTATCAGAGAAGGAATATGAGGATATTGTGGAGTTGTTGTATGCAAAAGAAAAAGGAGGAAAACAGAAATGAGCGAGCTTTCAAAATTTTCGCCGCAGACACGGGTGGCAATCTACAACCGGGTGTCTACGGAGAAGAAGGTACAGATGGAGGCACTGGATGTGCAGGTGGCATACACGAGGAAACTGGTGGAGGACAATCACCTTACGATCGTGGATCAGTATATAGAGCCGGAGACCGGCACGGAGGCGGAGCATCGTCTGGAATATCAGCGGATGATTCGGGACATTAAGGCGGATCGGATCGATCTGGTGGTTGTGAAATGTTCGGACAGACTTTGCAGAGATCAGGCGGAATGGCACAATTTTGTGAAACTGCATCTGCAAAAGAAGTTTCAACTGTATTTTTATCTGGATGACCACATCTATGACCATGAGAGGGACGATATAAAATATTCTGTGCAGGCCATCGTGGATGCGGAGCAGAGTAAGATCACTTCCAAGAAAATCAGAGATATTCACAGCAACAGACAGATCTACGCCACGGGTTCTAAGGCACTGCATATATGCAGACCCTTATACGGCTGGGATCGGAATGTGGAGTTTATCGACGAGAACACCAAGCGTGTCTGGTGGACAGTCAACGAAAAGGAAGCCACAGAACTTCGCTACGCCTTGTCACTGGTGGAGCAGGGGATAGGCTTTTACCGTTTAGCCAACATCATGTATGACCGAGGGGTGCGGAGCAAGGGAACCACAGGGTATCACAAGATGCCCTCTGTGCGTATTGCAGCGAATACATGGAAGAAAATGCTGACCTCTCCGATGTTGCATGGAGACTGCATTTTACATAAGGAAGTCAGCAACTTCTACACCAAGGAGCGTGTGAAACTCCAGCAGGAGGACTGGATCTATAAGGAAAACGTGATTCCTCCCATCGTCAGCAGGGAATACCATGAGAAGATTGTTCAGATCATAGACGCAAGGCGGTTCCAGATGGGGTGCTGCAAGGGGCTGGCAGGTACCTACAAATGGAGTAACCGACTGGTCTGCGCAAATTGCAAGAAGCCATACTACAGAATGCACTACAAACTTAATTCCGAAAAAGTCATCACGTGGAAATGCAGCGAGCAGTTTCAGAGAACCCGAAGCGCCTGTGACAACATGGTGATAGCGGAGAAAGAGTTAGAGAAGCAACTGGCGGCAGCACTGAAAGAAAAATATGCCTACCTTTTCCATATCTCTTCCGGTTTAATCAACGATACGATTCATACCATTGAAAAGGCATTATGCAATTCCGACAATGGAAAAAAACTGAAGGCACTGGAAACCCAGCGTGAACTCCTTTTACGGAATAAGGATGTATTGTTTCATAAGTTAATGAACGGAGTGATTTCCGATGAGGACTTTGGAATCTACAAGGACAGACTGGAAAAGGAACTTCGGGAACTGGAAGAAAAGATAGAGGGACAGAAAGACGGGGAGAAGAGTCTGGCGGATCAGTACCGCCGCTTACAGCAGATCCGGGATACCATAGAAAACAAAAATTATAACGAGCAGGCGATTCTGGAAATTCTCTATGGCTGTGTGGAGGTCATAGAGATTCATAACAACGGGGATATGGATGTCACCATGAGCAGGGAACTGATGCGAAGTAAATTTGAACTATACAGCATTGTGGAATCGGATTACAGTTTATTCTACTTTTCCTTCACCTACAAAAAAGAAACCATCTATGACCGCAACCGGAAAGCCTACAACGAGAAAGTACTGGAACTGATCCGAAGTGAAAAATACATTACGATCCCACAGATGGCGGAGCGGCTGGAGAACACCTACAGCTATACCTGGCACAGTATCCAACAGTTAAAGGAGCAGGGCAGGATCGTTTATATCAAGGAAAAGTTCGAACATAGCGAATGCTATTGGGAGGTGGTAGAGTAGCCAGCACGTTAAAAAAGTATGCCACCAACCCGAACTCTGACAGTAGTTCCAGACCCCTTGTAACCCTGCCCTTATCACTGTGGGACTGCGGCTCGGTGTGGACAATTATTATCACTATTTTGAACAATTCGGATTAAAACAGAAGACGGGGATCGATCTGCCGGGGGAAGCTGGAACGATCATGCATAAAAAGGAAGACATGGGAAATGTGGAACTTGCTACGGTCGCTTTCGGACAGTCTTTCCAGATTACGGCGATACAACTTCTTACCACGGCATCTTCCATTATTAACGGAGGCAACCGTATCACACCTCATTTTGGGATAGAAGCGCTGAACCAAAACGGTGAGACGGAAGAGACTTTTTCTTATCCGGTGCAGACAGGGATCGTATCGGAAGATACTTCCGCCACGATGCGTCATATTCTGGAAATGGTAGTGGCGGAAGGCTCCGGCAGAAACGGACAGGTGCAGGGCTTCCGTGTCGGAGGCAAGACCGCTACCAGTCAGACCCTGCCCCGTGGGAGCGGACGCTACATTTCGTCCTTTATCGGATTTGCTCCGGCGGATGATCCACAGGTCATTGCCATTGCTATTATCAACAATCCTCAGGGAGTCTATTACGGCGGACAGGTGGCGGCACCCATTATCCGACAGTTATATGAAAATATTTTACCTTATCTGGGGCTGGAGAAGGCAGAGGTGCCTGAGGAGACGGGGGAAACCGGAGACTGATTGCGCAGGTGCCCCGGGGATTTGTCGAATCTGATGGAAAGAAAAAGGTTTGGGCGGATGAAGATTTGACAAAATCTGCCGATGATACCCCTTATAATGATTCTGAAGGAGGGGTGTGATGTATTATGAACTATATTTAGACAGTCTCTTCCTTTTAAATTTCGGCATGAATCTGTTGCTCCTGTGTATGGTGGATCACAGTATGGGCCACACTGCCACGTGGTACCGGCTGCCCGTAGGGGCGGGAATCGGGGCGGCCTGCTATCTGCTCCCTTTTTTATGGAGAGGAACGGCGATAGGAAAACTGCTGATCTGTTTTCTGCCGGGAACCTTGCTGATGTTGTACGTAACATTCCCGATTCACAGCCTGCGGGCTTTGGGAAACTATTTCAGAAAACAGCTATATGCCACCTTCCTGATCGGAGGTATTCTGGCAGCACTGCTTCGGGGGATTCCTCCGGGCAGAAAATATCTGCCGGGAATCGGTATGGTATTAGGGCTGGCAGCGTTCTCCGTATGGGTGCTGCTGCACGGACAAAAAAAGGAAGCGGAAAATGCGGCATATTGCGAGGTGCTGCTGCAGGGAGCGAAGGAAACAATACGCATCAGGGCACTGGTGGATTCCGGTAATACCCTGACGGAACCTGTCAGCGGAGCACCGGTGTCCGTGCTGGATGCGAGGATATTCTATCGTCTGTGGCCGGAAGGCCTGCCGTCGTTTCGGGTGATTCCGTATCATAGTGTAGGGAAAAAGAACGGAATCCTCTATGGATATCCGGTGCCGCAAATGACCATAGTGAGCGGGGGCGTGGAGAAAAAATGCAGGAATGTATATCTGGCAGTAAGTGAGGAAGAGATCGCAGGGGAAGAGATTCCGATGCTTCTGCATCCTGCACTCCTGCGGGAACAGGAAGGGACGCGGAGAAAAGGGAAGCCGGGGTAAGATACTTTAAGATAATATTGCAGAACAAAATAAAAAATGCCGGACGATACGGCAGAGCACAATGTGACAGATAGGAGTAAATATGGTCTTAAAGATAGCAATACCGGGAAAAATGCAGTTTAAAATGATGCGCAGAGAGCCGCATCTGCTACACCGGAAAGGGGATATTCACTATATCGGGGGTGCTGAGGTGCTGCCGCCGCCACTGCCCAGTGAGCAGGAGAATCAAGTGATCGGTGATCTGGGGACAGAGTATGAGGATGAGGCAAAGGCAATACTGATCGAACATAATCTGCGTCTGGTGGTCTACATAGCTAAAAAATTTGACAATACCGGAGTGGGTGTGGAGGATCTGATCTCTATCGGTACCATTGGGTTGATCAAATCTATCAATACTTTTAATCCGGAGAAAAATATTAAGCTGGCAACCTATGCTTCCCGCTGCATCGAGAATGAGATATTGATGTATCTGCGGCGTAATAATAAAACAAAAATGGAAGTCTCCATCGACGAACCGCTGAATGTGGACTGGGACGGAAATGAACTGCTGCTGTCGGATATTCTGGGAACGGATGAGGATGTGATCTACCGGGGGATCGAAAATGAGGTGGAGCGGAAACTTCTCATGAATGCAGTCAGCAAACTTTCCAAGCGGGAAAAGACCATCGTAAGGCTTCGATTTGGTCTGGGAACAGTGGATGGACAGGAGATGACACAGAAGGAGGTGGCGAATCTGCTGGGGATTTCGCAATCTTATATTTCCCGTTTAGAAAAAAAGATCATGAGACAGCTGAAAAAGGAGATCAGTCTCCATATTTGACTTTGCATTACGATATGATACATGGTACTATATATACTGACAACAGAAAATACGGAAAGCTGATTCGCAGGCATAAGATATTACCAAAAAGGATGAAGAGCATGATACAGCGTGAAGATATATTATCTATGGAATACTTGAAAAAGACGGAATTTACCGGCTGCCACCAGGGCATGCGTTACCGCCTGGAACAATATCAGGATCCGGAAGATTCTGATGGAGGGAAAAAGCTGAAAGTAACCGTATGGCCGGAGCCGTTTAACTATTTTAAGACTCCGGAGGAGAAAAAGAAGACGGCATATTTTTCTTTTGATGAAGATGGAGTCGTGGACGCGGTGGGCTGGATGAACGACCGGCTGTTCGAAGACAAGAAGATATGGGACGAAGCCCCTTCTCTGTGGGATACCTATCATATGTGAGACCGGCAATTTGAGAGACAGATATAGGATGAAGATAGAATGATTTTGAAATATATAATAAGGGATCTGAGCGGTGCCGTGCAATACCTGCCGTATGGTGTGATGGCGGGAGCGGTGATCGGACTGATCCTGAACGGCATGAATGCCAGACGGGAGCGCAAGGGAAAAGATGCATTTCCCATGGCGGGACTTATGGCTTTCTCTTTATATCTTATGATCATACTGGTCATAACCTTTTTCTCCCGGGAAGATGGTACAAGGACCCGTCAGATGGATCTGCAACTGTTCTCCACATGGGGGATCAATACCAGGAATAATGCATTTGTGGTGGAAAATGTGTTGCTTTTCATTCCATACGGTTTTGCATGTCCCTGGGCATTTCCGTGGCTGCGGGGATTTTTCAGGAATGCCTTTGCGGCATTTGTGACAAGTCTCGGCGTGGAGACAATACAACTGATCACCGGAAGAGGGTATTTTCAGGTGGATGATATCCTGACCAATGTGCTGGGAGCCATGATCGGGTATGTGATCTTCCGGATCCTGTACGGAATGATAAGAAGACTGAGAAGTAGCTAAATTCTGTGATAGGATTTAGCTATTTTGTTTTGATTGATTCTATACAAAACATATTGACATACTATGAAATGACGACTATAATGACATTTAACATTACGAAGGCAGTACAGGTGATGTCGAAGCAGGAGAGCGGCGGCAACATTATCAATATGTCATCCGTCTGCGGGCAGGCGGCTTCTCCGGCATGGCCACAGCCTGCCGAAGATTATTCCTTATCTGGCAGTATTTGTACTGGCAATGTTCCTTGACGTGGCAACGGCGACCAACACGGTAGCGATCCTGATAGAGGGCGGCATGGCCAAAGAAGTCAGCAAAAAGTACAAGATCGATCCGAGACGTACTGCATCTTCCTCGGCATCTTTGCAGTGATCTCCATCTTTGTGCCTTTTGCAGATGGTATCATTCGCAAGCATCCCTGGAACTGGGAGACCGAAAAGGCAGAGTAATATTAAAAAATGATAAGCTATGCGGTGAGATAACCGCGCATGGATTTCAAAGCATTCTTTTCAAGACGGGAGACCTGGGCCTGGGAGATGCCGATCAGATCGGCTACCTCAGTCTGGGTCTTTCCTTCGAAAAAACGCAGGGAGATGATATGACGTTCCCTGTCGTTTAAATGTTTCATGGCTTCATTCAGGGAGAGATGTTCCACCCACGTCTCTTCCTTATTTTTTTTATCACTGATCTGATCCATGACATAGAGCGTGTCGCCGCCGTCGGTATAGACCGGTTCGTAGAGACTCATGGGGTTCTGCATGGCGTCCAGTGCATAGACGATATCTTCTTTGGAGATGCCTACCTCTGCAGCGATTTCTTCCATGGTTGGCTCTTTCAGATTTTTCCTTGTCAGGGTATCTCTGGCGTAAATAGCCTTGTAGGCAGTGTCTTTCAGGGAACGTGAGACACGGATGCTGTTGTTGTCACGTAAGAATCTCCGTATCTCTCCGATGATCATCGGCACTGCATAGGTCGAGAACTTTACACCCAGAGTGGAGTCGAAATTATCGATGGCTTTGATCAGACCGATACAGCCGATCTGAAACAGATCATCCACATTTTCCGCACTGCCCGAGAAACGTTTGATCACACTTAATACCAGACGCAGATTCCCTTCAATATAGGTCTCTCTGGCGGCAGTGTCCCCTTCACGGATCCTTGCGAAGAGAGTTTCTTTGTCGGCTGCCTTCAATAAAGGCAGTTTTGCTGTGTTGACGCCGCAGATTTCTACTTTTCCCTGTACCATAGAGACCTCCTGATAATGTTATGATTTTGATACCTACATTATTCACAGGACAGAGAGAGGATATACCGGAAAGCAGAATTTACCAGTTTTTCCCGAACGGGAAACGGAAAAGAGCATATAATAATTATAATAAAATGGAAAGAAAGCGGCAAAATATGCTTTTCTCAGAATTAAAATGTAAAGATGTGATCAATGTCAGAGACTGCAAAAAGCTGGGTCATGTATGTGATCTTGAGTTTGATGAGTGCAGCGGATGCATCTGTAAGATCATGGTGCCCGGAGGAAACCAGTGGCTTGGATTTCTGCGTTGTGAGCCGAATATTGTCATTCCTTACAAGGACATCCGACAGATCGGCCCGGATATAATTTTAGTTGACATTAACTGCTGAATCTTCTATAATCTTAACATAAATAACACGTGGTTTTTATAAGGAGGATGCTTATGAAATGTCCGTTCTGTAGCCATGAAAATACCAGAGTCATCGATTCCAGACCGGCGGAGGATAACAACTCTATTCGCCGTCGCCGTGTATGTGATGAGTGCGGGAAACGTTTCACCACTTACGAGAAGATCGAGACGATTCCACTGATCATTATTAAAAAGGATAATAACAGGGAAGCGTATGACCGTGCCAAGATCGAGGCAGGGGTTCTGCGAGCCTGTCATAAGCGTCCGGTCAGTGCACAGCAGATCACAACCCTGGTGGATGAAGTGGAGAACGAGATTTTCAACAGGGAAGAGCGTGAGATCCCCAGCGGCACCATCGGAGAACTTGTGATGAACAAGCTGAAAGATCTGGATGCGGTAGCTTATGTGAGATTTGCGTCCGTATACCGGGAATTCAAAGATGTGAATACCTTCATGGACGAATTAAAGAGCGTTCTGAATGACAAGAACCACAACTAAAATTGAAATGGAACTTAACTTTTTATAAAATCAGTCGATACTATAAATAGATAGAAGATAAAATTTCACATTTGTAAAGAAAACAGTGTGAATTACGGAAAACAAAGGACAAGGAGGTGACTACATGGGAATCGGCGGAGTAACCGGGATCGGCAGAATAACCGGGATCGGCAGAATACAGAATTACAATTTACAGGTACCGGATGATGCAAAACAGCCGGTCAAGAAGGTGATCACGGAAGATTCCGGCTTGGAGTCTCAGGTAGTATCTCCGCGGCAGACAGATACCGGTAATGCCATTCAGACAGCGACCCGGACGGAGAAGACTTCCGCAAATGCAGCGCTGGAAGATATTTCCGTTACATTTAACAAGCAGGACGATTTTGGATATATTGGCAGAGACAGTGATATTCATTCACTGGATGTAGAAAAAGCAATTTCTGATATGCGTAAGGATCAGATTCTGCAGCAGTACCAGTATTTTGTGGGAAGTAAGACTGTGTTTACGGAATAGAAGAATAAAAGCATGCACCTCCGGATGTCGGATCAAAGCCGATGACCGGAGGTGTTTTTATGCAAAGATTTCAGGAGACTGTGTTTTCCCGGAAAAAACGGTACAGACAGAAAAAGTAGATTCCGGCCAGCACCAGCTGACTTACCAGAATTCCCCAGAGATATCCCTGCATACCGGTCCGCGGAATGGCAAAAAATACAAAGACCAGACGAATCAACAGACAGATCACGTTGGAGAAAAAGATCCGTCCGGCCATTCCCAACCCCTGTAAAATACTGGAGAGCGTGGTATCCAGATATAAAAAGGGGCAGATGAATCCTAAGTTTACGATGAAATGTCCGGCAAGCTCACTGTGGAACAATTCATTTCCCATCCATTTTCCCAGGAAAAGAAAACCGGACAGACAAAGAAAACCCATGAGACCGCAATATTTTACGGTGCGCAGGGTATCGTTCCATACGGCATTACGGTCTCCCTTCGCATGATTTTCGGAAATGGTGGGAAGCAGGAGAACGGCAACGGAGCTTGTGAGGGCATTGGGGAAAAAAATCATGGGCATGGCCATACCAGTGAGCACTCCGTATACACTCAGCGCAGTGGTGGTATCATAACCGTAGAGCAGAAGCTTTTGCGGAATGGAGACGGCTTCGATGCTCTGCAGGATATTCAGAACAATACGATTGGCGGTTAACGGCAGTGCCATTCCCAACAGATTCCGGTAGATTGGGAAGGATGGACAGATATTTTGCAGGGAAAGGACTCCGGCATCCGGATATAGGTGGATATACAGACAGATCAGTGCAATCAGCATGGAAAAGACCTCACCCACGGTCAGACCCAGAACTGCGGCATTGATGGAGGGAATGTGCCCCCGGGACAAATCGGCTCCGGTGACGAGGAAGACACAGCCGACTCTGACAAGCTGTTCCAGAAGCTGCGTAAAGGCCGGAACGGAAGCCTTCTTTTTCCCATAGAAATAGCCGTTGATACAGGCGTGTAAAGCGGCAAAAGGGATAGAGAAGGATAGGATCCGCAGCATGGATACGGTGCGGGGCTCTTTTAACAGGAAAGTCCCGATCGGACCGGCAGCCAGCAATAGAACGGCATTTGTTGCAAGAGACAAGGGAAGGGTAATGCTGACTCCTGCGGATAGGGTCTTCAGATCATCGGAATGTCTGCCGGCAGTATTTGCCGCAACGAATTTGGAGATGGCGGTCTGGTATCCTGCGGCAGTCAGGGAAAAGGAGAGCGACAGCGCGGGACTGAGCAGCTGGTAGATGCCCATTCCCTCTTCTCCGAAGAGTCTGGACAGATAGATGCGGTAGAAAAAACCGATGATACGGGTGATGAGACCGGTAACCGTCAGGATCAGAGTACCGAAGATCAGAGGATGATGTTTTGCATGCTTCATGGATTTTCATTGGATCCTTTGCGGATGAAAGATCTTGCAAAAGTATATTCCATCGACCTTGTTGACAGAACTGCGCGGTGAATGCTATCATGAATAGCAGTGAATTAAGCATGAAAATATGCGGAAATGAGGCAATATGATATATTTAGACAATGCAGCAACAACAAAAACAGCACCGGAAGTTGTAGATGCGATGCTTCCGTACTTCAGTGAATATTACGGAAATGCCAGCACCATCTACGGCCTGGGCGCCGAGAGCAAGAAGGCAATGGATCATGCCCGCCAGACGATCGCAGACAGCCTGGGTGCGAAGCCGGAAGAAATCTATTTTACCGCAGGCGGTTCCGAGTCCGACAACTGGGCGTTAAAGGCAACGGCAGAGGCTTATGAATCCAAGGGAAAACATATCATTACCACGAAGATCGAACATCATGCGATTCTCCATACCTGTGAGTATCTGGAGAAGAGAGGATTTGAGATCACATATCTGAATGTGGACAGAGACGGTCTGATCAGCCTGGATGAGCTGAAGGCGGCGATCCGCCCGGATACGATCCTGATCAGTGTCATGTTTGCAAATAACGAGATCGGTACGATCGAACCTATCGCCGAGATCGGTGAAATCGCAAAGGAGCACGGCATCCTGTTCCATACCGATGCGGTACAGGCTTATGCACAGGTTCCCATCAATGTGGACGAGATGCACATCGATATGCTCAGCGCCAGCGGCCATAAATTAAATGGGCCTAAGGGCATCGGATTTTTATATATCCGTAAAGGCGTGAAGATCCGTTCTTTTGTACACGGCGGAGCGCAGGAGAGAAGCCGCAGAGCCGGTACGGAGAATATCCCCGGTATCGTAGGACTGGGCGTGGCGGTGGAACGTGCGATGCGTATTATGGACAGCAAGACCCGCAAGGAGATCGAACTGCGTGATTACCTGATCGGACGTTTAGAGAATGAGATTCCTCATTGCTGGCTGAACGGTCACCGTACGAAGAGACTGCCGAACAATATCAACTTCTCCTTCCTGTTCATCGAGGGAGAATCCATGTTGATCATGCTGGATATGAAGGGCATTTGTGCTTCCAGCGGTTCCGCATGTACTTCCGGCTCCCTGGATCCTTCCCATGTATTGCTGGCAATCGGACTGAAACATGAGGAAGCGCACGGTTCCCTGCGACTGACCCTGTCTGAGGAGAGCACGAAGGAAGAGATGGATATCGTGGCAGACGAAGTGAAGAAGATCGTACAGAGACTGCGTGATATGTCTCCGTTGTATGAGGATTTCATCAAGGCGCAGAAATAATAAATTCAGAACGCAAATGAAGTCTTCTGGCAGCATATGAAAAAATGTATTGTAAGCAGAAAGATTTTTTCGAAACAGGAGATCATTAAATAAAAAGGAAGAAGAGGAAACATACCAGATGTATAGTGAAAAAGTAATGGATCATTTTCAGAATCCCAGAAATGTGGGAGAGATCGAAGACGCCAGCGGTGTGGGTACTGTCGGCAACGCAAAGTGCGGAGATATCATGAGAATGTTCCTGGATATTGATGAGAACGGAATCATCCGTGAAGCAAAATTCAAGACGTTCGGATGCGGTGCAGCAGTGGCAACCAGTTCCATGGCGACCGAACTGGTAAAAGGCAAGACCATTCAGGAAGCATTACAGGTAACGAACAAAGCGGTAATGGAAGCATTGGACGGACTGCCTCCCGTAAAAGTACACTGTTCCCTGTTGGCAGAAGAAGCAATTCATGCAGCTCTGTGGGATTATGCGGAGAAGAATCATATCACCATCGAAGGCCTGCAGAAGCCCAAGAATGATATCAGCGAGGGCGAAGAAGAGGAAGATTATTAAGATCTATGAAGAAAAAAGTAGTAGTAGGCATGTCCGGAGGCGTGGATTCCTCCGTGGCAGCCATGTTATTGAAGGAACAGGGTTATGACGTGATCGGTGTCACCATGCAGATCTGGCAGGACGAAGAAGAAGCTGCCAAGGAAGCGAACGGTGGCTGCTGCGGTCTGTCTGCCGTGGATGATGCCAGAAGAGTGGCACAGAGACTTGAGATTCCTTACTATGTGATGAATTTTAAGAAGGAATTCAAGTGTCATGTCATGGATTATTTTGTGGCAGAGTACTTAAAAGGACATACACCGAATCCCTGCATTGCCTGCAACCGTTATGTGAAGTGGGAATCCCTGCTTAAACGGAGTCTTGAGATCGGTGCGGATTATATTGCCACGGGGCATTATGCCAGAATCGATAAACTGCCGAATGGGCGTTACGCAATCCGCAATTCCGTAACGGCGGCGAAGGATCAGACGTATGCATTATATAATCTGACGCAGAATCAGCTGGCACATACGCTGATGCCGGTGGGAGAATATACCAAGGACGAGATCCGTGCCATGGCAGAGGAAGCGGGGCTTCCGGTGGCACACAAGCCGGACAGCCAGGAAATCTGCTTCGTGCCGGATAATGATTATGCTTCTTTTATTGACAGAGAAGCCGGAGAGAAGGTACCGGGACCGGGTAATTTTGTCACAGAGGACGGCAGAATCTTAGGACAGCATAAAGGCATCATACATTATACGCTTGGACAGCGCAGAGGACTGGAACTTCCTATGGGAGAGAGAGTATTTGTCACCGCGATTCGCCCCGGGACGAATGAAGTTGTGATTGGTTCGAATCAGGAGCTGTTTACCGATAAAGTGTTGTGTGATAACGTGAACTATATGGCAGTAGAGGATCTGACAGAGCCGGTGAGAGTCCTGGCGAAGATCCGCTACAATCATAAGGGAGAATACGGTATGCTCGAGAAACAGCCGGACGGAAAAGTGCTCTGCACCTTCGAGGCACCGGTACGTGCCGCAACACCGGGGCAGGCGATGGTGTTTTATCAGGACGAACATGTGCTGGGCGGCGGAACGATTATTTTGTGATTACCTTGGAACCACTACTTTTGGGTAGTGGTTCTTTGCATTATGATTTTTGCATTCTAAGGTCACTAGTGCCGGCATGGTGCATATATTAGTGAGAAAGATTTAAAGTTTTAACAGGAGAATTTATGGACTATCGTTTTTCATTTCAAAGACCGATGAGAAGAAGCAGTTTCGGTTCCATGAAAGGAACCATTGTGGATCTGGTACCTGCCGGACAGGGCGGACGCAGAGCTGACGGATGCTTGTTGTTTGCAACCATTGAGGATATGGACGGCAACACGGTGAACTTTTTTATCAATCCGGATACTTATGTGGTGGATTTTACCACATTGTCTGTGGGAATGATGGCGACATTCTGGTATCGCAATGATGCGCCCATGCCGTTAATCTATCCGCCCCAGTATACGGCGGTGGTGGTAGCGGAAGACCGTGCGGATCGTTTTGTGGATGTCAGCTATTATAACAATTCCCTGATCAACGAGGAGCAGACACTGCAGCTGAACCTGGATGGAACTGTGGACGTGAGGACGGCCAACAACCAGTATTTCCAGGCAAGCCCCGCCAATCATAATCTGGTGGTAAGCTATGCTTCCTCGACGAGAAGCATTCCGGCACAGACCACGCCGAGTACGGTGGTGGTGTTGTGTGACCGGAATTGTGGGTGAAAAATATGCTGAAAGATATAAAGCCAGAACCCCGGGATTGTAGTACCGTGGACTCTTGTGATTTTAGGGGAATTGGTGTACTATTTTACTTTAGAAAACAGTCTTAACATTTGTACAGCGAAGTGTAAACGGTTTGAGCGTGGGAGACAAAAGAGGACATTATGGGTGAAAAAAAGAAAATGCGTTCCGAAGTAAAAGGAAATGTGAAAAACAGTATAGGGAGAATTGCATTTGCGGCAATCGCGGTGCTGTTGCAGATCGGATGGATACTGGTACTGATGGTCAAGCTGTATCAGTATTCATCGGTGATCTCTCTGCTTACCAGCCTGCTGGCACTGGTAGTGGCACTGCGGATTTACGGAAAGCATTCCAATGCGGCATTTAAGATGCCGTGGATCATTGTCATTCTGGCATTTCCGGTGTTTGGACTGTGTATCTATGGATTGTTCGGACACAAAGAAGTCATGCACAAGATTATCCGCAGATTCGAGGAGATTGACAGCAAACTTTATCCGCTCAATCTCCAGGATGAGACAGTGATGAAGCACCTGGAGGAAGAAGATCCCCTGCTGGCAAATCAGTGCCGTTATACCCAGAAATACAGTAATTATCCGGTATATGAAGGAACAGATGTGAAATTTTATCCGGAGGCTTATCTGGGATTTGAAGAGCAGCTGCAGGAACTGGAGAAAGCGAAGAGTTTCATTTTTCTGGAATATCATGCCATTGAGGAAGCGGAAGCCTTCGCAAGACTGAAAGATGTGTTGACCAGAAAGGCTGCCGAGGGTGTGGAAGTCCGCATCCTGTATGATGATGTGGGCTGTATCGGATTTTTGGATAAGAGTTTCATTGAACGAATGAATGCAATCGGCGCACAGTGCCGCGTGTTCAACTATGTCGTGCCGTTTTTGAATATCTTTATGAACAACCGGGATCACCGCAAGATCATGATCATTGACGGAAAAGTCGGATTTACCGGTGGTTACAATCTGGCAGATGAGTATTTCAACATCACACATCCTTACGGTTATTGGAAAGATACCGGTGTGAAGCTGACCGGTCCGGCTGTGAAGAATTTCACAGAGATGTTCCTGGAAATGTGGAATGTCATGGGACAGACGGATACAGATTTTGCAAAATATTTGACGGTGGAGCCTTCTGCTCAGAATGAATGCAAAGGCTATGTACAGCCGTATGCGGATTCACCGCTTGACGGAGAGCCTGTGGGTGAGAATGTTTACCTGAACCTGATCAAGACAGCGAGAAAACGTCTCTATGTCTCCACTCCTTATCTGATCATCAGCGATGAGATGACGAGAGAACTGGGACTTGCGGCAAAACGTGGCGTCGATGTCAGAGTATTCACACCGGGCATTCCCGATAAGAAGATCATCTATGGAGTGACCAGATCCTATTATTCCGGGTTGGTACGCCAGGGCGTGCGGATTTACGAATATACTCCGGGATTTCTCCATGCAAAGCAGATGTTGTGTGACGAAGATACTGCGACCGTCGGCACGATCAACATGGACTACCGCAGTCTGTATCATCATTTTGAAAACGGTGTCTGGATGCATGGATGTGCAGGTATTCAGGATATCGAATCAGATTTTGAAACCCTGTTGCATGACAGCGGGGAAGTCACTGATAAATACCGCGACGGCAGAAAAAATATGGCAGTCCGCGGCTGGCAGTGCATCATGCGCCTGATTGCACCGCTGTTGTAGAGGACAGAGAGATGGCAGATATATTAACATTTGGACTGAAAAAAGAAAAGTATTCGGCAGTGTGTGCAGTGGCAAAAAAGATCGGTGCCAATGTGACAGACGTTGCGCGGAAAGACTACGGACAGAAGATCGGGGCAATAGCGGGAATACAAGGCTTTTCAAAAGACAGAACAACCTACACCGGACCGGATTTTATGGCGGAAATGATCGTGTTCTCCAGCCTGAATCAACAGCAGATGGACACGTTTCTGGCAGAATACAAAGCGACAGGTGAACAGCCCGTTCCACTCAAAGCAATCATTACACCGTACAATATCTCATGGACAGCAGATGCACTGTTTCGTGAGCTGATGAAGGAACATCTCCGGTTGGGAAAATAGAAAATTCCTCTCTTCTTATTTTATCAATGAAGGGAGGATTTTGTTTTTTACAGAAGATAAGATGGTAATATTACCGGATTAGAAGAACTTATGTTGGAGAGTATGGCAAATGAGTAAAAAGCATAGACATAAGAGAGAGTACATATCGAAAACATTCGGGATTAGCGCTTATGTGCACGGGTGCAGGTTATTGCGGAAATATCCGAGATAACTTGAAAGTTAGCCAATGATCATTGACTAACTTTCAAGTTACTGCACAACCGCCTTATCCACATCGATCACAGTATAGAAATCAGGATGGTTCATGCGGATGCGTTCTGTGACGGAATCGGAGATTTCCTGATCGGAGACAGGATAGTCATAGGGGATCACGATGTCAAAAATGAGATTGGTGTGTGTCGGTCCCTTGACAACGCGGAAATCATGCATACTGAGCCTGGGATCAATCTGATCCAGATACCCGTTGACTTCCGCTTTCAGGGAAAGCGTCTCAGGATCGTTGGTACTGACGGGATCCATGTGGATCACCGCGTTGCAGTTCAATTTCTCACGTAATTCATGTTCGATGGTATCGATCGTATCATGGAGGGTCAGAATATTACCGTCGGCAGGAACCTCTGCATGCAGGGAGATCAGCGTCCGGCCGGGACCGTAATTATGTACGATAAGATCATGGATCCCGGTGACATCGCCATATGAGAGAACGATATCATTGATCTGCTGTACCAGTTCCGGCTCGGGCGGCTGCCCCAGCAGAGGACTGATGGTATCTTTCGCAGCAACAAAACCGGAGTACAGGATGAACATTCCCACCAGGACACCGCAGTAGCCATCGATAATGATGCCGGAGCGGTAGGAGACAATGGTGCCGATGAGGACTACGCCGGTCGCCACCATATCACTTAAACTGTCGATGGCAGTAGCTTTCATGGCTACGGAATTGATCTTGGAACCGATGCTCCTGTTATAGAAAGCCATATAGCACTTTACCAAAATGGAAAATACCAGAATCCCTAAAACAACAGGAGAAAAATCAGGAGCTTCCGGATGAAAAATCTTACTTACAGAACTTTTCACCAGTTCGAATCCCATGAGCACGATCAGGATGGAGACCAATAAGCCCGAGATATATTCGATCCGTCCGTGTCCAAAAGGATGCCCGGAATCCGGTTTCTGTCCCGCCATTTTGAAGCCCACCAACGTAATGATGCTCGATGCAGCATCCGACAGGTTGTTGAACGCATCGGCGGTGATGGCGATGGAATGACTGAAAAAGCCCGCCAGAGCTTTGGTAGTGAAAAGAATCAAATTGAAAAAAATCCCGACAATACCGCAAAGCATTCCATAGCCTTGCCGAACCCCGGAATTTGTGACATTTTCATGATCCTTAATAAATATTTTTGCTAATAATGTAACCATATGATAACCCCTTTTCACAAATGAGAGTTTAAAGGATATTGTAGCGCATCCGTGTTGAAAATACAAGCTAAAAAGACGTTATTTTATATGAAAATTGCTTCATATTCTATTGCACCGCATGCTTTTTCAGTGTATAATCTCCGTGGACGCGGTGTGGTTCCTATAGTGTATGTATTCGGAAGATTTCATATGACAAACGAGTATGACAAAAGCGGTAAACACATGACGTACCTGTATAGTTAATGCTAATATGTAATGATTGCAATCAGTATAAAGAAAATGGAGGAACGATCGATGAGAAAGAAACCGGTTGTATTAATGATCCTGGATGGTTACGGATTGAACGATAAGGTAGAGGGCAATGCTGTAGCACAGGCCAATACCCCTGTCATGGATTCCCTGATGAAAGAATATCCTTTCGTGCATGGCAATGCCAGCGGTATGGCAGTAGGACTTCCCGAGGGTCAGATGGGTAACTCTGAGGTAGGACATCTGAACATGGGTGCGGGACGTATCGTATATCAGGAGCTGACCCGTATTACCAAGGAGATTCAGGATGGCGACTTCTTTAAAAATGAAGCTCTGTTAAAGGCAATTGACAACTGTAAGAAGAACAACAGCGCCCTGCATCTGATGGGACTGTTATCTGACGGCGGTGTGCACAGCCACATCACCCATCTGTACGGACTGCTGGAACTGGCAAAACAGCAGGGACTGGAAAAGGTTTATGTTCATTGCTTCCTGGATGGACGTGATACCCCTCCTGCAAGCGGCAAGGGTTATGCAGAACAGCTGAATGAAGAAATGAAGAAGCTTGGCGTAGGCAAGATCGCTTCCGTTATGGGACGTTACTACGCTATGGACCGTGATAACAACTACGATCGTGTGAAGCTGGCTTATGATGCCATGACCGAGGGCAAGGGACTGACCGCTGCCTGCGGTATCTGCGGTATTCAGGCTTCTTACGACAGAGAAGAGACCGATGAGTTCGTAAAGCCCACCGTAGTGGTAGAAGACGGCAAGGCAATCGGACTGGTACAGGACAAGGATTCCGTGATCTTCTTCAACTTCCGTCCCGACCGTGCAAGAGAGATTACCAGAGCATTCTGTGATGATGATTTCAAGGGATTTGACCGTGTAAGAAAGGATGTTACCTTCGTATGCTTCTCTGATTACGATCCGACCATCCCTAACAAAGAAGTAGCATTCCACAAGATCGCCGTAACCAATACCTTCGGCGAGTGGCTGGCTGCCAACGGAATGAAGCAGGCTCGTATCGCTGAGACCGAGAAATACGCTCATGTTACCTTCTTCTTCAACGGCGGTGTAGAGCAGCCCAACGAAGGAGAGGATCGTATCCTGGTAAATTCCCCCAAGGATGTAGCAACCTATGATCTGAAGCCGGAGATGAGTGCTCCCGCAGTCTGCGAGAAGCTGACTGACGCGATCCGTTCCGAAAAATATGATGTCATCATTATCAACTTCGCTAACCCTGATATGGTAGGTCATACCGGTGTGATCTCCGCAGCCATCAAGGCTATCGAGACCGTAGATGAGTGTGTAGGCAAGGCAGTACAGGCTGTTAAGGATGTAGACGGCGTTCTGTTTATCTGTGCAGACCACGGTAATGCAGAGCAGATGATCGATTACACGACCGGTCAGCCTCATACCGCACATACCACCAACCAGGTTCCTTTCATTCTGGTAAACTACGATCCTGCATATACCCTGAAGGACAACGGCTGCCTGGCAGACATCGTTCCGACCCTGATCGAGGTCATGGGTATGGAGAAACCTGCCGAGATGACCGGAAAGTCTCTGTTAATTAAGAAATAATTTTGACGATTTCTAAAAGGATAAAGATTGTCCAACTTTGTCAAATACAGATACTTATAAGATTAGGTTATGATATTTATAGGACAAAATAATCATACGGGTAAAAGGAACTTATAAGAGAAATGTTGAGACGAGAAAGAAAAAGCAATTACTAATTTTAAGATTTTCAGATTCCTCAGGCACGTTGCACAGTGCCTGGGGATTTTGTAATTAAATCTTCTTATCAGCAGGAGGAAGTAACTTATGGAGCAAAAGAAAAGAAATCTGGTGACACTGGGCAGTACCGGAATCACAGTAGAGAAAAACTCTTTCGGAGCGTTGCCGATTCAGCGTATCTCCAAGGAAGCGGCAATCGGTCTGCTGCGCAAGGCATATGCCGCAGGCGTTACCTTCTACGATACCGCCAGATACTATACCGACAGTGAAGAGAAAGTGGGCGCTGCCTTTGAGGGTATGCGGGACAAAATATATATCGCTA
>CAKRRU010000029.1 GCA_934394515.1 uncultured Acetatifactor sp.
CCGCACTTGCCATTATGATAGCCATTGCAGGTTATCTGCAGTTTGCGGGGACCAACCTGGAAAAGGAGTATCTGGCATCGGAGGATACGGAAGATCTAAGTGCGGTAGATTCAGCGGATGTTGTTACAGACATTGTTACGGATATGGAAAGTCTGGACTCGGATGTGGATATTGTAATGGAAGATTATCTGGATGAGGATATGCAGGTGGCGGAAGCTACCCCGGATGAGGGAGAAATCCCGGGAGAAGCGGTGCTGACCGGAACGGACGGCGTGGAAGTATTGTCCGCTGCGCGCCTGTCCAAGGAACAGACCAGAGCACGTAATAAGGAAACGTTGTTAGAAATCATCAACAGTGCGGAGCTTAGTGATGCGCAGAAGCAGGAAGCGGTGGACAGTATGGTACGCATGACGGATGTCGCTGAAAAAGAGGCTGCCGCAGAAGTGCTGCTGCAGGCAAAAGGCTTCAGCGAAGCTGTGGTCAGCATCAACGGGGATGCTGTGGATGTGGTGGTCAATGCCACGGAACTGACCGATGTACAGCGCGCCCAGATCGAAGATATCGTAAAAAGAAAGACGGATATTGTGGCGGAAAATATCGTGATCAGCACCATTGCACAGTGATATTTTTATGTACATAGGGAAAAAATTATGTTATGATACCTAGGGTTGAGAAGCAACGATGCGACGTAACTCTGCTTACGGGAGCATTCAGAGATTCGAACTCCGTACACATGAGCAGACAGCCATTTCCGTAGGAAACGCGGATTGTGAATGTGACCGGATCGTGGAAGTGTGAAGCATGGAGCCGTCCGGGCGGTATCATAACAAATCTAAAGAAGCAGACAATGCGGATAAGGATAAATAAAATATGAAAAGAGTTTTCTTAATTGTATTAGATAGTTTCGGTATCGGCGAAATGCCGGATGCCGCAGCATACGGTGACTTCCATGTAAATACGCTTCGCAGCGTATCGAAAAGTCCGTATTTCCAAATGGAACATATGAGAGACCTGGGATTGTTCCAAATCGACGGTGTAGAGGTGGGAAAGAAAACAGAACACCCCACGGCGGCGTATGCCCGCATGACGGAACGTTCCAGAGGAAAAGATACGACGATCGGACACTGGGAGATCGCAGGCATCTATTCACCTAATCCCCTGCCCACGTATCCGAACGGTTTCCCGGAAGAGGTGCTGGACGAATTCCGCATCCGCACAGGCAGAGACATCCTATGCAATCAACCGTACTCCGGCACACAGGTCATTGCCGATTACGGGGACGAGCATGTACGTACCGGCAAGCTCATCGTATATACTTCTGCGGACAGTGTGTTCCAGATCGCAGCCCATGAAGATGTGGTTCCGGTGGAACAGTTATATGATTATTGCCGTATTGCAAGACAGATTTTACAGGGAGAGCATGGCGTGGGACGTGTCATTGCCAGACCGTTTACCGGAGAGAGCGGACATTATACCCGTACTGCAAAAAGACATGATTTTTCCCTGCTGCCTCCCGCAGTGACCATGCTTGACCAGCTCAAAGCAGCCGGAAAAGACGTGATCGCAGTGGGTAAGATCCAGGATATTTTCGTAGGTAAAGGAATCACGGAGCATGTGTATACCTCCGGGAATGCGGAAGGTATCGAGAGGACATTTGAATATCTGGACAAGGAGTTTGAAGGACTGTGCTTTATCAATCTGGTAGATTACGATATGCTCTACGGTCACAGAAGAGATGTGGACGGTTATGCAAAAGCACTGGCTTATTTTGATGAAAAACTTCCAGAGATTCAGGCACATATGAAGCCGGAGGATATCCTGATGATCACGGCGGATCACGGCTGTGACCCGGCTTACACGAAAACGACGGATCATACGAGAGAATATACGCCGTTTCTTATGTACGGAACCCCTGTGACACCGGGCAACCGCGGAACGCGGCCGACCTTTTCCGATATCGGTGCAACGGTACTGGATTATCTCGGAATCACACCGGAGTTTGAAGGAAGTTCTGTGCTTGCGGCAGATCCGTCATAAAGAAGAGGTTTTCCGGACAGGACCCGGAAAATGGGATTGGAAGTAGAAGAAATAGATATTTGATATATTTGGAGGACTATTGTAGTGAGTAATAATTATACAGAAGAGATTAACCGCCGTCGGACATTTGCCATCATTTCCCACCCGGATGCCGGTAAGACGACCCTGACAGAGAAATTCCTGCTCTACGGAGGAGCGATCAATCTGGCCGGAAGCGTTAAGGGAAAAGCAACCGCAAGACATGCCGTATCCGACTGGATGCAGATCGAGAAGGACAGAGGTATCTCTGTTACCTCTTCCGTGCTGCAGTTCGAGTATGACGGTTATTGTATCAATATTCTGGATACACCGGGACATCAGGACTTCTCGGAGGATACTTACCGTACCTTGATGGCGGCGGATTCCGCGGTCATGGTCATTGATGCATCCAAGGGTGTCGAGGCACAGACGAGAAAACTGTTCAAAGTCTGTGTGATGCGTAAGATTCCTATTTTTACATTCATTAATAAAATGGACCGTGAGGCAAGAGATACGTTTGAACTTCTGGACGATATCGAAAAAGAACTTGGCATTGCCACCTGTCCTGTGAACTGGCCGATCGGTTCCGGTAAGGAATTTCAGGGTGTGTATGATCGCGAGAAAAAGTGTGTAATCGCTTATTCCGATACCGAGAAGGGAACGAAAGAGGGAACTTCCACAGAGATTCCCATTCAGGATGAAGCACATCTGAAGGAATTGATCGGAGAGGATGCTGCGGACAAGCTGCTTGGTGAGATTGAGCTGTTGGACGGTGCCAGCGCAGAGTTTGACTTAGATGAGGTGCAGAAAGGTAATCTGACACCTGTCTGCTTCGGGTCCGCACTGACGAATTTCGGTGTAGAGATTTTCCTGAAGCATTTCCTGAAGATGACCACCACACCGCTGCCCAGAAAAGCGGATATCGGCATGATCGATCCGGTGGAACATGAATTCAGTGCTTTTGTATTCAAGATTCAGGCAAATATGAATAAAGCGCACAGAGATCGTATCGCATTTATGCGTATCTGTTCCGGCAAATTCGATGCCAATATGGAAGTGCGTCATGTACAGGGCAATAAAGTCATGCGCCTGTCACAGCCGCAGCAGATCATGGCGGACGAACGTAAGATTTTGAACGAGGCGTATGCGGGAGATATTATCGGTGTGTTCGATCCCGGTATTTTCTCTATCGGCGATACCTTATGCATGCCGAAGGAAAAGTTCCAGTATGAGGGAATCCCCACGTTTGCTCCGGAGCATTTCGCAAGAGTGCGCCAGGTGGATACGATGAAGAGAAAGCAGTTCGTCAAAGGTGTGGAGCAGATCGCACAGGAAGGTGCCATTCAGATTTTCCAGGAGTTCAATACCGGTCTGGAAGAGATCATTGTCGGTGTAGTCGGTGTGCTGCAGTTTGACGTGCTGAAATACCGCCTGGAGAATGAGTATAACGTAGAGATCCGACTGGAGAATCTGCCTTACGAGCATATCAGATGGATCGAAAACAAAGACGAGATCGACCTGGCCAAGCTTACAGGAACATCAGACATGAAGAAAGTAAAAGATATGAAGGGAAATCCGTTGTTATTGTTTGTGAATTCCTGGAGTATCGGCATGACACTGGATCGTAATAAGGGACTGGTGCTGACGGAGTTTGGACGCAACTAGCTGGAAAGGTATTGTAAATTCAGGGGGGATAGAATGCGGAATATTAGAAAAATCAGTACCGGAATTCTAATGCTGTTACTTCTGACGGGATGTTCCTCACAGGAACTTCTATCAGAGGTACCCCAGACAATCGCAATACCGGAGGTAATACAGGAGCAGATAACGTCACCTGACGATGCCCCTGAGACTTCGGAAAACGACAATACAGAGAGCTTTTCCCTCCTGGAAGAGGGAGGCTCTCGTTTTGCATACGAAAGTCTGGATGCGCAGGAGCAGATCTGGTACGGGGAAATTGCGCAGGCACTGGGAGAGATGGCTGATACGGTAAAACTCTCCGGGGAGCCGCTTGCGCAGGGACTGGACGAGCAGGATATTGATAAGATCTTCCAGTGTGTGATGGTGGATCATCCGGAGATCTTTTATACGACCGGATATACGTATACGAAATACACCAGAGGGGAGCAGACGACCGGTATTGATTTTGCCGGCAACTACGAGATGACGAAGGAAGAAGCCACAGAGCGGGCAGAAGCAATTCGCACAGTGGCAGAGCAGTGGCTGGCAGAGATCCCCACAGAGCTTTCAGCGTATGAAAAGGTAAAAGCGGTTTACGAGAAAATCATATTTTCTACGGAATATGATCTGAATGCGGCAGATAATCAGAATATTGCTTCGGTATTTTTGGGAGGGGCATCTGTCTGTCAGGGATATGCCAAAGCAACACAGTATCTGCTGAACCACCTGGGAGTCCTGTGTACCCTGGTCCAGGGAACGGTGGACACGGGAGAGGCACATGCATGGAATCTCGTGCAGGTGGACGGTGATTACTACTATGTGGATACTACCTGGGGAGATGCTTCGTATCGCATGGAAGACGGCAGTGAAGGCAGCAATCTGTCGGAGATCAACTATGACTATCTGTGTGTTACCACACAGGATCTGCTCCGTACGCACCGGATCGAAGGTGTGGTTCCCATGCCGGAATGCACGGCGACAGCAGCAAACTATTATGTACAGGAGGGAACCTATGTTACGACCTATGATCCGGAACAATTACAGCAGATCTTCGACAGGGCGCAGGAAAACGGACGGGCAGACGTTACCTTGAAATGTGCGGATGAGACCTGCTATGAGGAAATCAGCCATGCCCTGATTGAGGAACAGGAGATTTTTTCATATTTACAGGGAGAGCATAGTAATATCACTTATGCACAGAACCGGAAACAATTATCCTTGACTTTTTGGGTGACAAATTCGTAAGAGTTTGATATACTGTATCTATTCAGGAAGTATCCGGAAACGACTTCATCGTCGCCCAAGGGTAGCTATGTGTTGGAAAACGGATACAGAGATTGTCAGGAAGCATGAATTCACAGGAGGATCTTATAGCATGGAAAAAGAAATAGATAAAAAGAATCTGGTATTAAAAGAAGATGAGAGCATCGGAACCGTACAGATCGCCGATGATGTCGTGGCAATGATCGCATCTTTAGCTGCTACCGAAGTGGAAGGGGTCAGCGCAATGGCAGGCAATATTACCAACGAACTCATGAGCAAAGTGGGTGTCAAGAGCCTGACTAAGGGTGTGAAGGTAGAAGTATCTGAGAAGAATGTGAAGGTAGATCTGGCAGTGACCATGGAGTACGGATACAATATTCCCGCTACCTGTCAGGCAGTGCAGCAGAAGGTGAAAAATGCGGTCGAGAATATGACCGGCCTGACCTGCTCGGATGTAAATATCCGCATTGCCGGTGTAAATATGAAGAAGGATAAATAAGAGGAAATACAGGAAGATATTATGGGAAGACACGAGCAGAGAGAACAGGTTTTCAAACTTATATACCGTGTGGAGTTTCATACGCAGGAAGATATGCCCGAGCAGTTAGCACTGTTTCGGGAGAACAATGAGGAAGTTCCTTCCTGGAAGGATGCAGATGTCATTGCGGAGCGCTTCCAAAAGATCAGTGAGAAGATCCCTGAACTGGACAGGCTGATCAATGAGAATACAGAAGGCTGGGATACTACCCGTATGGGTAAGGTAGAGCTTGCTGTATTACGCCTGGGTGCTTACGAACTTCGTTATGATGACGATATTCCCGATGGTGTTGCCATTAATGAGGCGGTGGAAATCGCGAAAAAGTATGGTCAGGAAAGCTCCGGCGGATTTGTCAATGCAATCCTTGCCAAGATTATGAAGGCCGGTGAATAGCATACAGAATGTAATCAGTGTACGACAACTGAATACTTATATCAAAAATATGTTCACGCAGGATTACTTTTTACAGGCGGTGTCTGTAAAAGGTGAGGTAAGCAACTGTAAATACCATACCTCTGGACATATTTATTTTACGTTAAAGGATTCTTCCAGTACCCTGAACTGCATTATGTTTGCGGGAGACCGTGCGAGACTGGCATTCAGACTGCAGGAGGGACAGCAGGTAATCGTCAAGGGTTCCGTAAGTGTGTATGAACGGGACGGCAAATATCAGCTTTATGTCAAAGAAGTAACACTGGATGGTGCCGGAGCGCTTTACGAAAAATATGAACAGTTAAAGAGAGAACTTGCGGAAGAAGGAATGTTTGCACCGGAATACAAGCAGCCGGTTCCGAAATATATTCATACCTTAGGTGTGGTGACGGCAGATACCGGTGCGGCGGTGCGTGATATCATACAGATCGCTTCCAGACGCAACCCTTACGTACAGATTATTCTGTATCCTGCGCTGGTGCAGGGAGCCTCGGCAGCACCCTCGATCGTAAAGGGTATCCGGGCACTGGAGAGACAGGGCGTGGATGTCATGATCGTAGGCCGCGGCGGCGGATCTATCGAGGATCTGTGGGCGTTTAATGAGAGGATAGTGGCGCAGGCGGTGTTTGACTGTACGGTTCCCATTATCTCGGCGGTAGGACACGAAACGGATACCACGATCATCGATTATGTGGCTGATCTGAGGGCACCGACTCCTTCCGCGGCGGCAGAACTGGCCGTGCAGAAAGTCAGTGATATCGAGGCAGAGATTCTGGACAGGCAGGAAGTGTTGTACGGACAGATGGACAGAATTCTCAGGCGAAAAAGGCAGCAGGCAGATCAGCTGAGGATGCAGCTGGGATATCTGAGTCCTGCCAGCCGGATCAGAGAGAAGAGAACCTACAGCGTACAACTGGAAGAACGACTGCAAAGCAGAATGCAGAATGTACTGCGGGATCGCAGGCATTCTCTGGCACTTTATATCGAACGAATGAAAGCAGTCTCACCACTGGAAAAATTAAACAGTGGCTTTTCGTATGTGGAGGACGCTGCAGGGAAAAATATCCGATCTGTAACGCAGACTAAGCCGGGTGAGCAGTTGCGGATCCGTGTAAGTGACGGTGTGATTACTACCCGGGTGGAACAGATACTTAGTGATGAAGATAATGAGTGATTCTGTGTTGCTTTGACACACCGGTGACGGAGGACTATATTTTGGCAGGAAAGACGAAAAAGACAGAAGAACAGCAGGAAATGCGCAGCCTGGAAGATAATTTTTCCGTGCTGGAAGAATTGATAGAACAGCTGGAAGCAGAGGATATCTCTCTGGAAGAGGCTTTTACGGCATACAGCCGGGGCATGCAGGTATTGAAGCAGTGTAACGAGCAGATCGATCGTGTGGAGAAGCAGGTCATGAAGCTGAACGAAGAGGGAAATCTGGAGCCTTTGGATCCACAGTAATTCATCTGTATCATCAAAAGGGAATGATTCCTATGATGCGACGGCAAATGTCCGCGAAATGGAGAATCACCCTGCGGAATGGAGATTAACATGGAAGAGACAAGATTCAGACAGGAATTACAGAAGAAAACCGTAAATATAGAAGCACTTTTGAAAGAATATCTTCCGGCGGAGGAAGGATATCAGAAGACCGTGATCGAAGCCATGAACTATAGCCTTATGGCAGGCGGAAAACGGTTACGCCCCATGCTGATGCAGGAGACGTACCGGATGTTCGGCGGTGACGGTGACATTGTAGAGCCTTTTATGGCGGCAATCGAGATGATACATACCTACTCGCTGGTACATGATGATCTTCCGGCAATGGATAATGATGAATACCGCAGAGGACGTAAGACTACCTGGTCTGTGTACGGAGACGGTATGGGAGTGCTGGCAGGCGACGGACTGTTGAATTATGCGTTTGAGACAGCATTTCGTGCATTCCCGGCCGGTGCGGTGGGAGCACCTGTGGATCCTGAGTTCCCCAGGGTGGCTGCGGCACTGAAGGTTCTGGCAGGAAAGTCCGGTATCTATGGCATGATCGGTGGGCAGACGGCCGATATCGAAGCGGAAGAGCAGACGAGCTCCCTGACGACGGAACAGATTTTATTTATCCATGCGAACAAGACGGCAGCCTTGATCCAGTCTTCCATGATGATCGGTGCGATTCTGGCGGGAGCGACGGATGAGGAGATCGCGGCGGTGGAATTATGCGCTTATAATGTAGGCATTGCCTTTCAGATCCAGGATGATATTCTCGATGTGATCGGAGACAGTAAAGAACTCGGAAAAGCCACGGGCAGCGATGCACAGAATCATAAGCAGACCTATGTGACATTACACGGACTGGAAGAATCCGGCAGAGAAGTGGAACGGCTGACCGGCGAAGCGGTTGCTGTTCTGGACAGTTTTACCGGCGAACATGAATTTTTGAAAGAACTCTTACTTCATCTGGTTCATAGAACGAAATAGCAGAGGAAAAGCGAATGTTACTGGATAAAATCGAAAAAGCAAATGATATCAAAAAAATAGAGAAATCAGATTACGGAGAACTGGCGGAGGAGATCCGGCAGTTCCTGATTCAGAAGATCAGTATCACCGGAGGGCATTTGGGATCGAATCTGGGAGCTGTGGAACTTACCATGGCACTTCATCTTGCGTTAAATCTTCCGGAGGATAAGATCATCTGGGATGTAGGTCATCAGTCTTATACCCACAAAATATTAACGGGCCGCAAAGACGGTTTCGATGTCTTACGCCAGTTTCATGGCATGAGTGGGTTCCCCAAGAGAAAAGAAAGCAATTACGATGCGTTTGATACGGGACACAGCTCTACTTCTATTTCGGCAGGACTGGGACTGGTAAAGGCAAGAGATTTACGTGGGGAAAAGACGACAATCGTATCAGTGATCGGAGACGGCTCCCTCACCGGCGGCATGGCGTATGAAGCGCTGAATAATGCCGCAAAGCTGGAGACGAATTTTATCATCATTTTGAATGATAATAACATGTCCATCTCGGAAAATGTGGGCGGTGTATCAAAGTACCTGAACAATATCCGTACTGCGACCGGGTATCTTGATCTGAAGGAAGGTATTTACAATGCCCTGAAGAGTAAGCCGGGCGGAGACGGGATCGTCAATCGGATCCGCCGCGCGAAGAGCAGCTTCAAGCAGCTGGTGATTCCCGGCATGTTTTTCGAAGACATGGGGGTTACCTATCTGGGACCTGTAGACGGACACGATATTGAAGGACTGATCAAAGTCATTGAAGAAGCAAAGCGTGTGAAAGGTGCGGTGCTGATCCATGTGCTGACCCAGAAGGGCAAAGGATACGGTCCCGCAGAGAAACACCCTGCCAGATTCCATGGCGCTGAGCCTTTTGATATCGAGACGGGAATCCCGTCACATCCCCGTACGGTGGCCAATTATACCGATGTATTTTCTACAGTGATGTGCAAGCTGGGGCAGCGGGATGAACGCGTGGTAGCGATCACAGCTGCCATGCCGGACGGTACCGGATTAAAACGTTTCCGGAATATGTATCCCGACCGGTTTTTCGATGTGGGAATTGCTGAGGAGCATGCGGTGACATTTGCGGCAGGACTGGCAGCCGGAGGCATGAAACCTATTGTAGCGGTGTACTCTTCGTTTTTACAGCGAGGATACGATCAGATCCTGCATGATGTATGTATCCAGAATCTGCCGGTGGTATTCGCCATAGACCGTGCCGGACTGGTAGGCAGTGACGGCGAGACCCATCAGGGAATTTTTGACTACACCTATTTGTCCGGTATTCCCAATATGCATATCTGTGCACCGAAAAATAAATGGGAGCTTTCAGATATGATGAAGTTCGCTGTTGCGCTGGAGGCACCGATTGCGGTGCGTTACCCCAGAGGAACAGCTTATGCCGGACTTTCCGGGTACCGTGCACCGATCGAACTGGGCAAAGCAGAGTGGATAAACAGAGAGGGCGGCATTGCCCTGTTTGCCGTGGGAAGTATGGTAAAGACCGCGGAAGAAGTACAGAGACTGCTGCATGAGAAAGGCTGTAAAGCAAGTATTATCAATGCCAGATTCATCAAACCGATCGATGAAGAAGCAGTGCTTTCCGCCTGTGAGGACCATGACATGATCGTGACCATGGAGGAAAATGTCTTAAGCGGCGGTTTTGGCGAAAAAGTGCTGACCTGTTTAAATGACCATGATAAGCACATCAAATGTGTCATGACGGGGATTCCGGATGCGTATGTGGAACACGGTAATGTAGAACTTTTGAAAAAAGAGATCGGACTGGATGCGGAGAGCATTACGGAGAAGATCCTGGAGAAATATAAGTAGGAGATCGCAATGAAAGAACGACTGGATGTGATCCTGGTAGAGCAGGGATATGCGCCTTCCAGAGAAAAGGCAAAAGCCATCATTATGTCCGGCAATGTCTATGTCAACGGACAGAAGGAAGACAAAGCCGGCACCGGATTTGATGTCAGCAAGATCAAACTGGAAGTCAGAAATCATACCATGAAATATGTCAGCCGTGGGGGACTGAAGCTGGAAAAAGCAATGGAACAGTGGGGATTTCTGCTGGACGGAATGATCTGCATGGATATCGGAGCGTCTACCGGCGGTTTCACCGACTGTATGCTGCAAAACGGAGCGACGAAGGTCTATTCCGTAGATGTGGGACAGGGACAGCTTGCCTGGAAACTTAGGAATGATGAACGTGTGGTGTGCATGGAACAGACCAATTTCCGTTATGTGACTCCGGAAGATATTCCGGATGCTTTGGATTTTGCAAGCGTGGATGTGTCCTTTATTTCTCTGACAAAGATACTGATTCCTGCGAGAAATCTCTTAAAGAGCGGCGGACAGATGGTATGTCTCATCAAACCGCAGTTTGAGGCCGGCAGAGGAAAGGTCGGGAAAAACGGTGTCGTCAGGGAACCGCAGATCCATGAGGAAGTGATCCGTAAGATCATAGATTATGCGGACAGCATCGGATTCGAAGTGCTGCATCTGGAATATTCGCCGATCAAAGGACCGGAAGGAAATATTGAATATCTGCTTCACATCCGGAAACCGGACGGCATTCCGGAAGAAAAGCTGGCACTTACAGAACATGAGGCAGAGAGCAATCTGCAGACGATCGTGGAGGAAAAGACCGGAATTTCTTATACGCCGGAGTGGGATGTCCTGATCAAAGGAATCGTGGATCATTCGCATATGCTGTAGGAGAATAAGGAGCACAGAAAATCATGAAACATTTTCTGATCTATACGAATAAACATAAGGATCCGGAACTGATAACTACCGGCCGGATCCGGGACTATCTGGAAGCACACGGGTGTATCGTGAAATTAAAAGTCAAAGAGTCGGACGATATTCCTCTGGATGTGGACTGCATGATCGTGCTGGGAGGCGATGGTACGGTATTACAGGCGGCACGTGAGACCAAGAAGATTCTGGTGCCTATCATCGGTGTCAACCTGGGAACCGTGGGATATATGACGGAGATCGAGCTTTCCGGTCTGGAAGAGGCGCTGGATCGTCTGATCCGGGATGATTTCAAGAAGGAACGCCGGATGATGTTAAACGGCAAAGTCTGCTGCGCGGACGGAAGCGTCTCGGAAGGCTGGGCTTTGAACGACATCGTCATCTCCAGAAGCGGCTCCTTACAGATTATAGAGTTTAACATTTATGTCAACGGACAGCTTTTGAATCATTATAAAGCCGACGGTATGATCGTGACGACTCCGACAGGATCTACCGGATATAATCTGTCGGCCGGAGGACCCCTGGTGGAGCCGAAGGCAAAACTGATCACACTGACCCCTATCTGCCCCCACAGCCTGAACCAGAGAAGTATTATTTTATCTCCGGAGGATGAAATCGTGATAGAGATCCCCGGCGGTAGAGAAGGGAAAAACCAGACGGTTGAGGCCAACTATGACGGCAGCCACAAGGTGAAAATGTGCACAGGAGATCATATCCGTATCGTGCAGTCGGAAAAGATCACGGAATTTATCCAGCTGAATCAGGTCAGCTTCTTAGATGTACTGCATCGTAAAATGAGAGATTCCTGATGGAGGGCAGCAAGATGAAGAAAACCAGACATCGCAAGATCATAGAGATCATAGAAAAAAAGGATGTGGAGACACAGGAAGAACTGGCCGGCTATCTGAAAGAAGCCGGATTTGCCGTGACACAGGCGACGGTGTCCAGAGATATCCGGGAATTGAAACTTTCCAAAGTGCCTACCGGAGGCGGCAAACAGAAATATGTGATCCTCAAACAGGATGACAGCCACATGGGAGACAAATATATCCGTGTGCTCAGAGACGGCTTTATTTCCATGGACATGGCACAGAATATTCTCGTGATCAAGACGGTATCCGGTATGGCCATGGCTGTTGCTGCGGCACTGGATGCTTTAAAATTTTCCGAGGTGGTGGGATGTATCGCCGGAGATGATACGATCATGGTCGCCGTACGGACGGTGGAAGATACACAGATTCTGATGGATAAGATCCATCTGATGATAGAAAGATAAGACAGGGGGAAATACATGCTTCGTAGCTTACATGTGAAAAATCTGGCTCTTATAAGGGAGACGGAAGTGGAATTCGGAGAGGGACTGAATATACTGACCGGTGAGACCGGCGCCGGTAAATCATTGCTGATCGGCTCGGTGAATCTGGCACTGGGAGGAAAGTTCGAAAAAGACATGCTCAGACGGGGAGAAGAGAGCGGTCTGGTGGAGCTGGTCTTCGACTGCGAGGATGAAAAGCTTGCGGAAAAACTGGAAAGTATGGATCTGGAACCTGCGGAAGACGGCACCGTGATCCTGAGCAGAAAGCTGTCAGCAGGAAAAAGCATCTGCCGGATCAATGGGGAGACCGTTACCGCAAAACAGGTAAAAGAACTTTCTGAACTGCTGATCGATATTCACGGACAGCATGAGCATCAGTCGCTATTGCAGAAACGTAAGCATATGGAGATCCTGGACGCGTATTCCGGGGCGGAATTTGCACAGTGTGCCGTAAGAGTTGCATCGTTGTATCACGAGTGTGCAAATCTTGAGAAAAAAATAGAAGAAGAAACGCTGGATGAATCGTCCAGAAGCAGAGAACAGTCTCTGGCGGAATTTGAACAGAAAGAGATTGCGGATGCTTCCCTGAAGCCCGGCGAGGACGAAGAATTGGAGACTGCCTACCGTAAGATGGCAAACAGCCGCAAAATCGCAGAAAACCTGGCGGAAAGCTACAGACTGAGCGGCAGTGAGGAAGACGGCGCCGGAAGTTCCTTAAGCAGAGCTTTACGTGCACTTCGCAGTGTTACTATGTATGATCCCGCACTGGAACAGATGGAGGAACAACTGGCGGAAGTCGAAAGCCTGCTTGCGGATTACAATCATGATGTTGCGGAGTATATGGCGGATCTGGAATTTGACGAAGAAGATTTCAGAAGCACGGAAGAGAGACTCAATACCATTAACCACCTCAAAGGAAAATACGGGAATAGCATTGAAGAGATTCTGAAATATAAAGAGGAAAAAGAAGCCTATCTGGAAAAACTGGCGGATTATGATGCCTACATGCAGAAACTGAATGCAAAATGGCAGGAAAAGAAGGCGTTATTGGAAGAGACTTGCGCGGAACTTTCGGGGATCCGACAGAAAAATGCACAGGTGCTGACACAGAAATTGAAGGACGCTCTGATCAACCTGAACTTCCTGACGGTGGAATTTGAAATCGCAGTCAGACCCGGTCAGACGATCACGGCAAAAGGCTACGATGATGTGGAATTTATGATCTCCACGAATCCGGGCGAAAGCTTAAAACCTTTAAGTCAGGTAGCCAGCGGTGGTGAACTTTCCAGAATCATGTTAGCCATCAAGACAGTATTGGCCGGCAGAGATGAAATAGATACGCTGATTTTCGATGAAATCGACACCGGTATCAGCGGCAGGACCGCATGGAAGGTGGCGGAACAGTTAAGCGTATTGGCAGGAGCCCATCAGGTGATCTGCATTACCCATCTGCCCCAGATCGCAGCCATGGCGGATGTACATTTTGTGATCGAAAAAAGCAGCACAGATGACAGGACCATCACGGATATTCATAAGGTATCCGGAACGGCAAGTCTGGCGGAACTGGCAAGACTGCTGGGCAGTGATACCCTTACGGAAGCAGCGCTTTCCAACGCCAAAGAGATGAAAGAACAGGCAAATACGTTTAAAGAAGCAAGATAAGGGGAATCCTATTTTTGCATTCATTAAGTCATTATGAAAAAGGATGAAGCATAACTTCATCCTTTTTTGTGCAAAATCAACCAAAATAAATCATCATATTTGTGAATTAAATTGATTGAAATTGACTGATTGTGAAGATATAATGCTAATTACAAAGAAACAATCCTTGTGTAACAACAAGAAAGAGAACGGACAGGAGGGCTAGAAATGATTTGTACGGTGACATTCAATCCATCGCTGGACTACATCGTATCCGTGGATGACTTTCAGCTGGGAATGACCAACAGAACCTCTTCGGAGCTGATTCTTCCGGGCGGTAAGGGAATCAATGTATCGATTGTACTGAAGAATCTGGGGCTGGATTCCACGGCGCTCGGATATGCGGCGGGATTCACCGGAGAGGAACTGATCCGGAGATTGAACGAATTTGGCGTAAATGCTGATTTCATCAAAATCGATCACGGAATGACCAGAATCAATCTGAAATTGAAGAGCATCGACGGTACAGAGATCAACGGATGCGGACCTGATATCGATGCGAAGGCACTGGAAGGGCTGCTTGAAAAGATTGACAGGTTGAAAGAAGGAGATGTTCTGGTACTGGCAGGAAGCATTCCGTATACGATGCCGGATGACATTTATCAGAGAATTCTGGAACGGATCCGGGGAAGAGGCGTACTTACCGTTGTGGACGCAACCAGAGATCTGTTAGTGAAGGTACTGCCGTATCATCCTTTTTTGGTGAAACCGAACAACCATGAACTGGGAGACATCTTCGGCGTAAAACTTTCCACCAGAGAGGAAGTGGTTCCTTACGGCAAGAAACTGCGGGAGATGGGAGCACAGAATGTGCTGATCTCCATGGCAGGAGAAGGAGCGGTACTCATCGCTGCGGACGGACAGTGCTTAGAGGCTCCGGCACCGAAAGGAAAACTGATTAACAGCGTGGGGGCCGGAGATTCCATGGTAGCAGGATTCCTGACCGGCTGGTTGGAAGAGCAGGATTACGCACATGCCTTCTGCATGGGAATCGCAGCGGGAAGCGCCAGCGCTTTTTCGGAAAATCTGGCAACCAAAGAAGAAGTGATGGAAGTATTGAAACAGGTAAAGTAGCACAGGAACAAATAGCAAAGGGACAAATAACAAGTAGGTATGCCGGACGAAACGCATTGAAAAGATCGTGAAGCAACGTGAAGCGAAGGAAACCGAAAGTAAAAAATGAAAAGAGAGGAAAGATTACAACATGAGAATTACGGATTTATTGGACAAAAGAAGTATTTCCCTGGATGCGGCTCCGGCTGACAAAAAGGAGACACTGGATCAGGCAGTGGCACTGATGGCGAACAGCGGCAAACTGGCCGACGTGGAACAGTACCGTGCACAGGTATACGCAAGAGAGGAAGAAAGCACCACAGGAATCGGTGAAGGCATTGCAATCCCTCACGGGAAATGTGATGCGGTGAAGGCACCCGGACTGGCAGCCATGGTGATTAAGAACGGTGTCGAGTATGATTCACTGGACGGCGAACCGGTGACCTTACTGTTTTTGATCGCTGCACCCAATACGAAGGACAATGTACATCTGGATGTGCTGAGTAAACTTTCCGTCATGCTGATGGATGAGAAGTTTACCGCATCTTTGAGAAATGCAAAGAGCGTGGATGAATTTTTACAGATCATTGATGCGGCAGATGAAAGTGCCAAGAGCATCGATGACAGATTAAGCGATACTGCAATTACGACAGATGAGAAAAAGCGCTTTAAATTACTGGCTGTAACTTCCTGCCCTACCGGCATCGCACATACCTATATGGCAGCCGAAGCATTGGAGAAGGCAGCAAAAGCGGCAGATTGTCAGATTAAGATCGAGACCAGAGGTTCTGCGGGCGCCAAAAATGTACTTACCGCAGAAGAAATCGCAGCAGCGGACTGTATCATCGTGGCAGCCGATGCGAAAGTACCCATGGATCGTTTTGACGGCAAAAAAGTGATCAGCTGTCAGGTGTCCGACGGTATCGGTAAGGCAGACCGGCTGGTGAAACAGGCAGTGGACGGTAAGGTGGAAATCTTCCACGGAGAAAGCGGAGAAGGGAAGACAGCCGTTACCGGCAAGGAAAGCGTGGCACACAAGATTTACACACAGCTGATGAACGGCGTATCCCATATGCTTCCTTTTGTAGTCGGCGGCGGTATTCTGATCGCCATTGCATTCCTGATCGATGGACTGAATGTAGATATCAATGCGCTTCCTGCGGATCAGAGAAGCAATTTCGGTACGATCACCCCGGTCGCTGCAATGTTTAAAAATATCGGCGGCGTAGCCTTCGGACTGATGCTTCCGGTACTGGCAGGCTTTATCGGAATGGCAATTGGCGACAGACCGGCACTGGCACTCGGCTTTGTCGGCGGTATGTTAGCTGCAAACGGTAAGTCCGGTTTCTTAGGAGCGTTGGCGGCAGGTTTCTTAGCAGGCTATCTGATCCTCGGACTTAAGAAGATCTGTGACAAGCTTCCGGATGCCATTGAAAAACTGGCACCCGTGCTGATCTATCCGGTCGTGGGTATTCTGATCATGGGACTGGCAATGAACTTCGTCGTGGAACCTATTATGGGCGGCATCAATACCGGACTGAATAACTTCTTAAGCGGTATGGGTGATTCCAGCAAAATCTTACTGGGTCTGATCCTCGGCGGCATGATGGCAATCGATATGGGCGGCCCCTTCAACAAGGCAGCGTATGTATTCGGAACCGCAGCAATCGCCGCAGGTAATTACGATATCATGGCGGCTGTTATGATCGGTGGTATGACTCCTCCCTGTGCCATTGCACTGGCAACCCTGTTATTCAAGCATAAGTTCACCAAAGAAGAGAGAGATGCAGGTCCCACCAACTTCATCATGGGTCTGGCGTTCATCACCGAAGGTGCGATTCCTTTTGCAGCATCCGATCCTTTGCATGTACTTCCTTCCTGCATCATTGGTTCTGCACTGGCAGGTGCTCTTTCCATGGCATTCCACTGCACACTGATGGCACCGCACGGAGGCATCTTCGTATTCCCTGTCGTAGGCAATGCACTGATGTATCTGGTGGCACTGGTGGCAGGCACCGTAGTATCCGCACTGCTTCTGGGTGCGTTAAAAAAGAAAGTGGCATAATTGCGAAGCACAAGTTCGAAAGAAAACGATCCGGTAACTGTTCTGTGACAAAAAGGAACAGTTACCGGAAAATACAAATCAATGATCCAAAGGAGACAGAAAAATGAAAGAGTTCAAATATGTAATCACCGATCCCGAAGGCATTCATGCACGTCCTGCGGGAGAACTGGTAAAGGCAGCAAAAGAATTTAATTGTGCGGTCACTCTGACCAAGGATGGCAGGACAGGCGACTGCAAGAGAATCTTCGGCATCATGGGACTGGCTGTGAAAGCAGGAAATGAGATCACAGTGACTTTTGACGGAGAAGATGAAGAGGCAGCTTATGCAGCAGTGACGGAATTTGTAAAAGCAAATCTGTAAAAACCTGATTGTAAATATGGTTGCTCTCGGAAATGTTGTTATAATAATTGAGAGCACTATTATTCAAAAGCGAAAAACATGCAAAATTGCATATGGGAAACATTGTAATTGAGTATATCATAGATAGCGCGGGAGAGGAGAAGCGTCATGGAAGTCTACCAGGGAAAAAGCGTATTCGGTGGGATTGCCATCGGCAGGATCAGCGTTCATAAAAAAGATGAACAACAGGTAAAGCGTGTAAAAATTGAGAATCCGGAACTGGAAATAGAGCGGTACAGACAGGCAAAGCAAACTGCCATGGAGCAGCTGCAGGGGTTATATCAGAAGGCTTTGAAAGAAGTCGGAGAAGCCAACGCCGCTATTTTCGAGATTCACCAGATGATGTTGGAAGATGATGATTATAACGAATCTGTGGAAAATATCATACGGATGCAGCAGGTAAATGCGGAGTACGCGGTAGCATCCACCGGTGACAACTTCTCTCAGATGTTTGCATCTATGGATGATGATTATATGAAAGCAAGATCTGCAGATGTGAAGGATATTTCCGAACGTGTCTTACGCGTCCTGAGCGGCAAAACGCAAGGGTCAGTGGCAGGTGAGGAACCGGTGATCATCGTGGCAGACGATCTTGCTCCTTCTGAGACGGTACAGTTGAATAAGGATCTGGTGCTCTCGTTTGTAACGGTGCATGGTTCTGTGAATTCCCATACGGCAATTCTGGCGCGGACAATGAGTATCCCGGCGCTGATTGGCACAAATATTCCTCTGACAGAGGAAATCGACGGCAGGATGGGAATTGTAGACGGACGTGGCGGATGTATCTACGTAGATCCCGACGAAGAGACCCTTGCCCGGATGGAAAAACTGCGCAGGGAGGAACAGGAGAAAAAAGAACTGCTCCAGACCTTAAAGGGACGTGAAAATATCACTATTGACGGTAAGAAGATCATGCTCTATGCTAATATAGGTAACAGCAAGGATCTGGCTGCTGTATTGCAAAATGATGCCGGCGGCATCGGACTGTTCCGCAGTGAATTTCTGTATCTGGAGAGAGAGACTTTCCCTACCGAGGAAGAACAGTTTCAGATCTACCGTACGGTAGCGGAGACGATGGCAGGTAAGCCTGTGATCATTCGTACCCTGGACATCGGTGCGGATAAAAAGTGTGACTACTTCGAAATGGAGCCTGAAGAAAACCCCGCAATGGGATGCCGTGCGATCCGCATCTGCCTGACCAGACCGGAGATCTTCAAGACACAGCTGCGTGCTTTGTTCCGGGCAAGCGCTTTCGGAAATATTGCAATCATGTATCCCATGATCATCAGTGTGGAAGAAGTGCGTAAGATCAAGGAAATCGTAGCGGAAGTAAGACGCGAGCTCACAGAACAGGGCGTGGCTTTCGGAGAACCGAAGCAGGGGATCATGATCGAGACACCGGCCGCTGTGATGATGAGTGAAGAACTGGCGAAAGAAGTCGATTTTTTCAGTATCGGAACCAATGACCTGACCCAGTATACCCTGGCAATTGACAGACAGAATCCCAAACTGGATGCGTTCTATGATCCTCATCATCCGGCAGTGCTTCGAATGATCCGCATGGTTGTGGAAAATGCGCATAAGGCCGGCATCTGGGCCGGCATCTGCGGAGAACTGGGCGCGGATACGACACTGACCAGACAGTTTCTTGCCATGGGCGTGGACGAATTGTCCATGTCTCCCGGAAGCATTCTTCCCATACGGAAGATCATTCTGGAGACAGATGTGGATAAAGAAAGAGAAAAGATGACCATTTAGCCGGTACCCGGAAAATGCAGGTACATTTGATACATTTGCATAAAGAGTGGTATGTGGTCAAGAGGAATTACAAATTATGCTGACAGAACAACGTTATGATATTATTTTGAAATTATTGGAAGAGAAGAACAGTATTACGGTGGCAGAAGTAAAAGAGCTTCTGAATACTTCGGAATCCACGGTGCGCCGTGATATCACAGCGTTGCACAATGCCGGCAAACTCGTGAAAGTCTTCGGCGGTGCAGTGGCATGTGACCGTACGATCGTGACCCATGAGCCGACTGTGGAACAGAAAGCATGTGTCAATGTAGAAGCCAAGCAATTGGTGGCGGCGCATGCGGCAGGGCTGGTTCTGCCGGAGGATTTTGTCTATCTGGATGCCGGAACCACGACAGCCTGCATGCTTTCTTTTCTGACAGAAAAGAGCGCAACGTTTGTGACCAATGCGGTAGCGCATGCAAAAACACTGGCTGCTGCCGGTTTTCATGTATACCTTGTCGGAGGTGAACTGAAAGGCTCCACAGAGGCGGTAGTCGGCAACCAGGCGCTGATGAGTCTGCAGAATTATCATTTCACCAAGGGTTTTTTCGGAACGAACGGCATTAGCAGACAGAGCGGTCTGACGACACCGGATATGAACGAGGCAATGGTGAAAAAGACTGCCATGGGGCAGTGCAGAGAAGTGTTTGTCCTTGCGGATCACTCGAAGTTCGGCAATGTCAGTTCGGTGACCTTTGGCGCTTTCCAGAGCGGAACGATTCTGACAGACAGCTGCCCGGAGGAATATAAGAGCAATGGGAATGTGGTCACATGCGGATAATATGCAAGAAATTTTACATTCACTGCCGTACCGCCCAGGGTGCTAAAGCAAAGGGACAAAGCAATCATTGGCGCAGCATTTAAGTATCATATAGTCGGGATGCTGTGCGGATTGAGAGATACTTAGATGTAAAAGGCGTCTGCAGATGTAATGCAAAATGGAGAAAATTGTAAGGGGCAATTCCCGGTAATCCGGTTTAAAAAGAAAAATGCTACGTACACTATACCCTATACAGAGAGTGGATAGTATCGGGGGGAATAGGTATGAAGCTGTGGATCACGGAGACGGAAAAAGTAAAAAGGCAGGCAGGAGAAGAAGCAGTGATTATTTTGCGGCACTGGAAACAGAAAGTGCGCAGACTGCGGATCTACCGGGTCTGCCTTTGCGTTGCCCTTATTTTATCCTGCACGGGGTTGACCGGTTACAGCTATTATCTGGTGGACTGCAGTATCCCTTCTGTGATTCATGTGCGTGCAGATTCGGAGGAAGCCTTGGAACTGGACATTCCGGCAGAGGGTGAGATCCTGGGGGTGAGTGAACAGGGAAGCAGTAATATCCCCCGGGGAGCAGTGACGGTAGACCTGAGTCGTCCCGTGACGATGAAGACAGGCACCGCGGACAAGCCGGAGATGCAGATGCAGGTGAAACTCTTTGGAATTCTGCCGCTCAAGCAGGTGGGAATCCGGGTGATCGAGGATCAGGAGCTGATTCCGGTAGGGGTTCCAATCGGTATCTACGTCAAAACACAAGGAGTCATGGTAGTGGGGACGGGGGAATTCCGGACCGAAAACGGTGGGAAGGCATCGCCGGCAGAGCATATCCTGAAAAGCGGTGATTATGTCATGAGACTGAATGGCACAGAGGTGCAGGGGAAAGATGATCTGATTTCGAGAATCGAAGTCTGTGACGGAGAGGAGCAAATTCTGACGATCCGGAGGGGCGAATCGTATTTTGAGGTGAAGATAAAACCGGTACGCGACGAGAGCGGAAAATATAAGATAGGGGTCTGGGTCAGAGACAATGCACAGGGAGTCGGAACCATGACCTACATCGACAGCAGAGGCAATTTCGGAGCACTGGGGCATGGCATCAATGACGTGGATACAAGTACATTGATGGAGATGAATGACGGAACTTTATATCAGACAGAGATCATCTCTATCCAGAAAGGCACTGCCGGACATCCGGGGGAGATGACAGGGATGATCGTATATTCCGATGACAGAATTCTAGGAGATATTACAAGTAACAGTATCAGGGGAATTTTCGGAAAATGCAATCAAAAAGCGTTAGCATTGGGAACGGAGGAGGCACTGCCTATCGGTTTGAAGCAGGAGATACGGGAAGGTGAGGCGCAGATTCTGTGTACCGTGGACGGAACCACGAAATACTACGATATTGAAATCACAGATGTGCATCTGGATCACGATAACGTAAACCGCGGAATCGAACTGAAAGTAACAGATCCGGAACTCCTTGCGGTGACCGGTGGCATCGTTCAGGGGATGAGTGGGGCACCCATTATCCAGAACGGAAAATTTATCGGAGCGGTTACTCACGTTCTGGTGCAGGACAGCACCAGGGGGTATGGAATTTTTATTGAAAATATGCTGGAGCAGTAACTTGAAAGTTAGTCAATGATCATTGGCTAACCGGACGAACTCCCGGAACGAACAGAAGGGCTCTCTTTCAGTTG
>CAKRRU010000030.1 GCA_934394515.1 uncultured Acetatifactor sp.
CCGCAAGAGTAGATTCTCGTACCACTGCAAGACCTGGCGATACCGTTAAGTTCGCTCTGGATGTTGAGAAGATCCACGTATTCGACAAAGAGACCGAGCAGGTTATTACCAACTAGTCTTAAGCTTCATAAGAGATTTCAAAGCCCTGTCTGTGTATGCAGACAGGGCTTTTTTGGCGCATGCAGGATAGCTTTTTCATGTATTTCGCTTGCGCAGACCGGCTAAATCAATTATACTTAATGTATATCGCTTTAAGAAGGAATGCGAACAGATACTTCGCTTGTAAAAGCATTTCAGCTATAAGCAGAGCAGGCGGACATGAGTTTTTTAGAAAGGCGTGGAAAATATGATAACAGGCCAGATTATACAGACATGCATTGATGAATTAAAAGGAATTACCAAGGTAGACCTTGGCGTATATGATCTGAACGGATCGATTGTAGCCTCAACCATAGAAAGAGACGATATCACTACGGAACTGATCACAGGCTTTGCGGCTTCTCCGGCAGACAGTCAGGTAATAGGAGTGCATCATCTGCTGAAGATCAGAGACGAGGGTGAACTGCTATATGTTCTGGTAGCCAGAGGAATGTCAGATGATGTATATATGGTGGGAAAGATCGCTGTCAGCCAGATCCAGAATCTGATCATTGCATATAAAGAGCGCTTCGACAGGAATAATTTCTTCCAAAATCTGTTACTGGATAATCTGCTCCTGGTGGATATCTACAATAGAGCCAAAAAACTTCATGTGGAAGTAAATTGCCCCAGAGCAGTCTATCTGATCGAAACAAAGGATGAAAAGGACGGCATTGTATCAGAAGTATTGAAGAGCATGTTCTCTCCGCAGGCGGGAGATTATGTGACAGCAGTGGATGAGTCCAGTCTGATCCTGATTAAATCGGTAGAAAATACAACGACGCCGGAGACGTTACATGAACTGGCAGAGACCATCGTAGCCATGATGAATGCGGAAGCGCTGCTGGATGTAAAAGTTGCTTACGGTACTGTGGTACAGGAGCTGAAGGATGTATCGAAATCCTACAAAGAAGCCAAAATGGCACTGGATGTGGGCAAGATCTTTTATGCGGAAAAGAAGGTTATTGCATATAGTACCCTGGGAATCGGCCGTCTGATCTATCAGCTGCCGGTGAACCTGTGCAAGATCTTCATCGAGGAGATCTTCGGTGATAACGTACCTACAGATCTGGACGAGGAGACGCTGAACACCCTGAATAAGTTCTTTGAGAACAACCTGAATGTCTCTGAGACTTCCAGACAGCTGTTTGTACATCGTAATACGCTGGTGTATCGTATAGAGAAGATCCAGAAGAGTACCGGACTGGATCTGCGAAGCTTTGACGATGCATTGACATTCAAAATCGCGTTAATGGTTGTGAATTATATGAAATATCTGGACAACCAGGAATATTAAGGACAACCCCCTGAATAAAATGTAGTAACTGTTCCCAGACGGAGAATTTCGCCCGGAACAGGCAGACACATTTTAGACAGGGGGATTTTTATGTCATACCGGAAACAGATCTGTTATTTGGAACTGAGAGAGAATGGTCAGCGTATCAGAAACGTGGGATATGCAAAGCTGGAAAGCCTGGATAGAAAATATATTTTTACATTACAGATCAATGGAGTACAGGCGATAGAAAGCAGAAAAGTACAGTTGTATCTTCAAAAGGAAACAGGAGAAGAACTACTATGTGAACCGGTCGTCAGCAGAGGAGAAATTGCCTGTCAAAGAGAAGAGGAAAAGGGAAAAAATAATGATGAAATACAAGGGGTCAGAGTTCTCATAAACGAAAATAAGGAAATTACAGGATATTTTACAAAGCAGGATATAGGGAAGAAACTGTCGAAACTATCCGTTAAAAAAACGGATATAATATCGCAGGGAGCACAGGAAAATATAGTAGAAACGCAAGAGACTCCGGAAAGCACACTCAAAGTGCAGGAATCGGCAACGCCTCAGGGCAGGACAGAAAATGAAGCAATCGTAAAAGCAGAGACGGTTGTTTCTCCCGAAAGCAAAAACACATTACAAATGAAGGATACCAAGTGGGAGCAGTTGAGCAGCATCTATCCCCATATCCATCCCTTTCGTGACACAAGAGAGTTTTTATCGGTGGGTCCGGAGGATTTCGTAGTTCTGCGGGAACGCTGTTATCAGATGACCCACAACAGCTTTCTGCTTCACGGATATTATAATTACAGGCATCTGCTCCTGATGCGGCAGGAGAAGAGTGATCAGGTCCTTTATTACATAGGAGTTCCGGGAAATTTTTATGAGAGAGAAAAGCAAGTGGCACGAATGTTTGGCTTTGAAAGCTTTGAAGGAACCAGAGAGCCGGCATGGGAGGGGGATTTCGGATATTATATGATTCCGGTGGAGCTGTGAGACTCACAGCCCCCGTTCGTCAAATTCCGGAATAAAGCTTTCGCTGGCTGCACTACCTTCCTGGCGAAAGCCTTGTTCGATACCGATCCGCTCTGCGAAGCGCAGAACCCGGTCATATTCCTCCGGGGTCACTGTCCGGTTAAGTCCCTCGATATCTGCTGCATGGGGTAAGGGGATATATTGATTCATAATACTGATATAAATGTGATTCCCGTAGGTTTCGTGGAGATAGCGCAGGATCTTCTTGGAATCCTTTGTCTGCCCCGGCAGGATCAGGTGACGAACGATGACGCCCTGTTGCATCAGACCAGTGGAAGGATCTATGACAGGGTCACCCACCTGGCGGTACATTTCGGCAATGGCAGCACAGGCCGTCTCGAAATAATCCGGAGCATGAGAATATGTAGCGGACAATTCAGCGGAAAAATATTTCAGATCCGGCAGATAGATGTCAACCAGACCTTCCAGATGATGTAACGCATCAGGGGATTCATAGCTGCCGGTATTGTATACCACAGGGATATGCAGTCCCTGTTTTTTTGCTGCTTCCAGTGACAGGACAATCTGGGGGAGAAAATGTGTGGGAGTCACAAGGTTAATGTTATTGGCTCCCTGCTCCTGCAGCTGCAGATAGATTTCCGTAAGATGCTCCGGCGTAATGATCCGGCCGGCTTTCCCAATCGCAATATTATGATTCTGACAGAAAACACAACGCAGATTACATCCGGAGAAAAACACGGTGCCGGAACCGGAAGTACCGGAGATGCAGGGCTCCTCCCAATAATGAAGGGATGCTCTGGCGGCCATGATATCTGCTGTCTGCCCGCAATAGCCGGTCTGTCCCTGCAGACGGTTGGCATGGCAGGCTCTGGGACACAGAGCACAATCTTCCATAAGATGCGCAGACCATACGGCAGCGTGGGAGAGCGGATCTCTGGTGTCGGATATTATGCAGTTGGAAACAGGAATAGGGGATGCGATATCGACTGACACAATTTATAACCTCTTATCATATCAAAAACCGTACATGCCGGACCATGATAACAGCTCCACCCAGTTTCCTCACGGCACATGGAAGGTTCTACTTAGTGCTGCTTTGTTCCCAACCTGACACGGTTCGTAGATTCCCATTGCGTAAGACCGAGTTTCATCACTGAAGCCATGGCAGCCCGACACATACGGCTTTTTTAGTTTATCGTTTATGGACAGTTTTGTCAAGCAGCGATTCCAGGGAGAAAGCCAGGAGATGTCTTTTAGAAAGTTTTTTACAAAATTATTTAAAAAATTATCCAAAAAATAAATAAAAAGGTTGAATTGACCGTAATAGTGTGCTAGAATGTCTCCAACGCAAAGAGGCGAATCAAAAGTCTCTTTGCGTTTTTTTATTACCCAAATATAAGGAGGACAAAATTATGAAAAAAACCAAAGCTGTTATGGCAGTAGCTTTAGCTTCAGCAATGGTAGTCGGCCTTGCAGGCTGCGGCAGTGATGCGGCAGCTACAGCTCCGGCAGCCACCGAAGCCGGTACCACTGCAGGAACCGAAGCCGGTGCAGCTACTGAAGCTGCAGCAAGCACATCCGACATGAACATTATGCTGGAGACGCCGGTAGAGTCTCTTGACCCCCAGCAGGCAACTGACGGTACTTCTTTCGAGGTAATTGCTGATTACACAGACGGTCTGATGCAGATGGATGCAGACGGAAAGGCAGTTCCCGCAATCGCAGAGAGCTATGATCTGTCTGATGATGGTCTGACCTATACCTTCCACTTACGTGAGGATGCTGTATGGAGCAACGGAACTCCCGTTACCGCAGCAGATTTCGTATTCGCATGGCAGAGAGCAGTGGATCCTTCCGTTGCTTCCGAGTATTCTTATATGCTGAGTGATATCGGCCAGGTAAAAAATGCAGCCGAGATCATCTCCGGTGATATGGACAAGAGTGAACTGGGTGTTACCGCAGTAGACGAGCATACCCTGCAGGTAGAGCTGAATGTTCCTGTCAGCTATTTCCTGTCTCTGATGTATTTCCCTACCTTCTATCCTGTAAATGAAGAATTTTTTAACAGCTGCGGCGATACCTATGGCACCAGCGCAGATACCGTTCTTTCCAACGGTGCCTTCGTTCTGGATTCCTATGAGCCTGCAGCAACCGCTTTCCATCTGACCAAGAATGCAGATTATTATGATGCAGACAAGGTACAGCTGGCAGGACTTAATTATCAGGTCATCCAGGATTCCCAGCAGGCTCTGATGAGCTATCAGACCGGAGCGCTGGATACCACACTGGTAAACGGTGAGCAGGTAGATCAGGTAAAGGATGATCCTGAATTCCAGGCAATCGGTGCCGGATATCTCTGGTATGTAAGCCCTAACATTGCAGGTGTTCCCGAACTGGCTAACCTGAATATCCGTCTGGCTATGACCTTTGCGATTGACCGTGAAGCGATCACCACTGATGTCCTGAAGGATGGTTCCGCAGCTACCTTTACTGCAGTTCCCATGGAGTTTGCAGCAGGTCCCGATGGTTCCGATTTCTCCGCAGATCAGACCAGATTCTCTGATGTCTGCGCATATGGCACTGCCAAGGCTGCAGAGTACTGGGCAAAGGGTCTGGAGGAGTTAGGCATCACCGAGCTGTCTCTGGATATGGTAGTGGATGCAGATGACGCACCTCAGAAGGTTGCACAGGTTCTGAAGGAGCAGTGGGAGACCACGTTGCCCGGCCTGACCGTTAACCTGACTGTTGAGCCCAAGAAACAGCGTGTACAGGATATGCAGGACGGCAACTATCAGTTAGGTCTGACCCGTTGGGGACCTGACTATGCAGATCCTATGACTTACTTAGGCATGTGGATCACCGACAACAGCAACAACTACGGACTCTGGAGCAATGCAGAATACGATGCAATTATCGCAGAGTGCACCACCGGCGATCTGTGCACCGATGCAGAAGGCAGATGGGCAAGACTGTATGATGCAGAGCAGCTGGTAATGAATGATGCAGTGATCTTCCCTCTGTATACACAGTGTAATGCAGAGATGATGTCTTCCAAGGTAACCGGCGTTGAGTTCCATCCTGTTGCACTGAACCGTGTATACAAGAATGCGGTCAAGGCTGAGTAATCTTTAAAATAGAAAGTAATGATCGAGCTCTCCTTAAGAATAAGAAAATCTGTTTCAGCATTCTGTGGCAGTTTTCTTATTCGCAGGGCGGGCTCCCATCATTATAAAAGATGCTGGTTTCTTAATCACATAAATGCAGTCAGCATGATTTGACTGCATTTATGTGGTTCTGAAAAGATACAAAAAGTCGCAGGGAATAAGGGACCACAAAAAAGATCCTTGAGAGAGGAAGCAAGGAGGCAGAAGTGAAAAAATATATCGGAAAACGTATTATTACATCTATCTTTACACTTTTGGCGATTTTGCTGGTTTTGTTTATCTTGATGCAGCTGATGCCCGGATCGCCGTTCAACGATGAGAAACTGAACGCAGATCAGAGAGCAGCTCTCTATAACAAGTATGGATTGGACCAGCCGATTGTCGTACAATTTTTCAAGTATGTGGGAAATATGCTGAGAGGAGATCTGGGTGTCAGCTATAATATCTCCAAAAATACACCCATATCCCAGCTGATCCAGACAAGACTTCCCATATCCATCCGGATCGGCGGCTGTGCCGTACTGATCGGTGCGGTGGCAGGACTCCTGCTGGGACTGGTGGCAGCGCTGAAGCATGATACCATCATAGACTCCCTGGCGACCATCATCTCCGTTATCGGCGTTTCGGTACCATCCTATGTGTTTGCGCTGGCGCTGAGTTATCAGTTCGGATTCAAACTCAGGTGGTTCCCAATGTTGTTTTCGCAGCAGGATATCTTCGGATCCAGTGTTTTGCCAAGTATTTCGCTATCTATGTTTACCATGGCATCCATTGCCCGGTTTACCAGAAGTGAGATGTTGGAAGTACTGGGCAGTGATTATATGTTACTGGCAGAGAGCAAGGGCGTCTCCGGAGGCGCACTGATCTTCCGCCATGCACTGCGGAATGCCCTGATTCCCATTATTACCGTGCTGGCACCGTTGATCGTAGACCTCATGACCGGATCTCTGGTGGTAGAGAAGATCTTCGCCATTCCCGGTGTCGGAAGCCTGTTAGTCACCGCAATTCAGTCCAATGACTATAATGTGGTCATTTCCCTGAGTTTCATTTATTCCGCAATGTATATTGCGATCATGCTGGTGGTGGATATTCTTTATGGCATTATTGATCCCAGAATCCGACTGGCTAAGAAGGAAGGGTAAGGTGTAGATATGACAAGTAAAGCAATAATTGCAGAAGCGGCCGCACCTTATATTCCTGTAGATGCGGATTTCAGATTAAAAAACAGTGATGCTATCACCATTGATGAAAACTTTGCAGCACAGAGCTTCTGGAAGGATGTATTTATTCGTTTCTTCCGCAAGGCAAGTGCCGTCATAGGGCTGGTTCTGATCATCCTGATCACTGTCTTGGCTGTGATCGGACCGAATATGAATGAATATACCTATTCCGGGCAGGAGCTGAGCCAGAAAAATCTGGCACCCAGGATCCTTGCGCTGGAAAAATTCGGTATTTTCGATGGCAGTGAAAAAATGAGTACTACCACAGGCACCAAGACGGTGAACAATTACACGGACAAGGGACTGACAGATGTGGAGTACTGGTTCGGCAGTGACAATTTCGGACGTGACATCTGGACACGTACCTGGTCCGGAGCGAGAGTATCCCTGATCATTGCGGTGGCAGCCGCCATCATTGACATGGTGATCGGCATGAGCTATGGACTGATCTCCGGATATTTCGGAGGCAAAGTCGATATGGTCATGCAGCGATTCCTGGAGATTGCCAACGGTATTCCAAGACTGGTGATCGTGACATTACTATTACTGGTATTACAGCCCGGAATGCTTACCATCATTTTTGCGCTGATGTTAACAGAATGGGTCGGCATGAGCCGGATCGCCCGTGCGGAGATGTTGAAATTAAAAGAGCAGGAATTCGTACTGGCTTCCAGAACCTTGGGTGCCGGCAGCTTCTTCATTATTTTTAAGGAAGTGCTTCCCAATATCATCGGACCCATCATTACACAGGTGATGTTCTCCATTCCCACTGCTATTTTCACCGAGGCGTTCCTAAGCTTTGTGGGACTGGGAATTCCGGTACCGCAGTGCTCTCTGGGATCTCTGATTTCAGAAGGTTTTAACAGCTTTACCACACATCCGTACCAGATCGTGCCTCCTATTGTGGTAATGGCACTTCTGATGTTAAGCTTTAACCTGGTGGCGGACGGATTGCGGGAAGCCCTGGATCCTAAGATGAAGGAGATGTAAGTGTGGAAAATACAGCGAAAGAACAAATTCTGAAAATACGGGATCTTGATATTACGTTCCGCACCACGGCAGGACCGGTGCATGCAATCCGCGGTGTCAATATTGATCTCATGAAGGGTGAGACCGTGGCGATCGTAGGAGAGTCCGGTTCCGGTAAATCCGTAACCATGAAAGCTGCCATGGGCATTCTGGCATCCAATGCTACAGTGACCGGCGGAACCATCGAGTTTTCCTATCATCATGCGGATGGCTCACCCGAGATCATTGATATTCTGCAAAAGGATAAAAAATGGATTCGCAGACATATCAATGGCAAACGGATCGCCATGGTATTCCAGGATCCCATGACCAGCCTGGATCCTACCATGACCATCGGAAAGCAGATCATGGAAGGCATGATCTGGCATTTTAAAACACCGAAGAAGGAAGCCTGGAACAAAGCGGTAGAGCTTTTGAAAGAAGTAGGAATTGAGGATGCGGAGAAACGCATGAAGAACTACCCCCATCAGTTGTCCGGCGGCATGCGGCAGCGTGTGGTCATTGCCATAGCACTGGCCTGCAATCCGGATCTGCTGATCTGCGATGAGCCTACGACAGCATTGGATGTAACGATTCAGGCAAAGATCATTGAATTGATCCGCAGAGTACAGAAGGAGAGAGGAATCTCCGTCATCTATATCACTCACGATCTTGGCGTGGTGGCAAAAGTAGCTGACTACGTCAATGTAATGTATGCCGGTAAAATCGTGGAAAAGGGTACGATCAACGAGCTATTCTATGATCCGAAGCATCCGTATACCTGGGGACTTTTATCTGCTATGCCGGATCTGGATACCGCAGACGAACGCCTGTATACGATTCCGGGATCCCCGCCCAACCTGCTGCATGAGAAGGAAGGAGATGCGTTTGCACCCCGTAACCGTTATGCGCTGGAAGTGGATGACAAGGTGGAACCGCCTATGTTCAAGATCACAGAGACCCATTATGCGGCTACCTGGCTGTTAGACCCCAGAGCACCTAAGGTGGAGATGCCGAAGGAACTGAAAGAACGCCTGGAGAGAATGAAGAAGGAGGCAGCACAGTATGAAGGAAAATAATGCAGCTCCGCTTCTGAAAGTAGAGGGTTTAAAACAATATTTCCGTGTCAGCGGCAGTTACACGGTACATGCCGTGGAGGATGTATCCTTTGAAATCTATCCCGGAGAGACTTACGGTCTGGTCGGAGAGTCCGGTTCCGGTAAATCCACCATTGGCAGAAGCATCATCCGTCTGTATGATCCTACAGCCGGTGAAATCCTGTTTAACGGCAGAGACATCAGTGGCAGACTCAGCAGAGAAGACAACCGGATGCTGCGGACACAGATGCAGATGATCTTTCAGGATCCTATGGCATCCCTGAATCCCCGTAAAAAGATCGGAGATATCATCGGTGAGGGACTCGACATTCACCATAGCTATCAGACCAATGCAGAGCGTGAGGAGAAGATCAAAGCGATCCTGCAGAAAGTGGGACTGGCACCTGAGCATGCCACGAGATATCCCCATCAGTTTTCTGGCGGTCAGAGACAGCGTGTCGGCATTGCCAGAGCACTGATCATGAATCCGAAGCTGATCATTGCGGATGAATGCATCTCTGCACTGGATGTATCGATTCAGGCGCAGGTCGTTAATCTGATGAAAGATATACAGCAGGAGACCGGTACAGCATATCTGTTTATTGCCCATGACCTGTCGATGGTAAAGTATATTTCCGACAGGATCGGTGTGCTGCATCTGGGACATCTCCTGGAGACCGGTACCACGGAAGAGATATTTGAAAACCCGATGCACCCGTATACCAAGAGCCTGCTGTCGGCAATTCCGGCGCCGAATCCTATTGTGGAAAAACAGCGTACTGCGCTGAACTATGATTACAAGACCTCCGGCATTGATTACAATAAAGGCACGTATCATCTGGTGTCCGGAAGTCATTACGTAAAATGTACGGATGAAGAGTTCTCAACCTGGAAAGGGACCATTTCTTAATGGTTCCTTTTTTTGCGATATTATGGTATGATGTAATTGCTCGGTGCCATGGAATATTGCATAATGACCGTCGCAATTCCGTACCCGCAGGATGGCCTGAAGAGACTGAAAAGACAAAATACAGGAGAGCTTTTATGGTACAAAAGAGTAAAGGCATAAAAATATTGCAATGGCTGGTTTGTGTGCTGCTTCTGGTGTATCTGGCAATTTTTGGATATATGAATTTATGTAAGTACGCACAGCATGTGGATTCCGATATTGCGGCGGAAGCATTACTGGCCCGCGAGATCTGGCAGGAGAAGAATCTGACACCGGATGACTGGATCGGCAGCACGGAGCGGCGTGCGGTAGGTATGCCTACCATAGCAGCATTGTTTTACGGTATGACGGGAAGCATGCAGACAGCAGCGGGGCTGGCATGTATTCTCCTGGGAATCCTTTTTCTGCTTGCATTCTATTATTTCCTGCGAAAATTGTCGATAGGGAGACCGGCGGCGGTGACCGCACTGCTGGTCTTGTGTGCATTGCCGATCAACGGCTGGCGCAATGAGGATCAGATGGTACCTTTTGTTACGTTGTTGCTGTTCCTGTTTGCGGATTACTACGTGCTTCACAGCATTTATTTATTTTTCAGTTTTCTGTTTTATCTACAGATAAGAGAACAGAAAGCGGTGACACGCAAGATCATGATAGAATGGGCTGTCCTTTTTATAGCGGGAAGTGTACTGAACCTGGGAGGACAGCGCTGCCTGCAGGTTGTGATACTGCCGTTTTTGGTGATGGAGATTCTCTTCCTGTTTTTGGAGTCAAAGCATTTTTCCGAACGGCTCCCGAAGGAGCGTTTTCTGGCAACCGGATTTGTGGGAAGTCTGATTTTAAGTTTCCTGATTTCCAGCCTGAAGGGCTTCCACGCCAGCTATATCGTGTATCTGCAGTCGCCCCGTGAGGTGGTGGAGAAGCTGCTGTTGACGGTTCCTGCGGCTATTCTGGAGAATTTCGGATTGAATGGAGAAGCAAGGGTCGGCAGTTTTTCTTCCATTATGCAGATGCTTGTCTGGGCATTTCTTATTTTACTGGGCTATGGGATCTACTATGTGTTAAAGAACAGAGAAGAGGTAACGGACGGACAGAGAATGGCTCTGGGTTATCTGGGGATTTCCGTGGGAGTGACAGCGTTTATTATCGCATTTACCACAGCGGAGGCGGCGCATTATTACTTCTTCATGTCGTGGTTCGCGGCAGCACTGATCGTGGCGTTACTGGTGGAAAATCTTGCGAAGAATAACCGGTTTTTCGAGGGGTTGATCCTGGCGGCTGTATGTTTGTTCGCATTGATGAATCTGAAATATACATATTACGGAGCCGTAACAACGAAGGACAATCTGAAGGAGTATCAGGAAGTTGCCGATTTTCTGGAGGAGGAAGGAATAGAATACGGTTATGCCGAATTCTGGGATGCCGAGCGGATCTGCCTGATCACGGACGGTAAGGTCACCATGGGACATTCCTACTCCATGGCACATCTGGCAGGCTATTGGTGGCTTACCAGTACCAGGTGGTATCCTCCCACACTTCCCACAGAAATGCGGACGGCATATGTCGTCAGGACAGAGAACAGGGAAGCGTTTGAGGCACAGTTTGCAGGATCGGAAGCACCTGTTCCGGAATACGAAAACGAGAGATTGGCTGTATATATCGGTGATAAGAATTATGTGGAGTTGTAAAGAGCTTCAGCAATCCCGGGGATAAGATACAAAAGAGAAAGTGTTAGAAAGGGATACGATTGAGATGACCATAAAAGGGCTTCCCAAAGAAGAAAAAACAGAGTGGGTATATCATTTGATGCTGGGTGCGTTGCTGCTGTTCGAGTTATCGATCATGCTGTTAATCAGTTACTGGGCATGCAGATACTCTTATTACGAATCGGTGGATCACAATGTACTGGTCAAAGATGCCAGCTGGAAACATATTGTTCTTTTTATACTGGCATCGCTGGTGACAGTGGAAATCGACAGAACTCTGCAGAAAACAGATAAAATAACACAGGAAAAAATCTGCATCGGTACGTTGACTGTGACCTGTGCGATCGCTTTTGCCCTGGGAACATTTTATGTATTGAAAAATCCGTATTATCCGGTAGGTGACCAGATCAGTACAACGGCATTTTCGGCATATTGTCGCGAGGGCAATTTTATCATGCTGTGCAACGGAGGATATATCGGTATGCACCAGCATCAGAAAGGGCTGGGAGCGTTATACGAGATCGTATTCGCCATCTTTGGCAACTTCAATTATACACCGGCAAAGATCCTGCATGTACTGTGGTGGATGCTGACGATCTATGCGGGGTATCAGTACCTGAAATTAACTACGGACAGGGCGGTTTTCCGGCTGGAATATTGTGTGCTTTTGCTGGGCTGTATTCCTTATCTGATCTTCCTGCCTTACATATACGGGGATATTCTCAGTATCAGCTTTTGCATGGTTCTGCTATGGGCAGCGGCGGCATATGAGCGCTTTGGACAAAAAAGGTATCTGGCTCTGGCAGCCTTTGTGTCCGCGATTGCAATACTGGCGAGGAAAAACACGTTGATCGTACTCGTAGCAGTGGGGATTTATGCTGTCCTGCTGTGCCTGAAGAAAAAGAAAATACAGTGTATGCTGTTCGGACTGGCAGCGATATTGGCCGCAACGTTTTCTTTGAAGGCAGTGGACATCATGTATGAATACCGCTCCGGTTATCCCAGTGGGATCGGTATTCCCAGCATTTTGTATGTGGCTATGGGATTACAGGAGACAAATGGTGAGGCAGGGGTCTATAACAGATATCACCAGGCTACCTTTGCGGAGAATGACTTCCAGCAGGCACCGGCAGCGCAGCAGGGAAAAGAATATATCCGGGAGAGACTTACGGAGTTTGCGGAGAATCCCGGTATGGCAGTCGATTTCTTCAAGAAAAAACTGGAGCGCCAATGGATCGCACCGCTGTTTGAAAGCCTGAGATCCACGGACAGTTTTGCGGAGGATAAGGTATTACCGCCTTATATTGCCGATCTTTACTATGGTAGGACACATGATGTGGTGTGGAAAACAGCCAACTATTACCAAAGTATCATGTATCTCGCGGGGCTGGCGTTCACGATCAGTGCAGGTGTGGCATGGTGGAAGAAAAAAGAAGTGCCGGTCAGCATATGGCTGCCCATGATCGCCATTGTCGGCGGATTCCTGTTCAGTATTATCTGGGAGGCACAGAGCAGATATGTGTTCCCGTATTATGTATTCCTGGTATTATATGTCCCGGTGGGACTCTATGAGACAGGAAGGAATATTTTGAAATTAAAGAAGCTTCGAAAAGATAAAGACGAAAAACGTGAGGAAAAGAAAGAAAAGTTACGAAGGATCGCTTAAAGCTTTTCTTGCAGCCTTTTCCTGCTTGTTACGGATGCGGAGCTCTTCGAAAAAGGTCTTCAGCATCTGACTGCATTCCTCACCGAGAATGCCCCGGGTAACCTTCACCTGATGGTTAAACTGGGGCATTTCCAGTATATTCAGGATTGAGCCGGCACATCCGGCCTTGGGATTCATGCAGCCCATCACTACTTCGGGAATCCTGGCCTGTACAATGGCACCGGCACACATCTGGCAGGGTTCCAGCGTGACATAGAGGGTACACTCCTCCAGACGCCAGTCGCCGATCACCTTACTGGCTTTATTGATGGCAGTAATTTCAGCATGGGCAAGGGTATTTTTGTCCGTGTTGCGCCGGTTATAACCGCGGCCGATGATTTTTCCGTCATGTACGATGACACAGCCGATGGGAACCTCCCCCAGAGCATAAGCTTTTTTCGCCTGCTTCAGGGCTTCCTTCATATATTTTTCTTCGATGCTTTTTATCACTGCCATGGTGTCTGTAGCCTTTCTGCGTTTTCCATTTCCCGATTTTCCTGCTCCGGAAAACCTTTTCCAAAAATTCATGCTATATTTCGTAAATGCTGTACATTGACGAAATGCCCGTTAACTTATAGTATAGAGAATATATGAGTAAACGTCAAATGGAACAAGACCGCAGAGAGTTGCGGTAAAGAGAAACGGCCACAGAGAACTGTGAACCGGAACGGGGGATTTATGGTATCGATCAAAGAAGTTGCAAAACATGCCGGGGTGGCTATATCCACAGTATCCAAGGTCCTGAACGGTTATCCCAACGTCAGTGAAGAAACAAAGAAAAAGGTGCAGGATGCCATCAAGGAGCTGAATTATATTCCGAATTCCATAGCGGCGGCACTTTCTTCCAAACAGTTCGGAAGGATCGCGCTGGTATTGGATCCTAACAGACAGACTCAGGCCATCGACCAGATTTTCATGCAATATCTGGTGGGAGCGCTGGACAAGGCGAAGGAACTGAATGTGGAAGTGGTGACGATCTTCCCTTCCATGATCGCGGGGATGACTGCCGAGGAAATTACCAGATCCTTTCTGTCACAAAGTATATCCGGTGTGATCATCTACGGTATGTCCAAGGAGGATAAGGTGCTGCAGAAGCTGATCCGCGAGAAACAGTTTGCCTGTGTCGTGGTGGATGCACCTATTGTGAATTCCAGAACCACATCCATCAGCATCGATCAGGAACAGGCACAGTATGATGTGGCGAAAAAGACGGTACTGGATGACAACTGTAAGAGAGTACTCTACATCGCGGGCAGAAGAGACGGCTATGTCACGGATCAGCGACTGAACGGAATGAAACGTCTGGTGAAAGATCTGGATCTGACGATGATGGTCAGACAGGGGAATTTCAGTGAGCTGACAGCGAGAAACGTGGCATTGAAATACGCTAAAAATAAGGATGTGGTGGTCTGTGCATCCGATCTGATGGCTATCGGCGCCATGAATGCGCTGATCGATATGGACATTTTCCGCCCGGTGTGCGGCTTCGACGGTATCACCCTGATGGGATATGTCGGCAAGCAGATGAATACCATACGGCAGGACTTCTACAGCATCTCCAGCAGAGCCGTGGAGGAAGTACACCAGCTGATGAACGGTGGGGAAGGACATCAGGTAGTTATGCCCCACAGCATCGTGAAAATGTACTATAAGGATATTATCTGTTAAGCTATTTTGCACAAAAAATCGGGAAAATCAAAGAAAGGGTTGCGGAAAACGTTTTCCTATGCTATCCTGTGTATTGTAAGAGAGCAGCACAACATGAAATTCTCAAAATGCGAGGGTATAGAGAGCCAGAAAGGCAGGAAATGCCCGCGAACCGGTTGAGGAGAGGGTATAGGATACCCAAAAGCAAGCATAGTACCCAGAAAAGAAAAAATATGAGGAATGGGTGTGGCACGGTACATTCATTTTGGAAAATAAAGTTATCGTGCAGAATGGAGTTTGAAATGAATTTAGAGCAGAGTTTAAATGAAATCACCGGTAAACTGTATGGAAAAAACATCAGTGCATGCAACAATGCACAGCTGTATACCGGAGTATTGCAGCTGACCAAAGAGAAAATGGCAGAGACTCCTGTGATCACCGGAGACAAGAAAGTATACTATATTTCCATGGAGTTTTTGATCGGTAAGCTGTTATCCAACAACCTGATCAACTTAGGAATCTATGAGGAACTGAACGAGATCCTGAAGAAGAACGGTAAGAATCTGGCAGATATCGAAGAGGCAGAGCCGGAACCCTCTCTGGGTAACGGAGGCTTAGGAAGACTGGCAGCCTGCTTCCTGGATTCTATCGCTACACTGGGACTTCCCGGAGACGGCATCGGTCTGAACTATCACTTCGGCCTGTTCAAGCAGGTGTTCAAGGATCATCTGCAGAATGCGGAGAAGAATGACTGGATCCAGAAGGATTCCTGGCTGAACAATACCGGCACGAAGTTCGAAGTGGCATTTGGCAAGCGCAAGGTAACCTCTGTACTTTATGACATTGATGTCGTAGGTTATGAGAACGGACTGAATAAGCTGCATTTGTTTGATGTAGAGACCGTCGATGAGAGTCTGGTAAAGAAGGGCATTACCTTTGACAAGGAAGCCATTGAGAAGAACCTGACCCTGTTCCTGTATCCCGATGATTCCGATGAGGCAGGCAATCTGCTTCGTATCTACCAGGAATACTTCATGGTATGTAACGGTGCGCAGCTGATACTGAAGGAAGTGAAGGAAAAAGGTTATGACCTGCATACCCTGCCGGAGCATGTAGCGATTCAGATCAATGATACCCATCCGACCATGGTTATCCCCGAACTGATCCGTATCCTGACCACCGAGGAAGGCTTCACCATGGATGAAGCCATTGATGTCGTAAGCCGTACCTGTGCTTACACGAACCATACCATTCTGGCTGAAGCCCTGGAGAAATGGCCGTTAGCTTATATCGAAGAAGTAGTACCCCAGCTGGTTCCTATTATCAAAGAACTCAGCGACCGTGTGGCAAAGAAATACAAAGATGAAAAGGTACAGATCATCGACAAGGATAAGAGAGTGCATATGGCACATATCGATATCCACTATGGTTACAGCGTCAACGGTGTGGCTGCCATTCATACCGAGATCCTGAAACAGAGCGAACTGAACCATTTTTATAAGATCTATCCTGAAAAATTCAACAACAAGACCAACGGTATCACGTTCCGCAGATGGCTGCTGTCCTGCAACCATGAACTGGCAGCTTTCCTGAGCCGGATTATTGGTGACGGATACAAGAAGGACGCCGAGGAATTGCAGAAACTTCTGGAGCATAAGGAGGATCAGGCCGTACTGGATGCCATCTACGATATTAAGAAGACCAAGAAGACAGAACTGGTATCTTATATCAAGGAAAAGGAAGGCGTGGAACTGAATCCGGATTCCATCTTCGACATTCAGGTAAAGCGTCTGCATGAGTACAAACGTCAGCAGATGAACGCACTGTATATTATTCACAAATATCTGGAGATCAAGGGTGGCAAGAAGCCTTCTACCCCGTTAACCTTCATCTTCGGTGCCAAGGCTGCACCTGCTTATGTGATCGCACAGGATATCATTCATCTCCTGTTGGTAATGTCTGACATTATCAACAACGATCCTGAAGTCAGCCCTTACATGAAGCTGGTAATGGTTGAAAACTATAATGTAAGCTATGCTGAAAAGCTGATCCCTGCCTGTGATATTTCCGAGCAGATTTCTCTGGCTTCCAAGGAAGCATCCGGAACCGGTAACATGAAGTTCATGCTGAACGGTGCCGTAACGCTGGGTACCAGCGACGGTGCAAACGTAGAGATCCATGAGCTGGTAGGCGATGACAATATCTATATCTTCGGTCAGGACAGTGATACTGTCATCAAGCACTACGAGAAGGCAGATTATGTATCCAAGGACTACTATAAGAAGAGCCCTGTCATCAAAGAGGCAGTGGACTTTATCGTCAGCAAGGAAGTGCTCAAGGTAGGCAAGAAGGAGAACCTGGAGCGCCTGTACAACGAGCTGCTGAACAAAGACTGGTTCATGACTCTGCTCGATCTGGAAGACTACATCAAAGTCAAGGATCAGGCATTCGCAGATTATGAGGACCAGCAGAAGTGGAAGAAGATGATGTTGGTGAACATCGCAAAGGCAGGATTCTTCTCTTCCGACAGAACCATTGCGGAGTATAACAGAGATATCTGGAAGTTGAAATAAGATATAAGCACGAAATGGCAAGTTAGCGAACTAAGCTGCTAAGCCGCCGTAGCCCCGATTGCATATAAGAAGCGCTGATATCGCGGTGTGCTCTAGCACACTTTGCTCGGAAACAGAGCGCAGCGGCACATAAGCGGCCAAAGTACGCCCGCTAAGTGCCGGCGTCTGTTTACGGTCAGCTTATTCTTATATGCAACCGGGGCTACTGGTTTACTGAAAACTTTAGAGCCATAGAACTCCCAGAGTGAATAGATAACCCTGGGAGTTTTTGCTTGATCAGAGTGTTTTGGGTCTATACAGAAAAACTTGCTCAGGAGATACTCAAAATAAGAAAAATAAGTATCTCAGAAGGAAATTTTTCTGTATAGACCCATTTTTCTTATTTTGAAGGCATTTGACAGCTTCAAAAGTATCTGTAGAGAAGATTTTCTGCTATAGACCCACGCTATTCATACGATTGTCGGCAAAGGACGCCTCCAATCGGTTGCCTATGCGCGGCTATGCTTGAGTAACTTGCTACTTCTATTTTTGGATTTAATGATGATCCCGATCGGGAGAGTGCTGGGAAAATGCGCCGGATCGTGGGAAAATATGCTGCTAGCCGTTTGATCTATACGGATGGCCTGCAGCTGCAGGACAATTTCTGCTTCATTTCTGCGGATCTTGTACATCCGAGTGTGCAGGGACAGCAACAGCTTGCGGAGCGATGGAGCCATGTAATGGAAGAGTACAGAAGTCACGCTTTCTCCGCTCTGTAATAATTCCGGTATTTCAACGGTGTCATTCCCCTGTATTTTTTGAATACCCGTTCAAAATAAGTGATATTTTCATAGCCCAACTGTTCCGCAATGGAAGTGATGCTGTCGTCCGTTTCCAGAAGGAGCCGGTGGGCTTTTTTGATGCGGTTGACATTCTGGTATTCATTGATTGTGAAACCGGTGACCTCCTTGAAAATACGGCTCAAATAAAACTTGTTGATATAGAACCGGTCGGCAAGGTGATCCAGAGATATGTTTTCCGTGCAGTGTGCTACCATATAACGGGCAACTTCATCAACTTTCTGATACTTGGGATTTGAATGCACAGTAGGGGAGATGGCAGCGGCACTGGCAGGCTGCATCCGCAATACTGCAATAAAAAATTCAGCCAGCTTCGTCATGGCAGCCAGAAGATATCCCGGCTTTTTGGCAATCATTTCAGAGGCAATATCGTGCAGCAGAGCTTCAATGTGGGGACGCATGTCCGGCGGTAATGTATGGACACTGCCCTGTTCCGTAAAAAAGCTTTGCAGATTCAGCCCACCGAAGGATGCCAGAAAAGAGGAAAAGGGTTCTTCCATAATGCCCATAAGGATCCGGTCATGATGTGGGATTCCGGAGACCATACCGGTGCGGTGTACCTGTTCCTTGTCAATAAATACGAGGGTTCCGGGGGTGATCAGATACGTCTGCTGATTGATAAAGTAGTATCGTTCGCCCTCTAAAAGGTAGTAAATCTCATACTCTTCATGGATATGCCTTGTGATCATGGAGTAGTCATAATCCCGAACCACGCGGTCGATGTGGAAATTGTCTGTGATCTCATTATAAATCCATTGATCCTGCGGTGATGCAGGACGGTTTTCTTCTACAGATTTTTCTGTGTGATTTGGTTGCGTTGTAATCATATCGAAGAGATTTCCTTTTTTCACTTATTTTGTAAACACTCCACTTGAACTTGACCTATTCTTATTTTCCCTGTTTGTCTTATTCGATATTTTACGTTAAGACTCCTATTCACCTTCAGTCGCTTACAACTAACTATGGGGATAAACAAAAAGTCAATATAGTACGAAAATATAGAAAAATGCGCAAATAATAGTAAGATTATTATAATAATCTCCGCTATAATATGCAATATAAAGATAAAGTGTATAGAGATAAAACAGAACAGAAATGCCAACGCTAAAAACACAAGAGAATTAGATGTGCTTCGCAAAAACAAGGAGGCTAAATCCTCTCCTCACCAAGGGGTTCGGATTTTTGCTTCGCAAAAACAAGGAGGCTAAATCCTCTCCTCACCAAAGGGTTCGGATTTTTGCTTCGCAAAAACAAGGAGGATTACAAATGGAGTATGCAAACGGAAAAGTAAAAGACTTACAGATTGCCTACATCGGTGGCGGTTCCAGAGGATGGGCGTGGACCTTTATGACAGATCTGGCTATGGACGAGGAACTGTCCGGCACCATCCGCCTGTATGATATTGATGCAGAGGCGGCAAGACACAATGAGATCATCGGTAACAGACTGTCAGCCAGAGAAGATGTCGTGGGAAAATGGAATTACACCGTTTCCGACAGCCTGAAGACGGCGTTGACCGGAGCTGATTTTATTGTTATTTCGATCCTGCCGGGCACGTTTGACGAGATGGCAGTGGACGTGCATATGCCGGAACGACTGGGCATCTACCAGTCCGTAGGAGACACGGCGGGTCCCGGTGGCGCCATGAGAGCACTGCGCACGATCCCGATGTATGTGGAGATCGCGCAGGCGATCAAAGCCTATGCACCTAAGGCATGGGTCATCAACTACACAAATCCAATGTCACTGTGCGTGAAGACATTATACTATGTATTCCCGGAGATCAAAGCCTTCGGATGCTGTCATGAAGTATTCGGCACACAGAAAGTATTAAAGGGAATCCTGGAGGAGACCACCGGACTTACCGACGTGAAGAGAGAGGACATTCAGGTCAATGTACTGGGTATCAATCATTTCACCTGGTTTGACTATGCCTCCTATAAGGGAATCGATCTGTTCCCCATGTATCGGAAATATACCGAGGAGCATAAGGAGGACGGCTTTAAGGAAGTAGATAAAAACTGGATGAATTCCACTTTTGACTGTGCACACATTGTAAAATTTGACCTGTTCCGCAAGTACGGTCTGATCGCGGCAGCCGGAGACAGACATCTGGTAGAATTCATGCCGGGTGTCGGAGACAGTTACCTGAAGGATCCGGAAACTGTAAAAAGATGGAAATTCGGTCTGACCACCGTGGACTGGAGAAAACAGGATTTGCAGAAGCGCCTGGAAAAGAGCGCGAGACTGGCAGCAGGGGAAGAAGAAATCGAACTGAAGCCCACCGGAGAGGAAGGCATCCAGCTGATCAAAGCACTTTGCGGACTGACCCGTAAGATCAGCAATGTCAACATTCCCAATACAGGTCATCAGATCGCAAACCTGCCGGAAAGTGCCGTGGTAGAGACCAATGCGGTATTCGAGAGAGATGCCATCCGTCCGCTGTATGCCGGCGAACTTCCTGCGCAGATCAAGGAGTTGGTAGAGCCCCATGTGGAGAACCACGAGCGCATTCTGAAGGCTGCGATCCTGTGTGACTTCGACCTGGTAGTGGAAGCTTTCCTGAATGATCCCCAGGTGAAAGGAAGAGCTACCCGTGCACAGGTAGAGGAATTGGTGTCAGATATGCTTCGCGGCACGAGTAAATACCTGCCGGAGGGCTGGAAGAAATACTTGTAAGTAATATCAGGTACCCCCCCGGCTGATACACTTCAAAATATAAGCGGTAGAATTAAATGAAAATAACTCTGCCAACGGGAAAAAGCAGAAGATCGAAAGATCTCCTGCTTTTTATTGTGAAAATGCACAAATTCAGGTGCACAATTTTAAGAACAATATACAAACTTCCAAGGATTTACAGAAAACCACTTGCAAGCCATTCGTGAATGTGCTATGTTTTAATCACAGCAACGGAAACGTTACCGGTAACCATACCGACACCGTTTCCGACAACCAGACGGGAGCAATGCATACGATGCAAATATCATGAAGAGTATCCCGTTTCAACCCAAAAGGAGAGGTAAGATTATGAAGAAGAAACTGGCAAGTGTATTACTTTGTGCAGTAATGGCAGCTTCCATGCTGACCGGCTGTGGCAGTTCCGACAACGCAGCTACCACACCTGCAACAGATGCTAAGACGGATGCAGCAGCAGTAGCAACCACCACCGAGGCAGCAGAGAAGACCGCAGAGGCAGCAGGCTCTGTATACTATCTGAACTTCAAACCCGAAGTTGATGAAGTATGGCAGAAGCTGGCTAAGGAATATACCGAGGAGACCGGTGTTCCTGTAAAGGTTGTTACCGCAGCAAGCGGTACCTATGAGCAGACCCTGATGTCTGAGATCGCTAACAAGGAAGCACCTACCCTGTTCCAGATCAACGGACCTATCGGTT
>CAKRRU010000031.1 GCA_934394515.1 uncultured Acetatifactor sp.
GTACAGCGGTAGTGCGGCGGTCTCCAAAACCGTTAACGGGGGTTCGATCCCCTCTTCCCCTGCTTTAAAAAGTCGATGTTATCGGCTTTTTTTGTTGCAAAATTGATCTCTATTGTTAATTTCGTTACGCTCATGCCTGTATCAACTCCTTTTCAAAAATTCCTTTTTATATCTTGTATTTCATATAAAATGTACGGAATTTTTTGCCCTCCGTATGTGATATAAATGTGATAAATATATCTCATTTTAATTTTGGATACAATTTCACCCCGGCACGATGCGGTTCATAGCCCCACATCATATCGGGGTGTTGCCTTTGCAGCTATATTCTCAAATCTCCTCTTTCTCCGCATCCGGTGCGATCACAGCCCCGATTGCAGTAGCATAGTCAGAGTACTCCGGTATGCTGATTTTCACATCCCACAGGCTCTTGAAGTCCTCAATGATCTGGCGGCATTCGAAGAATTTGGTCAGTCCGCCGATCAGGATATAGTCCTTGATGCCGGTATTCAGTGAAGCCAGGATGCCGGCCTGGCAGATATTCTCGATGACCATATGTACGATACCTGCCGCAATGTCTTCCGGCTTCGACTGTGCATCAGCCTTGCCGAAATTAGATGCCGTTACGTCCAGATTCAGTCCCGGCAGCTTCTCTTTTGCCAGATCACCGATCCGCAGGTCGATCTTCGCTACATCTCCCTTGCGGCACAGTGGTACGATCTCATGGATGTCCCCGGTGTTCAGCATGATTGCGGACAATCCGCAGATGGTTCCGCCGCCTAATCCTACACCGCCCAGATGCTTCATCTCATTTTCCGTTACCTTGACGAAAAAGCTTCCGGTTCCCATACTGATGACGATGACTTCCTTTTTATCAGTGAGATAATAACCACCGGTTCCCGTGGCGATGAATTCATCCACCTTATAGGTAGGACAGCCGTATACTGCTTTTTCCACATATTTGCTTCCTACGCCGGTGATGTACACGCCTTCCACATCGGAAAGTTCCAGATTGTTCTCATACAGATATCTTCCGAAGGCACCGTAAAGGGAAGCCACCTGGCTGTCTGCCTTGACTGCCATGGGCGGAAGCATGTGCTCTCCTTCAAATGCTACGATTTTGGTAGTGCTGCTGCCGATATCAATTCCTATCTTGACGGGCATAATTTTCCCTCCTCATAATCAACCAAACACTTTATCCATGGCATCCTGCACAGAACTGACCCCGATGACGCGGATCTTACTTCCCTTTTTGCACTCTTCCAGTGACACATAGGGCACCACACATTCCTCAAAGCCGAGCTTCTCAGCCTCTGCCACACGCTGTTTTGCCATGCTGACCGCACGGACTTCACCGCTTAATCCTACTTCTCCGAAAGCTACCATTTTCGGATTCAGTGCACGGTTCCGGAAACTGGAAAGAATCGCCAGCACGATTCCCAGATCAATGGCCGGCTCCTGAATCTTGATACCCCCGGTGATATTCACATACGCATCGCAGGAGGACAACTGCACGCCGGATCTTTTTTCCAATACTGCCATCAGCAGATTGACACGGTTAAAATCCGTACCTGTGGTCTGTCTCCTGGGAATGCCGAAATTACTGTGGCACACCAATGCCTGCAGCTCGATCAATAACGGTCTGGTGCCTTCCATCGTGCATGCCACCACGGATCCGCTGGCATTCTCCGGGCGTCCGTTCAGCATGTATTCCGAAGGATTCTTGACCTCTGCCAGGCCGGTCTGACGCATCTCGAAGACGCCGATCTCATTCGTAGACCCGAAACGGTTCTTCACGCCGCGCAGGATACGGTAGGACGCATGGCGGTCTCCTTCAAAATAAAGCACGGTATCCACCATATGTTCCAGTACTCTGGGACCTGCCACCGTACCTTCTTTCGTCACATGACCGACAATAAAGATCGAGATACCCAGCCCTTTCGCCAGCTGTAACAGAATCCCTGTGGACTCCCTCACCTGGGAGACACTTCCCGGCGCCGCAGATACATTTTCATTGTACATAGTCTGGATAGAGTCAATGATCACGACTTCCGGCTGCGTCCTACGGATCACTTCACTGATGACGTCCAGATTCGTTTCGCACAGAAGCAACATCTGTTCGGAAAAAGCCCCCAGACGATCCGCACGCATCTTGATCTGTACTTTGGATTCCTCACCGGAGATATATAATACCTTATGTCCTGCTGCCGACAGATGATGACAGACCTGCAAAAGCAGTGTGGATTTACCGATTCCGGGATCTCCGCCTACCAGGGTAAGCGATCCCTGCACGATACCTCCGCCCAGTACTCTGTCCAGTTCTTTGATCCCGGTGAGTGTCTTATTTTCCTCACGGATTGTGATCTCCGACAGTACACAGAGTTCCGGGTTTTCTCTGCGCTCTCTTCTGCTGCCCGTTCCGGTATTTTTTAATTCAGTCTTATCAATCGTCTCTTCCACGAAGGTGTTCCACTCCCGGCATCCCGGGCATTGTCCCAGCCACTTTGTGGATTCATAACCGCAATTCTGACAGAAAAATACGGTCGCAGTCTTTCCTTTTGCCATAGGTTCTCCTTAATAAAAAAGAGCCCAGCCACGAAGTACTACAATATCCTCCGTGTCTGGACTCCTTTGCAGTGCGTCCTTACGCCTCTACGATCTTAACAGGAACTTCTCCTGCTGCTTCCAGTTCTACGCTCAGACTCAGCTTTCCGCCAAGTCCGGTCTTCATGGTACCTACATTCTTACCATCGATAAATACTTCGTACTCGGTATCATCCTTCAGTCCGACAGTAATCTGGGAATCTTCATTCCCCTCTACGATGAACTCTACACTTGTTTCAGACTCCTTGAACTCAAGTACACTGGTTCCGGGAACAGATTCATATAAAAACATGCCGTTCTTTTCCAGCTTTGTCATTTCATTATAGGTCTTAACCTTCAGCAGATCTCCTGCATGTTCGTAATCTTCCACTTTTGCTTTCTTGTCCAGTTTGTGATTACCAAAGCTGATAGATCCGTCTGCTTCACTGCGAAGTATTTCTTCCACTACTGCCATCTGTCTGTCCTCCTGAAAGTAACTGCATCCGCTTAAATTTACGCCTCTTATCCGGGGTGGCGGATGGGGTTTCGAATAGTTACAGTATAATATATCTCCACCCTTTTTTCTACAAAAAAATTATTTATTTTTCACCGTAAATACCACTTTGCCGTCCTTAAATCCGGCAGACACCTTATCTCCGGGCACAACTTTTTTCTGCAGGATTTCCTCGGCAAGCGCATCCTCCACTACAGACTGGATTGCACGCTTCAAGGGTCTGGCTCCCATCTTGTTATCGGCATATTTTTCAACCAAGTGCTCTTTTAATGCTGCGGTAATGGTCAGATGGATTCCCAGCTGATTCTCACATCTCTTATACAGATTTGCTGCCAGCAGGTTCACGATTTCTTTCATGTTCTCATTATTCAGCTGGTGGAACACGATGATGTCATCAATACGGTTGATAAACTCCGGCTTAAAGCTGCGTTTTACTTCTTCCATGACATTGGACTTCATCTTCTCGTAATCCTTTGTCTCACTCTTCTCCGTGGCAAATCCCAGATTCTTGGGATCCACGATCCGCTGTGCTCCTGCGTTGGAAGTCATGATCAATACGGTATTCTTAAAGCTTACTTTGCGTCCCTTGGAATCCGTAATATGTCCGTCATCCAGTACCTGCAGCAGTACGTTGAATACATCCGGATGTGCTTTTTCGATCTCATCAAACAGCACAACGGAATAAGGATTTCTGCGCACCTTTTCGCTTAATTGGCCGCCTTCTTCGAATCCTACGTATCCGGGCGGTGATCCGATCATCTTGGAGACCGAATGGCCTTCCATGTACTCCGACATATCTACACGGATCATAGCATCTTCCGAGCCGAACATTGCCGCTGCCAGTGCCTTGGACAATTCCGTCTTACCTACACCGGTAGGACCCAAGAACAGGAAAGAACCGATCGGACGGTTGGGATCCTTTAATCCCACACGACCTCTGCGGATTGCCTTGGCTACTGCGGTAACCGCCTCTTCCTGTCCGATGACGCGCTTATGCAACGTCTTCTCCAGCTTCAGAAGTCTCTCGCTTTCCTTCTCCGCCAGCTTCTGTACCGGGATCTTCGTCCACCGGGCTACCACCTCGGCAATCTCGTTTTCCCCGATACTCAAGGTATTTTCTTCTTCCCTTTTTTCCCGTTTCTTTAACAGGTGCTCCTGTTTCTTCACCAAAGCATCCTGTTTCTTTTTAATCTCTGCCATCTGGCCAAAAGCTTCCACACGGATAGCCTTCTCCATCTCCCAGTCAAGCTCCCTTATCCGGTCCGAGATTTCCTTTGCCTTATCAGGCACATCCATCGCATGCAGTCTCGCACTTGCCGCTGCCTCATCTATCAGGTCGATTGCCTTATCGGGCAGATTTCTGTCATTGATGTAACGGGCAGACAATCTTACTGCGGCTTCCACTGCTTCCGGTGTAATGTTGACATGATGATGGGCTTCGTACTTGCCCTTGATGCCTTCCAGGATACGGACAGCCTCTTCCTCCGTGGGTTCTTCCACGGTAACCGGCTGGAATCTTCTCTCCAGGGCAGCGTCTTTCTCTATATACTTACGATATTCTGCGATCGTTGTCGCACCGATCAGCTGGATCTCGCCGCGCGCCAGTGAAGGCTTCATAATGTTGGAAGCATCAATGGCTCCTTCCGCGCCGCCTGCGCCGATGATCGTGTGTAATTCATCCAGGAATAAAATAATATTCCCGTCTTCCGTGACTTCTTTCAGTACCTTCTTGATGCGTTCCTCGAACTCTCCGCGGTACTTACTGCCCGCTACCATTCCGGACAGATCCAACGTCAGGACTCTCTTGTTCTGTACCGTAAAAGGCACATCGCCTGCTACGATACGGGCGGCCAGACTTTCCACGACCGCTGTCTTGCCGACGCCGGGTTCTCCTACCAGACAGGGATTATTCTTCGTACGGCGGCTTAAAATCTGTATCACGCGGCGGATTTCATCCTCTCTGCCGACTACGGGATCCAGCTTTCCTTCTCTTGCCAGTGCGGTCAGGTCTCTGCTGTACTGCTCCAGGGTAGACTGTTTTGCCTTACGCTCGCCTTTTTTTCCAAGATCTTCTTTATACAAATTGCCATCCTGGTCGATTGCAAGCAACGTATCCACATAAATCTTCTGTACATTGGCTCCCAGGGTATTTAACAGTCTGACTGCCACATTTTCCCCCTCTTTGATCAACGCCAGAAGGATATGCTCCGTTCCGGTCTGCTTCTGTCCGAAACGGGCTGCCTGTCTGTGTGCCTCTTCGAGGATACGGGCTGCACGGGGAGAATACCCTTCCCGGTCCTTCACTGCCACTCCGTTTTCAAAGGCGATGAGATCACGGATCATCTCCATGACTGCTTCCGTCTCCACACCGTTATCCGCCAATACTTTGGCGGCGACACCGGTCTCTTCTTTTAACAGTCCTACCAGAATGTGTTCCGTTCCGATATAGCCCTGTTTCAGGCTTCTGGCACATCTGCCCGCCTGGGCAAGCGCATTCTGCGCTTTATCCGTAAACTGTGACTGCATTAATTCAGTCCTCCATATTCTTCATAAATTTCATCAATCAATTCATGTACTTCCTGCCTGGAAATATTTTTGCAGCTGCTCTTAGCCAGTATTACCTGCAATTCCTTACGCAATTCATCGACGGCACGCATACGATCCACATCCAGCGCGATTACCGCGCCTTTCCGCCTGTCGACCTTGACATAACCTTCCTGTTTTAAAACAGTATATGCCTTATTTACTGTATGCATATTGATTCCGATGGTATCTGCCAGCTGACGGACACTCGGCAGGGAATCTCCTTCATGAAATTGTGACGTGGCAATTCCCATGATGATCTGATTGCGCAATTGCATATAGAGCGCTTCATCACTGTTGAAATCTATCTCTATTATCATCAAACTCGCTCCCTTCCCACTGTCACTGATTGTTATACGTTTATTATAACAGTGAGGGCGATGCTGTCAACCACCGACCGGGAAAGTTTATCTTTTTTTAATTTTAATGTAAATAAGGAAAATCGGCATCCCACTCTCTCGCAGGATGCCGGTCCTTTTATTTATCATCGTCATTATCCCAATTCAGGAATTCAAATTCAAACTCATCATCATCTGACATAAAGTTCTTGGACTTCCAGCCGGGATCCTGTTCTCCCCCATTTTGCACGGGTCTGGCAGGTCTGCTGACCGGTCTGTCTACCTGTGGTGCCGGTCTGCTCCCCTGAGGTGCCGCAGGTTTTACAGGTCTGCCCTGCTGTCCCACAGGTCTCGCTGCCTGGGCTGCTGGTCTCGCTGTCTGGGATACGGGTCTTGCTGCCGGCTTGGATACAGGTCTTGTTCCCTGTCCTGCCGGTCTGGATGCAGGTCTTCTTTCTTCTCCTATATCCTGCATTACTTTCTGCGTATTTTTCGGCCGGCTGCCCTGCGGTGCCGTTCTGCCGCCCTGCGGTCTTCCTCCCTGAGATCTGCCGCCCTGCGGTCTGTCCACTCTTCTGCGTTCGGTCTCTTCCTCGACACCGGAGAAGTAAGCCGCATCATTCATATCCTTGATCTTAAAGATCAGTAATGTAACTGCCGCTGCCAGTGCTACCAGAATAATGACCAGAATAATAATCACAACTTTCTGGCTGGTGATCTTTTTCTGATTGGTCTCAAACTGTGCATTGATCTCCGTGATCTGATCAATGGAACTGAACAGATCATCAATCTTATACTGCTTCTGTCCTACCATATCCAACAGATACCAGGCATCTCCCTGCAACTGGGTATCCCAGTCCTTGGAAGTCTGCGTTTCATCGGCGGGCTGTTCCTCGGAAGGCTGTTCTTCTGCGGGCTGTTCTGCGGAAGGGGCCTGTAATTCTCCGGATAAAGCCACATAATCGGAACGGATGAATCCGGTCACCTCGGTATTATTGGAAATAAAGCTCACCTGATACCAGGTATTTCCATCCGTACCTGTCGCCTGACCGGTCACAGTCAGTGCTGTTCCGTTCTCCGCAGTAGACACGATCTGGCTCGTAGTCGAAGCATTGCTGCGCACACGCACAGACTGCCCTCCGGTTACAGTAGCACTCATAGGCTCCACTGCCGTAACCTCCACAGGCGTCTCATTTGCGGCCGGCGCCGGGGTCGCTGTATTGGTCGTTGTAGCAGCGGATGTCGTATTGGAAGAAGACGGCGGGGTAGATCCGTCGGTAATGCTTACCAGATCGGAACGAATATATCCCAGCGTATTTGCATCCACATATACTTCATACCATGTATATCCATCCGCTCCCTGCGTCTGACTCTTAATAGAGATTGTCTTATCCTTTGTTGTACTTCCGACCACTTCACTGGATGAATCCGCACTCTTTCGGATCTTTGCACTGGATGCCGTTACTTTTGCTGCGCTCTCCGCATGACTGACGATCGCCAGATCCTCAGAGAAAAGTCCTGCTCCCAGTACAAGCACCAACGCAAGCATTCCCCAGAACGCTTTGAATTTACTTGTTTTCTGTACCGTCTTTTTCATCTGCAACTCCTTTTGTATCCCGACATTGCCTTACGCTTCATCAATCGCCTTGCCAATGTCATGACGCATATATTTATTCTCGAAAGAGATCCATTCCGTTGCCGCATAGGCATTGGCCCGGGCCTCCTTCAGGGTAGTTCCCTTGGCTGTCACTCCCAGAACACGTCCGCCGTTTGTCACGATTCCCTTGTCTGTGAGCTTCGTTCCCGCATGGAAACAATAATAGCCGTCTTTTCCGTTGAACTTCTCCAGTCCGTTTATCACATAACCCTTCTCATAGGATACCGGATAGCCATCACTGGCCAGAACCACACAGACTGCAGCATTGTCTTCAAACTGCAGATCGATCTGATCCAGAGTACCGTCCACACAAGCCTCCATGACCTCGATAATATCGTTCTTCATGCGGGGCAGTACCACCTGTGCCTCCGGGTCACCGAATCTTGCATTGTACTCCAGTACTTTGGGGCCGTTTTGTGTCAGCATCAGACCAAAGAAAATGACTCCCTTGAAAGGTCTTCCTTCCGCTGCCATGGCATCCACCGTCGCCTGATAGATATATTTCTTACAGAACGCATCCACTTCTTCGGTATAGAAGGGGCTGGGAGAAAAGGTTCCCATACCACCGGTGTTCAGCCCCTGATCACCGTCCTTCGCACGCTTATGATCCTGTGCAGAAGTCATGATCCGGATGGTCTTACCATCTACAAAGGAAAGTACACTGACTTCTCTTCCGGTCATAAACTCTTCGATGACCATACGATTACCAGCCGCACCGAATTTCTTGTCCAGCATGATCTCATCCACGCCTGCCAGAGCTTCCTCCAACGTATTGCAGATCAGTACGCCTTTTCCCAGTGCCAGGCCGTCTGCCTTCAGCACGGTAGGGAAACTTGCCTGCTCCTTCAGATATTTGATGGCATCCTCCGCATTATCGAAATTCTCATAGGCTGCGGTAGGAATATTATATTTTTTCATAAGATCCTTGGAAAAAGCCTTGCTGCCCTCCAGGATTGCTGCATTTTTACGGGGTCCGAAAGCACGCAGGCCCTCTGCCTCCAGTGCATCTACCAGTCCGCCTACCAGAGGATCGTCCATACCTACGATGGTCAGGTCAACGGCCTGTTCCTTCGCAAAAGCAACGATCTTGTCAAATTCCATGGCTCCGATGGGAACACATTCTGCGATCTGACCGATTCCGGCATTGCCCGGAGCACAATAGATCTTATCTACCTTAGGACTCTTTGCAACACAGGTTGCAATGGCATGCTCTCTGCCACCGCCACCTACGATCAATACTTTCATACCCATATTTTTATGCCTTCCTTATTTTGTATGTTTTACTTTACCATCCACGACACAGATCCGTCCGTTGGCAATATCATCTACCGCCTGCGGCAGAAGCAGCCACTCCGCCTGCTCCATGACACGTCTCTGCAGGATCTCCGGAGTATCATCATCCTCTACTGCCACTGCTTTCTGTGCAATGATGGGACCTTCGTCCATGCCTTCGTTGACAAAATGTACCGTGGCTCCGGTGACCTTTACGCCGCGTTCCAGTGCCTTCTCATGTACATGCAGTCCGTAATATCCCACTCCGCAAAAAGAAGGGATCAGGGACGGATGGATGTTGATGATCCGGTTACTGTATTCGTGTACCATTGCCTCCGGAATCTTCACAAGGAATCCTGCCAGTACGATCAGATCCGGTGTAAATTCCTTCACTTTTGCAAGCAATGCGTCATTGAAGTTCTCTCTGTTCTCGTAATCCTTGGGAGACACGCTGATTGCGGGGATTCCTGCATTGCGCGCTCTGTCCAGACTCTTTACTGTCTTGTTATTGCTGATCACGGCTACGATCTCGGCGTTGGTGATCTTCCCTGCCGCAATAGCATCAATGATGGCCTGTAAATTCGTGCCGCCGCCGGATACCAGTACGACTACTCTTAACATATGGTCACACCCTTTTCACCGGCTTCACAGGTACCTACCACATAAGCAGTCTCTCCTGCTGCCTTCAGTGCCTCAAGAGTCTTGTCCACATCTGCAGGATCCAACGCCAGTACCATGCCCAGACCCATATTGTAGGTATTGTACATCATCTCATCCGTGATGCTGCCCTTCTTCTGCATCAGACGGAAAATAGCGGGTACCTCATAGCTGTCCTTCTTCACAACCGCACGGATACCGTCGGGAAGCATTCTGGGAATGTTCTCATAGAAACCGCCGCCGGTGATATGACTGCAGCCCTTTACCTTAATGCCTGCATTCTTCACAGACTTCATAGCTTTCACATAGATTCTGGTGGGAGCAAGCAATGCCTCTCCCAAAGTCTTACCCAGTTCGTCATAATAGGTATCCAGACTTTCTTTTGTCATATCAAATACTTTTCTTACCAGAGAGAAACCGTTGGAATGTACACCGGAGGAAGCGATTCCCACCAGTACATCACCGGGCTTGATATTCTCACCGGTGATCAGATCCTTACGTTCTACCACGCCTACTGCAAATCCTGCCAGATCATACTCATCCTCAGGCATCAGTCCGGGATGCTCTGCGGTCTCACCGCCTACCAGTGCTGCGTCAGACTGCTTGCAGCCCTCTGCCACACCCTTTACGATGGTAGCGATCTTCTCGGGGATATTGCGTCCGCATGCGATATAGTCCAGGAAAAATAAAGGTTCACCGCCCGCACATGCCACATCGTTCACACACATGGCCACACAGTCGATACCGATGGTATCATGCTTGTCCATTAAAAATGCCAGCTTCAGTTTCGTACCTACGCCATCGGTTCCGGACAAAAGCACAGGATCCTCCATGTCTTTGATGGCACTTAAGGAAAATGCTCCGGAGAAACCGCCGATACCGCCCATAACCTCGGGACGCATGGTCTCCTTCACGTACTTCTTCATCAGTTCTACAGACTTGTAGCCTGCTTCGATGTCTACTCCAGCTTTCTTGTAATCCATTTTCTCCTCATTTCCGCCGCACGGGCTCTTTCGTTTTATTTAGTGGGCAGCCTCTTAAGAGGTCCCGGATTCTCTATTATCTTATTTCTTCATACCTTCCAGGTATGCCTTATAACCGATCTCCTGCAATTTTGCATCCTTGGCTTCTACCTGTTCTTTTAATTTTGCACTGTATGCTTTTAATTTTCCGAGAAGTCCTGCGTCTGAGGTTGCCAGGATCTTGGCTGCCAGAAGTCCTGCATTGGCACCGCCGTTAATGGCTACTGTGGCAACCGGGATGCCGGAGGGCATCTGAACGATGGAATACAGAGAATCTCTGCCTCCCAGGGAAGTGGTGTGCATCGGGATCCCGATGACAGGCATAGGGAAAATAGCGGCACACATGCCGGGCAGATGCGCTGCCATACCGGCTCCGGCAATGATCACCTTAAAGCCTTTTTCCTCCGCACTTTTTGCATACTCAAAAAACACATCCGGCTCTCTGTGAGCGCTGATCACGGTCATCTCATAAGGGATGCCCAGTTCCTCCAGAATGTCTGCTGCTTTCGCCATCACAGGCATATCGGAATCACTACCCATAACAATGCCAACCTTAGGGCAATTCTCTGTATTTGCCATAATGTCCTCCTCATGTGTCGGTTTTCACCGAATTTTCCATATATCTATAAGTGTACTAAAATCTTGTCGATGATGCAATGGTTTTATGAAATCTTATGATAACTATTCAGAGCCATGCAAAATTGCTTTCTGCAAATGCAAGCTGAACCGTTTTAATCCAACTCCCGCAGCGGCTCATTCAGCTCTTCCGTTCCGGGCAGGACGAATCTGCCGTTTTCAATAATGGTGATCCGCCCGCCATCCTTCTTCACTGCGGTCAGCTCCGCCAGTTCATCGTAAGGAATGGTAATGTCCGTATGGCAGTTAAAATATGCCTTGGAAGGATTCACGTTACGAAGTGCAGCCACCTCGTTGTCTCTGGCTACGATCTCCCTGCCGTCGGGATTGTACATTTTCACCTCTTCCGCATGGGAATAGCAGGTATCTCCCACTGCGAAATGCGGGCCCATCTTCTCTGCGATCAGGATCGGCATCTTCGCTTCCACACCCAGACGCTTTGCCGCCACATAAGCCGTGGTGTTGGTGCCGATGGCAAATTCTCCCAACGGTAGTGTCTTATGGCGGAACAGGATATTTTCCTTAATGAATGCCTTATTCTCTTCCTCCGTGGCAAAATTGGCACAGTTGTAGTTTTTAATCCTGCCGTTTTCGAAGATGATCTCCAGATCCTTATACTCCAGTCCGTTTAAGAACACTTTTGTCACATGCAGTACACCGTTTGTGCCTTCCAGTACCGGAGAGGTAAATACTTCTCCCACAGGAATGTTCACATCTGCCACACAGTTTTCAAAGATTGTTTCCTTCGCAGGATCTTTCAGTTTCCATAGATTCACCGTAAGGGCTGTGTGGTTGCCATTGCAGCCTTTTACCTCACAGTGATCTGCCTGATCCAGTGCATCGATGATGGTCTGCTGGATCCGCTGATATTTCTTGTAATCCAGTGTATTGATCCGGATTGTCTCCCGGAAAAGTTCCTCAAAGCAGTCACCTACCTCGGGGATGGGGAAAGCAATGATCGTAAAGCTTCGCTCTTCTTCGATAATATACTGTCTCTGCAGCTGTCCCATCTGGGTGCGGTGTTCCACCATAAGAGCACTCTGCCCGTCTGTCATTTTCAGGCTTTCCGGCTTGTTCACCGGTGCAAAATCTTTCTCACCGAAGGTCTCTACCACAGCCGGGCCTGCATAGCCTCTGGCCTCCGCCTTATATTTTTCAAAAGCGGTGTGCATGACCTCCAGCTTCCGGCTGCAATACATTTTATCTAAGAACAGAGCCTTGTCATCCTTGTGGTCGAATTCATACTGTCTGTTAGGGCTGACACTGTAGAAGCCGTTTTTGTAGATGGAAGGATTATACAAAATGCTGGATGCTGCACGGTAGATCACAGGCTGTAGTCCCATTTTGCCAAAATTCTCCAGGGCTCTCCGCATCATGCGCTCAAATCCCACCTGATAACGGACATCCACTGCAGCTTTTTTCGACAGATCCTTGCCGGTCACTTCAAATCCGATTCGATACCCTTCGGTATAAGTGTCCGCCATGGTATTGATAGTCTCCTCCGGCAGGGAATTCAGAAATTTCGCCATTGCCAGCTCATTTTCCCCCACGTATTCTCCATAGGCATAGAGATAACGCAGATCCGTAAGATCTGCCGTCCGGATAATATCTGCCGCAAAATTGTCCTCCGGACATACCAGTTCCCGCACCCGTGCTTCTGCTGCCACATCCGCATAATCACTGACAAACCAGTAAAGGATTTCACGAATGGAAGCAAAAGACGGAAGTCTGTGATTCTCCTGCTCTTCGTATACAAATGCAGCATATACCTCAGAAAACAGTTCCAGACGGATCACCAGCTCATCCAGTCTTCCCTCATAAGCAAAACCGATCAGACTCCGCATTTCCGTATAAAGAAAGGAGGCCAGTGCTCCAAATTCTTCTCCCAGACGATTTACAGCTACTGTAGGATCAGCAAAGCTGTTCTTATAATTTTCCGGTAAAATATCTTCATACAGGGCATGATTGCGCTGCTGTAATTCTTCCAGTGTGGCAGCGGCCTGTTTCCCCTGCTCCAGGAACTGTCTGGTATCCTCGATCAGCAGTAAAAACTTCGCCACCGCTGTAAAATATTCTTTCCAGGGTAGTAACTCCGCTCCCTGGAAATCTTCACCGGGGATCTCCCGGATCCGGAGAAGTGCCAGTTCCAGACGTTCCTGTAAAAGTTCTCTTTCTTCCATAGATTTGTTTACTCCTTCTATTCTAAGATGTCGGGGTCAAATGCCGGAGGTCTTACATATGTGGGATTCTATAATCCTGTTTTCAGGGGTATCCGTCCTTACAGGCGGCTCCCCAGATACAGTAAAAAGCTGACGCCTCCAAGGGCAGCAACATTTAATATTGTTCCCAGCACGGGAAAAATACGGTAGATATCTTTTTCCCGAAGAGCCAGAATCCCCAGGATCAGTCCGATCAGGGAATAGATCGTCGCCAGTACACCGGTGACACCGTATCCTCCGTGCATCACGCCTCCCTGACTGTAGGACAAATACGTTACAATGCCAAGCGACACCAGGCTGATGACACCCAGGATCGTAGACATGATTGCCTTATTCGAATGTTTTTTATTTGTAAAAATGTAGTTCTTTTTCCGCATACAATTTTCAAGCCTTTCAGTAACCTGCAATCCCCCATGGAACCCGAAAAGGGCACTTCCTGTATGGAAATGCCCAGTTCTCACGCCAAAATGGCGCTTTCCTTCTCATTTGTGTTCAGAACAAAATACGTGATTTGCTTGAAATCAGCTTACCACCGCTGATGATCAGCAGCACACCTGCTACGATCCCGACTACCAGGGAAATGACTCCCAATACAATGTTCAATGCACCTGCTCCACGCATGATCTTATAGATTTTCTCTTCCATGGAATCCTCCTGTCTTCTTTTCAAATCAATTTTTTCGAAGCCGTCTGCTTAAGCACCATATACAGCGTAATATTCGTCAATTGCCTTCTTCAGGGTATCGTCAATATATGCCTGTCCCTTGTAGGGCTTGTTGTACAGATGGTCGATGACATCCTGCATGGTTACGATAGCATGTGCATCAAATCCGTACTTTTCCTTGATCTCTTCCAGTGCACTGACTTTGCCGCCCAGCCCCTTTTCCATACGGTTCAGGGATACCATCAGACCAACGATTTCTACATTGGCTGCACCTCTTACCTTGGGAACGGTCTCTTCCATAGATTTACCGGATGTGGTAACATCCTCGATCATGATGACTCTGTCTCCGTCCTTTAAAGAGCTTCCCAGGAAGCTTCCTTTATCTGCACCGTGATCCTTCTCTTCCTTACGGTCGGAACAGTAACGAACCTCTTTGCCATATAATCTGCTGTAAGCCACTGCAGTGACAACGCTGATGGGAATACCCTTATATGCAGGTCCAAACAATACGTCAAAATCATCTCCATAAGTATCATGAATTGCCTTTGCATAACTCTCGCCCAGCTTCATCAGCTGGGAACCGGTGACATACGCACCCGCATTCATGAAGAAAGGAGACTTTCTGCCGCTCTTTAAAGTAAACTCACCAAACTTCAATGCCTGGCAATCCACCATGAATTCTATAAATTCCTGCTTATACTGTTCCATTGTATCTAAAAACCTCCGTGACTAACGTATCTTTTTCAGTTCTGTTCCTTATCATACCATATATTTTTTTAACATTCAATGAATTTCCTTGGAAAGAAAAAAGGCAGTCAGACGACTGCCTAATATTCCTCATTCATCCACATCCGGGTTCTTATCAGATCTTCTATTCTGCTCCAAATCCTAGTATAACGGTTTCTAAATAACTACACCATTCACGTAGAATATTTTTCTGAGGATTTTTATCCTGTGCTATCGGGAAAACAGGCAAGTGATATGGGGTAGTTAATTTCAAACTGTTATACTAGTATCTTCCGAGAATCGTATCCTTCACGTCCCATCTCTGGGGAGGATAAGGGGTCTGGTCACCGTATCCTACGTCCACATAGGTCACCAGCCGGATATAATCCGGCAGATTAAATTTCTTCCGCAGTCTGTCGCAGAATTCCTCTCCGGGGAAGGTCAGCCAGACACCTTCCAATCCCACGGCATGGGCTGCCAACACAATATTCTGTCCGGCGGCTCCGGCATCCAGCAGCTGGTTACGCACCGGCGTAAAGGAGTTGGCTCTGTAGCATCTCATATCCTGTAAAATCACCAGATGCACCGGACCTCCCGGCACGTCGCTGCCGCGGAACAGTCCCGGTTCATTTTTCTCACGGACCACCACATAACGGATGGACTGTATATTGCAGCCATGAGCTGCCCAGAGACCGGCTTCCAGAATCTTGTCAATAAGCTCATCCGGTACTTCCTGATCGGTGAATTCCCGGACGCTTCTGCGCTCCTTTACGATGGTAAAGAAGTCTTTCTCCATCTGTTCCGTAACCGGTGTCGGCTTATAGGGGGTTAAATCCACATCTTCTCCCTTTACCAGCTTATCCGCTGCATCGATCAGGAAGGAGGCATACCGGTATTCCGGTAAATCCTTGCCCAATCCTCTTTTCTCCCACAGCTCCAGCAGATGCTTCGTATAATCTGCCTGATTGGGTTTTAATTTCTGGTGACGATATGCGGTAGCATACACCTGAATCTCCAGGGTATGATGGGAACGTTCTCTCACTCTGGCCCGGAATTCGGTTTCGTCCATATTTAAAAGCTGCTCGTCTGTCAGACGCATATTGTTATTCCAGATCTCAAGCACTTCATCTCTGGAAAGGTAATCCATACTGGTGTCACGAAACATACTGCTGCCTCCTTATTCTCTGTGTTCTCCGCCTATAAGTTACCCCAATAGTTGTTGGGAATATCCTGTCCGCCGCTGTTGATATCTTTTGCGATTTCCGCTGCAATCTTTAACAGCAGAGGATCACTGCGCCCTCTCTTCTGCTCCAGAGGGATCTCATAGATCTTCTGGATCGTACTGGGTCTCGGGCTTAACAGCACGACTCTGTCTGCCAGAAATACTGCCTCATTAATATCATGCGTAACGAATAATACCGTCTTATTCTCTGCCTGTCTGATATTGATCAGTTCCTCCTGCAGGGTGCATTTGGTCAGGTGATCCACGGCACTGAACGGCTCATCCATGAGGATGACCTTGGGATTCATGACAAGGGTTCTGGCGATACCGGCTCTCTGCCGCATTCCTCCGGACAGCTGTGCCGGATATTTATTTTCGAAACCGTTCAGGCTGACCATGGAGATGTAACGTTTTAACCGTTCTTCTCTCTCTTCCTTGGGGACGCCTGCGATCTCCAGACCGAATGCCACATTTTTCCGTACGGTTCTCCAGGGGAACAGGGAGGCATCCTGGAATACCACACCAATATCTCTGCTGGTGCCGTGTACCGGCTGACCGTCCAGCGTCACTTCTCCGCTGGTAGCATCCAGCAGACCTGCCACGATCTCAAGCAGTGTACTTTTTCCGCATCCGCTGGGTCCTACGATGCAGACGAACTCTCCTTCTGCCACATCCAGATTAATGTCGTGCAATGCCTGTACTTCGTTTCCGTCCTGATCGATATAGGTTTTATTGATATTTTTAATGGATATTGCGGGCATTTCCATTACCTCCGTTTCCTGTGTCTCTTCCTTTTAGGTCATTCTCTGTTATTTTGCTTCGGGATCGGTCATTCCCAGGGCATCTGCTGCCACCTGTGCGAATTCGTTGGTATATGTTCCTTCGTAGCTGACATTTTCATCTACCCAGCCGTACTCCTTCAGATATTCAAAAGTAGTAGCCAGACGGTCTTCGGGGATCACCGGGTAATCCAGCCATACGTCAATTTCAGATTCGATAGCTTGTCTCATTACATCCTCTGAGGTATTCATCTCTTTGGCTGCCCAGGCAACGAACTCATCGAAATAGTCGTTTTTCACTTCTTCATGTACCTGGTAGTATGCAGTCAGGAATCTCTGGAGCTTCTCAGGCTCATTCTCGATAAAGCTGTTGCTTGCGATGATGGTTCCAGTATAGTAGTCGGGAATGTAGTCCCAGGCTCTTCCCAGAATATGTCCGGTGCCGTCCGCCTCAGCCAGTGCTGCATACGGATTGTGAATAATGGTAGCGTCCACTTCACCGGAAGTTAGGGATGCGTAAGCAGTCTGGTATACACCGTTGGCGATCAGATCTACATTATCGGTGTTGACACCGTTCTTCTCTAACATCTTCAGTACGGAAAGTCTCATTCCGCCGGAAGCACCTGCAGTACCTACCTTTTTGCCTTCCAGATCAGAGAAGTCCTTAATATCGTTATTTGCAACCAGCCAATAGCATCCGGAATATCTCCACATATTTCCCACCAGTTTGGCAGGTACACCATTGTAGATACCCGGAATATAAGAACTGGGATCTCCGTCTGCCACATCGATCTCACCTCTGGTGATCAGGGACATTACGGTGGAATTGGTGTCGGCGCTGGCCTCTACATTTTCGAACTCAATGCCGAGCTCCTTATACAGACCCTTTTCGATTGCAAAACGGTTCACTGCACCGGTCATCCCGGTTGCGAAGCAGGAACGGATCACGATAGTGTCCCCGGACTCTTCTCCTGCGGTCGTCGCACTTGCCGTCTGACTTCCCTCATTCTGTGCAGCACCCGCTGCTGTATTGCTGCCGGTTGCTGCGCTGCTTCCGCATCCTGTCAGCACTCCGGTTGCCAGTGCCACGGTCAGTAATACGCTCAATACTTTCTTTTTCATAACATTTTCCTCCTCGTCTATTGAAAAAAATTTTCTTATACATGTCTCCAGCGATAGCTGATAGCATATTCGATGGCATCGATCAGTTTTACCGCACCCACAGATAATAATGTGATCAGGATGATCAGGAAGAACATCCTCGGGGTGTTCAACAGGTTCTGGGACTCTGTCAGCAGATATCCGAGTCCGGCTCTTGCCGACTGCATTTCCGAGAACAGGACACCTGTCAGTGCTATTGCCGCTGCCAGCTTCAATCCGTTGAATATGGAAGGAAGCGCTGCCGGAATGATGACCAGGAACACGGTCTGAAAACGGTTGGCACGGAAGACCTTCGCTACCTTCAGGTATTCCTTCTTACACTCCCTGGCTCCGGTCACGGTATTGTACAGAATCGTAAATACCGAGAACAGAAATACCAGAAATGCCTTGGACTGGAAGCCGATACCGAACCACAGAATCAACAGCGGCAGGATCGCTACTTTAGGAACCGCCATGATGGCGGAACAAAATACATTCATGTATTTCTCCGATACCGGAAACAGCGTCCATATCAGGCCTACCGCAATACCGACTACCACTGCAGACAGATAACCGGCCAGTGCCTCCTGGATCGTCAGTAATAAGTGGGGCCCTAAGGTTCCGTCTGTGATGATCTGAATGCCTTCTTCCACGATGGAAGTCGGGGAAGCTACGAAAATCGTAAGCACCTTGCCGGAATCCACTGCCCATTGCATCCACAGAAGCAGTGCCGCCACCGTAAGCAGCTGTGCCAGATTCACCCAGGTAAATTTTTTCTTGTTTTTAGATTTCTTCTTTTTTTCCATAAGTGTATTCTCCTCGCTTCACCTTATCGCTTTCAAAGTACTCTCTCTTACAACAGGTACCTTCCAGGATGACATTCTGTGTGATCCTGTGGGAGAGACACCCGGAAAAATTCTCAATCGTGGTGGTATCGATCACATCACAGTAAAACGGTGCAATCTCTCGGAACCAGGGATATTTATCAAAATAAGTTCTCCACACTTCTGCGTAAGGGCAGTGGTCTTCTCCCCATTCCGGAATCCATCCGGTGAAAGGAAGATCAATGACACTCATAAAATCCTCTACGGAATCCGCCTTCAGTCCCTGTGCCAGTGCTTTCTCCCTCAGCTGATCCGACCGGTCCACAGCCAGCTCAAATACAGTCTGTCTTACGATATCTTTGGTCTTCTCCAGTCCGAACTGGTCATATAATACTTTGCTGAAATGAAAAAACTGCATTGCGAACTGTCTTGCGGCCTTTCGTACTTCACTTACCAACAGTTCTCTGGGAACTGTGCCTTCTATTTTATAATCTGCTTTACTCAATGTCCGTTTTCTCCACCTTATTAAAGCTGTCCATAAATGCTATGTATTCCTGTTTATCTGCGAATCTCGGATGATATTCCTGCTTCGTCCGTTTCGTCACTTCCGCACCGTTCTTTAACATTCGGTAAGCACTCAGGGCAAATATTTTTGCTGTCAACACATAAGCTTCTTCCTCATCCACGATATCAAAATCCACCTGATGCAGACCTCCCACAGCACCGCCGGTATTGAAGGTGATCACCGGAAGCAGATGCTGTACATCTCCCACATCTGTGGAACCTCCACTGTGCTCCTCCGGTCTGACCTCATGTACCGTTTTTCCTCCTGCCAGCGCTTTTACGGCTTCTGTCATTTCTTGCGGTACCTGCTGCCAGAGGGACGGAAGATATCCCGGCATGGTCTCGATGCGGTAACCTGCTCCCATAGCCAGTGCTCCTGCTTTGAAGGAACGGTCCGTCTTGAACGATGCATCCGCAAATGCTTCCAGTGTCTTACCTCTTACCAGTGTTTCCAGCACCGCTTCACCGGGAACAACATTTACCAGATCACCGCCCTTGGTCAGGATCGGGTGTACTCTCACACAATCCTCATCCCGGAAGGTCTCACGGTTCATGGCCAGTGCCTGTAACCCCAGGCTCGCTGCCGATAAGGCGTTGACACCTTTTTCCGGACATCCCGCTGCATGGGCTGCTTTTCCTTTGATACGAATCACCTTGGATACAAAACCATTGCCGCTGTTGCTTCCCAGCCGGATTCCCTCTAAGGAAATATGATGCGCCAATGCCACATCCACATCATCAAAAGCACCGATGCGGATCAGCTCACATTTTCCTCCACCGTAAGCGATCTTACCGTCAGCAATCAGCTGATTCTTGAATTCGATCTCGCCGTACTCCTCTGCCGGTGTGGCGAAGAAGATCACCTGTCCGTCCAGCTTCTGTGCGACCTCTGCATCTGTCAGTGCCAGTGCTGCTCCGATGACTCCCGCCAGCTGCGCATGATGTCCGCAGCAGTGGGCTGCCTGTGTTTCCTGATTTGCATGGGCATGCTGTGGAATTCTCAGGGCATCCAGCTCTCCGATCAATGCCAGAGATGCATTTCCGGCCTTTTCTTTATTTAAGTAAGCTTTCGCTCCGGTGATGGCCAGGTCTGCCTGTACCGGCAGCTGTAAGCTCTTCATGAAGTCTGTGAATTTCTCTGAAGTACGGAATTCCTTGTAGCCCAGCTCTGCATGATCGTAAATATCTCTTGCAAACTCTACGATCGTTTTCCGGTTGTCATCTATGATCTTAAGGATTCTCTGTTCTGTCGTATCAAATACTGCTGCCATGTCATTCTCCCTTTTTTATTTCCTACTATTCCTACTAATCTGATATGTTTTGTATGTTTTTTACATAATACTACCACACTCATTTGTTGTCAATACATGAATTCTATTTTTTCTTTATTTTCTTTTTCACCTTAGCACGAAGCAATCCGTAGGCGTCAAAAAAGAGCAGCCGCATTACGGCTACTCTCTGTTCTTTAGTACTTCTGCGGGTACCAGCTTATTCAATCTGCTTACCAGTAGGAAATTGATCACCATGTAGCATAGCAGAATTCCACCATAAATCATGATATATATCTGTGGTGTGAACTTTAAGTCCATGCCGATAGCAACATTTGCAATGCAATACGGATACACCAGATCCATGCTCCATTTTGCCATTGGAACGCAGATCACCACTCCCAGCAGAATCACATAGAAATTCCCATCCAGATAGAGTCTTCGTATCTCCCTTCTACGGTAACCGAATACTTTCTGTGAGCTTTCCTCCACATTTTCTTTGGATACTGTGGCATATAATCTGCCATTATCAATATCCAGTGCATGATCCGCAAACACTACATTATAATAATCGTCCTCCTGATCAAACAATTCCTGCATGACATCCCTGTCCAGGAATACATAAACACCGGAGGTAAACGAAACGATGTCTTTCACAGTAAAAGCATAATCTCTCTCATTTACTTCATCGGAAAGCACCAGCTTGTCGCCCACCTTCACGCCGAATTTCTGTGCCGCAGCACTGGAGATCACGATCTCATTTTTCTTGTCTGCGGTTGCTATGGGAAAATACGGATTGTCATCATCAATCCCCAACACTGTCACATCCAGATTATACCCATAGGATTCCTTTTTCAGATTTTCGACATACGCCGGTGTTCCTCCCTCCGGAACATCCTCCGTAGGATATTTATAAGTATACATATAAGCATATTTTGTTTCTTCCAGACAGGCGTTTC
>CAKRRU010000032.1 GCA_934394515.1 uncultured Acetatifactor sp.
AAAGTAGCAATGTCTTACAAAAATATGTGAGATCAATGACTTTCATTTAGAATACGGTTAGAGTATACCATTGCCCTGCTCGAAATGTCAATAATTATCTTCGATTTTTAGACCTATTTTACTATAGACAGCACATAATATTTTAAGAGAGATAAGGTATGGAGAAAGACAATGAATCTAAGCTATTTGTGGAAAATGTTACAAGGGGCGCTGATCGGTCTCGGGGCAGTACTTCCGGGGATCTCCGGAGGCGTGTTGAGTGTGGTGTTCGGGGTCTACCGGCCAATCATGGAACTGTTGGCGGATCCGCTGCACAGGTGGCGGACGCATCTGCCGGGGCTGCTTCCTTATATGATGGGATCCGCTGTTGGTTTCTTGGGCGTGGCGAATCTGTTGTCCTATCTGTTAAATACCTACCCGGATCACTCTGTCTGTGTATTTGTCGGACTGATCTGCGGCATGCTGCCGTCGTTATGGAGTGAAGCGGGAGAGCAGGGACGGAACGGGAAAGATGTGGCGGCTTCTGTAATTGCTTTTCTGGGGATGGGGAGCCTGCTTTTTACGTTACAGAATGCGCAGACAACGGTTCCTTACGGTTTCACAGCGTTCCTTTTCTGTGGATTCGCGTTTGCGTTGTCTGTGATCGCTCCGGGAATGAGTTTTTCAGCACTGTTGATGCCACTGGGGCTGTACACGCCATTTGTGGATGGCATCGGGCGATTGCTTCCGGAAGTGATTTTGCCGGGAAGCATTGGATGTTTTCTTACTTTTATAGGTCTGGCAAAACTGGTAAACCGGTTATTTGAACGGCATTACAGTATGATGTTTCACAGTATTTTCGGCATTGTCTGTGCGGCGACAGTTCTGACGGTTCCGTTTCGCAGTTTTGGAATATCGGCGGAGGCAGCATCACGGAATCTTTTCTGCATGGCAGCAGGGATTGTGACAGCTCTGCTATTAGAGATTCTGAATGAGAAACTTTCGAAAAAATAAGAGGGATGAACTCGCAAATTTCAAAAAGATGGCATGTTTTCCTATATTTGATACAGACTAAAGGTGACGGTTTGGAAATATAGGAAAGGAAGGCGTCAGCATGCAGTCATTTTATATTGTGGCGGCAGGAATCCTGGGAGTACTGATCGGATTCTGGTCGGGAAGGAGCCTGCAGTGGAATATAGAGGAAACGGAAGAAAGTGCAAAAGGAACACATGAGGAAAGAAAAATAACGGAAGGCAGGCAGCTTGCAATGCAGGGGACCGTGATCGGAAGCCCCGTAACCGGTGTGGTACAAAATAATACAGAGACGAACGCGCAGGGAGCAAAGGGAGATGGAGAGGCAGAAGGGGCATGGGAAAAAGACACATGGCAGAAGGCGAAAAACGAAGTGCCGGGGAAAGTCTGTATTGCACCGGAAGATGGCAGAGTCTATGCGCCCACCGCAGGGAAAGTGCTGAAGCTGTATCCCATGGGGAACAGGATCCGTTTCTGCACGGACAGTGGGATAGAATTGCTACTGGAAGTCTGCAGGGACAGGGAAGAATTGCACAGTGCCTATTATCATTGTAATGTTGTGCAGAACGAAGTGGTGCAGAAAGGAAAACTGCTCATGGAGTTTGACAGGGACAGCCTGGTGAAAGAAGGAGTAGATACTGCGGTTACGTTGGAGATGTGTCAGTCAGCGGGGGCAGGTCAGATTGTCAGAACATGGAAAGACCATATTCGTGTGGGGGAGGAACTTCTGTGGATACAGAAAAAGAGGAGGGGCAGGCAGGATTAGGGCTGCCTGCGGTAAGCACCGGGCGTCATATGGAACTGTTCCCGAAAGACACGGAAAAAAGTGCGGGAGCTGCCAAAACCTGCATCCAGAGCAATCTGTGTCACGGACAATTCCGTGGAGAGTAACAGATCTCTTGCATAATCCAGTCGTCTGGAATTGACATAGTCCGGGAAGGTCGTATGCAGCTTTTCCGTAAAAATCCGTGACAGGACAAAGCGGCTGACACCGAATTCACGGGACAGGCTTTCCAGGGATAATTCTTCAGTGTAATGAGCATCCAGATAGAGTAAAAGCCGCTGCTCCAATTCCAGATCATCGGTAGATTGTCCGGACTGTAAGGGCAGTGTGGGCAGCAGGTCAGCCAAAAGGAGAGTAAGATAACCCTCGGCATATAGCTGAACATCGGATGGCGTGGGGCGGTCCTTTTCCATAGCGGCGGCAAGCCGGGTAAGTTCTTCCAGTGCAATCCGGCTGTGTCCGGTAAGGAAAGCTTCGGAGAATGCGTTGCGCGAGGGCTTCTTATTCTGGAAAAAGCGGCGGAAGGAATGGCAGAAATCCGGCTCAAAAATACACAGAAGATTTTGTCCGGGTTCTACATTTTTCAAGCCGTGCATCTGATTGGGAAATACCAGAACACCCTCACCGGGCTTCAGGACAAAATCCTTCTGTTCGACGGTGACGGTGGTGGATCCGCTTAGGACACAGATCAGTTCCAGCTGCCTGTGAAGATGGACGGCATAAGGATTGTTTTTTGACAGATACAGATAAAGCGGTTCCCGGCGGTTCTGGTAAAAGAAACTCAACGAATTTTCCTCCTGCAAACTTTGGCACTTGTGATTCCGAAAAACAAAATACTGTTTTGTGTGAAAAAACAGATGGTTACAATAAAATTATTATGTCATTATATCCGATGGATTGCAAGATTTGACACAAAGAAAATGATAATTGGCACGCGGTATGCACGCACTTTTGTTATAATGCAGACAGAGACAACGAAAAGCAAAGCTTTGGCGGAAAACAATATCGGCCGCAAGGCGGAACGGAGAATACATGGATAAGACAAAGATACATAAGATGTGGATCGCCGATCAGGGAGACGGGACTTATAAAAACCCGATTCTTTATACGGATTATTCGGATCCGGATGCTATCCGGGTGGGAGAGGATTATTTCATGATCGCTTCCAGCTTCTGCAACACGCCGGCAGTGCCGCTGCTGCATTCGAAAGATCTGGTGAACTGGAAGGTCATCAATTATATTATTGACAAGCTTCCCTTTGATTACTATGATAAGCCGGTACACGGCTGCGGTACCTGGGCTCCGGCCATCCGTTATCATGAGGGAACTTACTACGCATTTATTCCCATGCCGGATGAAGGCATCATGATGTGTAAGACCACAGATCCCTGGGGAAAATGGAGCGAGCCTGCGTATGTCCGGAAGGTAGTCGGCTGGATCGATCCCTGTCCCTTCTGGGATGATGACGGGAAAGCTTATATGGTAACGGCTTTTGCCAGAAGCCGTATCGGATTCAAGAGTATGCTGTATATGTCACCGATAGAGCCGGATTGTTCCGGAGTGCTGGACGACGGACAGTTCATCTATGACGGACATGCCACACAGCCTACCATCGAGGGACCGAAGCTGTACAAGAGAAACGGTTACTATTACATCTTTGCTCCGGCAGGCGGTGTGAAACCCGGCTGGCAGACGGTACTGCGTTCGAAAAATATCTACGGCCCCTGGGAAGAGAAAATTGTATTGCATCAGGGAAATTCTCCCGTCAACGGACCTCACCAGGGCGCATGGGTGGATACTCCGGACGGGCAGGACTGGTTCTTACATTTTCAGGATGTGGGAAATGCAGGTCGCATTATTCACTTGCAGCCGATGCACTGGGAGAATGACTGGCCGGTGATTGGGGTGAATGCCGTGGATGGTTGCGGCGAGCCCACACTGCATTACCAAAAGCCTGAACTGGGTGCGACGTACCAAATCGATGCCCCGGAGGACAGTGATTTCTTCGAAGGAGAGAACCTGGGACTGCAGTGGCAGTGGAACGCTAATTATAAAAGGAAATGGTATGATCTGAAAGACGGCCAGCTCCTTCTCCATGCACAGGCAGCGGATCCGAAGACACAGCTGTGCGATGTCAGCAATCTGTTATTGCAGAAGTGGCCTGCACCGGAATTTTCTATTATCACCTGTCTGCATCTGGAGCAGATGAAGGACGGCGATGTGGCAGGACTGGTATCGCTGGGCGGATGTTATACAGCACTTGCTGTTCAGAAAATACACGGTAAAACGGAGTTACAGCAGCGTACCGGCAACTGGACGAAGGATGATGAAATACGCACAGGTCTGGGAGAATGGAACAGCGATGTGATCTATATTCGGATGAAAGTGGAGAAGGAGAACTACCGTACGTTCTACGTGGGAACCACGGAGGAAAACTTACAGCCTGCGGGACAGATGGTGGAAGCAACTCCGGGCCGCTGGGTCGGTGTCAAGGACGGACTGTTTGCCATCAATGAACAAGGGACGTCTGGCGGTTCGGTGGCTGCGGACTATTTTGCATATCAGGAACTGTAACTATTCAGAGCCATGTAAATAGTATTGAATGCGCGTCGAATGCTTGCATTCGTAAGAGCATTTGATACTATTTATAGGGCGAAGTAACCACATGAGCAAAAGGAAAGCCTCGTAGAGGCGGTTTTGCGAATGGGGTGCTGAATAGTTACTGAATCATAAAATTACATTTCTATTTACAATGCAATGACAATGTGCTATTTTGGCAGATGTCAATGTAAGGATAAAGGAATGATGTAAATTATGACGGAAGAAAAGAAAATGCTGTTTTCACAGGATGCAATGAAAAAATTGTTATGGCCTCTGATCATAGAGCAGTTTCTGGCAATCGCAATGGGTATGGCGGACACGGTGATGGCAGCCAGCTGCGGTGAGGCCGTGGTATCCGGAATCTCTCTGGTGGACAGTATCTGCGTGCTGCTGATCGGACTGTTTACAGCCATGGCAAGCGGTGGCGCCGTAGTGGCAGCACAATATATGGGACATGGAGATAAAGAAATGGTAGGCCGGGCCTCCAACCAGCTGTTTATGGCGGTTGGAGGTGTGGCTCTTCTGTTTATGGCGGTGGCACTGATCTGGAACAGAGGATTATTGGCTCTGCTGTACGGAAATGTGGATGCGGATGTCATGAGTGCAGCCAGGATCTATTTCTATATTGTAGCGGTCTCTTTTCCTTTTCTGGGGATTTACAACGGTGGTGCGGCTCTGTTCCGCGCCGTGGGAGATTCCAAGGTATCTATGAAGGTATCTCTGGTAGCGAATCTGGTGAATATTGCGGGAAATGCGATCCTGATCTACGGTGCCGGGATCGGTGTCACCGGTGCTGCGCTTTCCACACTGTTTTCCAGAATATTATCGGCAGTGATGATCGTAGTGCTGCTTAAGAAAAGCGACAAGATTATCATGAGCAATTATTGGCGTCTGGATACAAAAATCCTTGGGAAAATCCTATATATCGGTATACCGAATGGTCTGGAGAACAGTATCTTTCAGATCGGTAAGCTGCTGACCACCAGCCTGATCGCCGGGTTCGGAATGGCGGCTACGACAGCCAATGCCGTAACAGGCAGCATTGCCAGCTTTCAGCAGATCCCGGCCAATGCCATCGGTGTTGCGATGATCACTGTGATCGGACAGTGTATCGGTGCCGGAGAGACAGAACAGGCACTATATTATCATAAGAAAATGATGAAAGCAGCGTATGCCTGCATGATCCTGCTGGGAATTCCGATGATCATTTTTGCCCGTCCTATCTGCGGGATTTATCATCTGAGCCCGGAGACGATGAAAATAGCCGTTTTTCTGTTGTGCTACAGCTGCGTCTGCTGTATGCTGGTGCATCCTCTGTCATTTGCGCAGGCGAATGCTCTCCGTGCGGCGGGAGATGTGAGATTTACCATGACCGTGTCGATTTCTACCATGTGGCTCTGCCGTGTGGGTATGGCTTATATTCTGGGACAGGGCGCAGGTCTGGGTGTCATCGGTGTCTGGATCGCCATGACCATGGACTGGGTGGTCCGTGCGGTTTTATTTACCAACAGAGTACGGACCGGAAAATGGCTGCAGTATAAGGATAAGCTGATGAACTAAATTTTGCATTGACAGATTTTCCAATGTGTTTTAGCATATTTTTTATAGAAAATACATACGCACGGATAAGTGCAGAAATGAGGCAGAACATGAGCAAAAAGCCCTATGCAGAGCGTAATCTGAAATTCGAGACATTACAGTTACATGTGGGACAGGAGCAGCCTGATCCCGTGACCGGTGCAAGAGCCGTTCCCATTTATCAGACTTCTTCTTATGTATTCCGCAACTGTGACCACGCAGCAGCACGTTTCGGTCTGGAAGATCCCGGTGAGATCTACGGGCGTCTGGGCAACCCTACCCAGGGGGTGTTCGAGCAGCGTATTGCGGCATTAGAGGGCGGCACCGCAGCTCTGGCAGTAGCCAGCGGCGCAGCAGCTATCTGCTATACGATCCAGAACCTGGCAAAACAGGGAGACCATATCATTTCTGCTAATAATATTTACGGCGGAACCTACAATCTGCTGGCGCATACCCTGGTGGACTACGGTGTGACCACCACTTTCGTGGCGCCTTCCGATTATGACAGGATCGAAGCAAGTTTTCAGGAGAACACTAAGGCTCTCTACATCGAGACTCTGGGCAACCCCAATTCCGATGTTGTAGATATTGAGCGTCTGGCACAGATCGCCCACGCACACAAAGTGCCTCTGGTAGTGGATAACACTTTTGCGACTCCTTATCTGGTGCGTCCTTTTGAGTACGGTGCGGATATCGTGGTACATTCCGCTACGAAGTTTATCGGCGGTCACGGTACCAGCTTAGGCGGCGTCATCGTAGAGAACGGTAAGTTTGACTGGGAAGGCAGCGGTAAGTTCCCTCATCTGTGCACTCCCAACCCCAGCTATCATGGCGTGACTTTCACCAAGGCAGTACCGGGCGCAGCTTTCGTAACGGCAATCCGTGCAATGCTTCTGCGTGATATGGGCGGATGTATTTCTCCCGTGCATGCATTTATTTTCTTACAGGGACTGGAGACACTGTCTCTGCGCGTGGAGCGTCATGTGGAGAATGCACTGAAAGTTGTACAGTATCTGAACAATCATCCCCAGGTAGAGCGTGTACATCATCCTTCCGTATCCACAGATCCTGAGCAGCAGGCACTGTATAAGAAGTACTTCCCCAATGGCGGCGGTTCTATCTTTACTTTCGAAATCAAGGGCGGTAAGGAGACAGCCAAGAAGTTCTGTGACAATCTGGAACTGTTCTCACTGCTTGCCAATGTGGCAGATGTGAAGTCTCTGGTCATCCATCCGGCTTCCACCACCCATGCACAGCTGTCTGAGGAAGAACTGAACGAGCAGGGCATCTACAGCAATACCATCCGTCTGTCTATCGGTACAGAGAATATTGATGATATCATTGAGGATCTGGAAGGCGGTTTCCAGTCTGTATAAGGAGAGACCATGTTTTCGCTGGTGTTTTTCTATTTTGTATTTTTAGGGACGGAGTACCTGTTCGATAACAGAATGGCATTGTGCACGGATTTCTTAGGTGTGACACTGGCGCAGAGCTATATTCTGGGAGTCAGTGCACTGGGCTTTGTGGCATATTCCCAAATAGAAAAAAGAAGAAAATCTAAGAATCCCGCTGCTGTCAGGGCAGAGGGATTCTTGGTGTTATTGCCGGTCCTCGCAGCCTATGTGCTGCTGCTTACCCGGACGGAGTATGCGATCCTGCTGGGAGCAGGTCTGCTTCTGTTCCTGTTACTGGGGTATTTGGGGAGTATGGCACATTACCGGGCAGCACTTTTTCTGCAGGGGAGGAAGCATCCGGCGAAGACAATAGGTGCTGCTTATGCACTGGGATTGCTGCTACAGTTTCTCAACCATAATCTGTTCTGGGGAGAAACTGTGGAAGGAATTGTCCTGATGGTGGGATGTGTGGTGCTGTGGATACTGACTGTCGGAATGGAGCGGGGTGCACTTCCCGGATATCATCGGAGACAGAAGGCAGAGGACGGAGAAACGGTGTCGGTGAAAAACGCACAGGAGGGTGTTGCTGCGGAGCGGATTTCATGGAAGAATCCCCGGCTGGCAGGTGTGGCATTGCTGGTGACGGTTGTTCTGATGACATGTATCTTCGCTACACTGGACAATGTTGTGACCTTGGCGCATGCAGCGGGTACCATGGATATCGGTCAGTGGCCGAGACTGTTCTTGGCACTGAGCGGACTTCTGGCAGGTGTACTGTTTGATCTGAATAGCGGAAGATATCGTGGACTGATCATGTATGCGGTGACAATCTTGTCGACCATCTGTGTGCTGATCATCGAAAGCGGTGGATCGTTTCTGCCGGGACTGTTGATTTTCTATGTGTCTGCCGGATTTTTCGTAGTGTTTTTCACGAACGGATTTCTCCAGTTGTCCTATCGTATGCAGGATGGCAGGCTATGGGCAGGTATGGGAAGAACGGCGAACAATCTTGGCGCTGTGATCACAGGAGTAGCTTCCGTAAGCCTGCTGACCGGAGAAAGTCATATTCTGACGGCAGTACTGGCACTGGTTCTGTTCGTGCTGATCAGCGTGGCACTGTTGTGGTATTATAGTTGTACGCAGATTGTAAAGGCTCCCGAAGAAATGGAAAGTTGTGAAATGTCCGGCAGTCAGAGCCGGCTGGAGAGATTTGCGGAATATTTTGATCTGACGGAACGGGAGCAGGAAGTGCTGCAGCTCCTGCTACTGTCCGATGACGGCATGCAGGAGATCGCCGACAGCCTCTTTGTCTCCCGTGCGATGCTCTATAGACATGTTTCTGCGTTGAATGAGAAGACCGGCACCAGGAGCCGCATCGGACTGATCCAGTTCTATTACAACTGGGAAGAAGATAAGAAATAGCGAGAGACAGATTTACGATTTGATGCCCATGAACACAGAAAATGCGTGGGTTTGGCAGGTTGAGACAAATGTCAACTTGAAAAAGGCAGGTATCCTATGAATATATATAAGTATATTATAAAAGGAGGACTTGCGCAGATGTACAAAAGCAGAAGAACGATAGTTGTTTTTTTACTTTCAATGGTGTTGATATTGGGGGCTTTGCCGGAATTTCATGTAAGAGCAGAGGATAACAGCCAGACATATGTGGTGGGCGCGGATAATCATACACCGTGGAGCAGTGTGCAGAATGGTGTATTCCAATATGCTGCCGGTAGTATGAAAATAGAAGGGGCCGGATTACAGGGGGATGCTGCACAGGCAAATGTGGCAGCAGGAACAGAGCTTACTATAACACTGACACCGGACACGGATTGCGTCCTGAGAAGCTTTATGGTGACAGGTCAGAGCATTGCAGTAGCAAGCATGACCCAAAATGGTGCTTCGTATATTTATAAAACCAAGGTAGAAAATGCGGAGCTGAAATTTGAACCCATGTTCGAAACATCGGGAGGAAATATACCAGGACCGAATCCGGGAACAGGAAACAATATCTGTTTTCGATTAGAAGGTGACGGTATTTCTCCAAACGATTATGCCGCATGGAAAAATAATAATATCGAAATCTATATAGGAATCGGAGAGACCTATAAAACGTTGGATCAATGGCTCGGAGAAAATCAGATTTCTGTGGCCGGAGCAGAATACAGAGTGGACGATTCTGTGGACACGGTGAAAGTATATGTAGTTAACAACGGTTCCGGAAAATACATGATACAGGGAGCCGGAACTTCAAAAGAAAATGCAGTGACATGGACGGGAAAAGGAAACTATTCCATTCAGGCAGACAAAGAGAGAATTACAATAACATGGGGATATGATTCGACAACCTACGGAGAGGATGCTTATCTGGAGCATGGGACGGCCCGGATCATTCAAATAAATGGTACTGCACCGAATACCAACGATCCCTATGGAAACAATGCAGGAGACAGCAGAGGTGGAAATCTGGTGGTACAGCCGGGAGATACGGTCACTGTGGAATTGAAGCCGGATTACGGATACCAGTTGAACGGAGTTTCACTAAATGGGATAAATCTGACAGCGGCAACAAATGTTTCCACGTTTACATTCACGATGCCAAATACCCAGATTCATTTGAAAGGAATCTTTGGAAAAGCGGATGACATGGTGGATATCTCGGCTGCCGGTAATATTACTTCAGCTTCGATTACGAACGGTGACAGAGCTATCGACAGCGGTAATCTCTCCCTGACAGCAACGAATGATACATCCTACAACACTACTACAGCACAGCAGAAAGTAAGTGGAGCAGTGTCTTCGCAGGTGGTGGATCTGACCCTGAATCAGATGATCAGCAAAGGCGACGGAAGTTATTGGAATCATCCGCTGACAGAACTGAATGGTTCGGTGACGTTAAGCCTTGGTATCAATGGTTATGATCCGGGCTATGATTATGTGGTAGTGCGCGAACATAACGGTACAACGGAAGCACTGGCGACCCAGGTCGTGGACGGAAAAGTCGTATTTGATACGGACAAGTTCTCGACCTATGTGATCGTGAAAAAGGAAAAGACAGCTTCCGGCGGAAACGATGATTCTTCTGAGGGAGGAAGTGGAACTTCCGATACGACACCGGCGACAGCAGCCGCAGCCCCGACAGCAGCTGCACAGGTTCTGGATCAGGTGCCGAAGACAGGAGAAGATATGAGGACTTGGTTCGCAGAAGCGGCATTACTGATCGTGGGCAGCGGATCGCTTGGTATGGGAATCCTGCTTCGCAAAAGAAAGGATTGACGGCATACTGTTTTAAATGGGGAAGTTGACACTGGAAGGCGGTTTCCGGTCTGCATAAGGCGAACGGGAATCCGGAAAGATCGTTGATGAAATATGGCTGTTACGTTGTATGTAACGATTTGAAGAAAGCCACTTCACAAGATTGTGAAGTGGCTTTCTTCTGTTTAGGGATTGATTCAGAAGAGTAGTATCCGTTTGTTTACTGTGCGTTTAATTCTCCGAGGATTTCGTCTACCATATCCTGGGTAGTCTTAACATAATTGTCCATAGCGGCATCTACATCTCCGCCCTTTACAACAACCTCGGCGATGACTACGTTCTTGGCATCATTGATGGTTCCGCCGTAGTTTGTGATGCCGTCGCAGGAAGCGGAACGGGGAGCATCGACACTGTGCTCGGAGAAGAACTCGTTACATTCCTTTGTCAGGTCTGTTGCAGATTCAAATCCGTTTTCCAGGGAGCAGATCATGGAAGAAGGATCGATAGCGTTCTTTTTCCATAATGCGCTGGGATCAGAAGGGTTCAGACGAAGATGGAATTCGCCGTCTTTGTATTCATAGGTCTTTGCGTTATCAGTGCCTTCACCGGTGATGATGGTCTCGGCTTCGGTAGACCAGTGGTAGCCTTCTGCACCGTATACCCACAGAGTCTGTACAGTGCCGCCGTCGAACATTGTCTCGAAGACAGCATCGAAGATTGCCTGTTCTCTGGAATCATCACCGTCACCATCGTCAATGATGCAGTATACAGGAGATTCTCTGTTCAGATATCCATCCATTTCAGAGATGGGAGCCAGTCTTGCCAGTCCGGAATCCACGCCGTTCTTATCCATATTATTTATCAGGTTATCATTCCAGTAACCGGACCAGTAGGTGAAGGCACCGAAAGAACCGGACTGGTCAGAAGACCACCATTTTTCACGGACATCCTTGGTACCCATGGTCAGGGATTCGGGATCAATGACGCCGTCAGCGTAAGCCTGCTGCAAACGAAGCAGAGCATCCTTGGTATCCTGTGTGTTGAAACCGTCATACCATACGCCGTTCTCATCATAGGTGAAGCTGGGATATGCGTTCTGCCAGAACTGGGGAAGATAGTTGGTGTAAGGAGCTTCAGAGCCGACAAATCCTGCGGCTGCTACACCGTAAGTATCATTTTTGCCGTTGCCGTCGGGGTCCTGCTCGGTGAAAGCTTTTAACATTGCATAATAAGAATCCCAGTCGGTAATGTCTTCCGCTTTCATACCTACAGCATCCAGCCATGCCTGTTTTACATAAGTAATACATCCGCCGCCGAGACCGGTAGACAGACCATATTGTTTGCCGTCGATACGAACACTTTGGTTTACTGCGGGCAGTACCATGTGACTCTGGAACTTCGCGTTATCATAAGCCTCTGTCATATCCCACAGAAGCCCTGTCTTTGCATATTCTGCATACTGGCTGGCATTTAACAGAATGACATCGGGATAATCACCGCTGGCGAACAGACGACCGACACCGTCAACATAGCTGGAGTGATCTAACTGCTGAATGTTCAGGCTGATAGGATGACCAAGTGCTTCGCTGACAGCAGCATCCCACTGTTCGATAAACTTGTCCTGATAAGCATCTACGGATGCATTGAAAGTACCGTCTACCACCAAGGTGACTTTATCCAATACATAATCACTTTCCGCGGAAGAAGTCCCTTCCGTAGCAGCGGCGGTGCTTCCGGCATCGGTGGATGCTGCCGGCGCATCGGAACCCTTGCTGCCGCAGGCGGTCAGAGCAGTCAGCATGGATACTGACAACAACAGTGCCAAAATCTTGTTTTTCTTCATTGTAATCCTCCTTGTTTTCCGAAGGAAAATCTACCCTCATGGCGAGGAGAGGATTTTCCTCCTTGTAAATACATCTCTCTATAGCAAATGGCTTATCACCATAATGCTCATAAGTAATCCAATAACGTTTTTCTAGAAAGCAACATCAAATGTCAGTCCTCTATCGTCAGGGTAGAACTTCTGACCGCTTTCCGTGAGCTCAGGCTGGGAAAATCCCAGATACAGTGTGGCAGAAGTGCCGTCATATTTCCGTTCACCGGAATCATCCACAGTGGTAAAGGCTGCAGTCGGAACAGGGATCTGTAATTCTTTGCTTTCTCCGGCTTCCAGACGGATTCGCTCAAAAGCTGCGAGCTTATGGTTAGGAACTTCGTCCGGTGAGCCATTGACATGTACATATACCTGCAGGACATCACTGAGCGGATGTTCGGTTGGATTCTTACATTGTACTGTGATCTGTACGGACGGAAGGTCATCTGCAGCGCTAGGGTTCCCGGACAACTGTGCTTCCGTGATCTGCAATTCCCCATACGTCAGTCCGAATCCGAAAGGCTTCCAGGGTGTGCCTTCAAAATAGCGGTAAGTGCGTCCGGTCATATGATAATCAGTAATGTCCGGCAGCGGATCATCATTATGATAGAAGGTGAGCGGCAGTTTGCCGCCGGGAGATACCTTGCCGAATAAAATATCAGCAATGGCACGTCCGCCTTCTCCGCCCGGATACCATGCCTGCAGAATGGCAGCGACGTTATCTTCATAAGCGGACAGATCTATAGGACTTCCGGCCAGATCGATCAGGATCACCGGAGTACCGGTGGCAATGACCTGTGCTACCAGATCCCGCTGAATCTTCGGAAGCAGCAGATTCGGTTTGTCTCCGCTGGCAAAAGCATTGCTGACATCTCCCTGCTCGCCCTCCAACGTAGAATCCAGACCGACACATACGATGGCGAGATCGCAGGATTCCGTTAAGGCAACGGCTTCCGGAATGCGATAATTCTGAAATACTTTTCGTACGGAAGGATCGTCATAGAGCAGGCATCCTTCCGCATAATTGACATCCCAGCCGGTATCCTCACAGATTCTTGTAATTCCTTCCAACACAGTGACAGAGTGGGGAGGGGTGCCGTTATAGTTACCGACCAGCGAAGCGTGGCTGTCGGCATTGGGACCGATCACAGCCAGACGTTTTCCGCCTGCGAGGGAAAGGGGTAAAGTACCGTCATTTTTTAACAGAACACAGCTTTCCACGGCAGCCTGATAAGCCAGCTTAAGGTGCTTTTTACAGCCAACGACATTGTAAGGAATCTCATCCAGTGTACTGTGGTCGAAAAGTCCTAACAGATATCTGGTGGTGAAGAGGCGTATAGCACTTCGGCGGATCTCTTCTTCAGTTATTTTTCCCTGCTTATAGGCCTGTAAAATATATTCATAAGTACAGCCGCAGTTCAGATCACAGCCTTTTTCCAGAGCAAGTGCGGCGGAGTCCTCCGGAAAAGCAGTCACGTGATGGCTTTCGTGAAAATCGCGGATCGCCCAACAGTCGGATACAAAATGACCTTCAAAATGCCATTTTCCGAGAAGCACATCTTCAATCAGATAGGAGTGCGCACAGCAGGGCTCGCCGTTGGTACGGTTATATGCTCCCATGACGGCTTCCACACCAGCTTTTGTAACGCAGGCTTCGAAAGCAGGAAGATAGGTTTCCCACAGATCCTTTTTGGTTACTCTGGCATCGAAGCCGTGACGCAGTGCCTCGGGACCGGAGTGAGCCGCCATGTGCTTGGCGCAGGCTGCGGTGGTCAGAAAGCCGTCCTGCTTCGTCTGTAATCCCTCGACAAAGGCACATCCAAGGGAAGCGGTGAGTACAGGATCTTCGCCAAAGGTTTCCTGACCCCGTCCCCAACGGGGGTCACGGAAGATGTTAATGTTGGGAGACCACATGGTCACACCCTTATAACGTGTCCGGTCACCCTTGCGAGAGTAAGCGTTATATTTTGCCCTGGCTTCCAAGGCAATGGACTGCGCAATATCATGTAGTAATTCATGGTCAAAAGTTGCGCCCAGACCAATGGCCTGTGGATAACAGGTGGCGGTGCCGGCTCTGGCAACGCCGTGGAGAGCCTCATTCCACCAGTCGTAGGCAGGAATCCCCAGACGGGGAATCGCCGGTGCAGAGTTAAGTAACTGTGAAGATGCTTCTTCTATTGTCATTTGTGCTACCAGAGCGGCAGCTTTTTTGCTTGCTTCAGTACGGTTCATAGCGCACCTCATTCAAAAATTCAATCATTGGAACTGCTTTCATTTGTATTTATTGTAAGTGATAAAAGAACCTCCTGCACGACAAAAAGGAATTACATATAGGACAAAAATTGCTATTTTTAACAAAAACAGTAGAAATGCAAAACGGAATGTGATATGTAGAATACATAAGGATACGAAAGGAGACAGAATGCGTACAGTAAAACCGTTCTATGAAAGTCGTAAAAAAGTCTTTGACTGTCATATCTGGTGGCATCCGAATTTCCCATATCATCTGCATAAGCATATGGAGTTTGTACACGTCACCGAGGGTGAGATGGAAGCAACGGTAGCCGGAGTAAGTTATCATCTGACAACAGGAGACTGCCTGATGATCTATCCGAACCAGATTCACTCTTACAGCTCCGTGGGCGAGGTTGGGATGCTTTTAATCATTGCAGATATGGATTCCATCGGTGAGTTCCGGGAAGAACTTACCTATTATAATATGGAATCTCCTTTTTTCCGGAAAAGTATGCTGAGTCGTTGGGGACAGATGACACTGGATATTCTGGCAGATATGGGAGCCCATACGCAGCAGCATCCGTTTCGTGAGAATAAAGGACTTCTGATGGCGCTTTTGGCGGATATGTATGAAAATATTCCGGTGATTAAAAAGGATAAACCGTCGGATCTGAATATTACACAGAAACTTCTGCAATATATTAATGATAATATTACCGGGGACCTGACAGCGCAGAAGGTCGCAAAGGAGCTTGGTATCAGTCCGTATTATCTGTCACATATTTTCTCTTCCCAGCTGAATATTTCCTTTCCGTCCTATGTGGCACAGCAGAGGATGATTCTGGCATGCAATTTATTAAAGGATAGCAGCAAGACGGTGACGGAGATCAGCTATGAATGCGGTTTTCCCAATATGCGGACATTTCACCGGTGTTTTCAGAAAAAATATGAATGTACACCTACGCAGTGGAGAGAACAGGCTCACAGAGGCACAGAAGAGAAAATACGACATCAGTTGTGGAATCCGGAAAAGGCAGAAAAAGATCCGGCGGCAGGCAATCATGTGGCGGAAACTATCTAAAAGGCGCTGCAGATGATAGAAACAGAAACGGAATGATAACAGAATCTGTAAAAGCCATAAGGAATACAAAAGGACAAGGAGAAGTCGGAATGAAAAAACAAGTATATAACCCCTATTTGCCCAGCTATGAATATATCCCGGACGGAGAGCCGAGGGTATTCGGAGACAGACTTTATATTTATGGAAGTCATGACAAGTTCGGCGGAAGTTATTATTGCGAGAATGACTATGTCTGCTGGTCTGCACCGTTATTGAACCTGTCGGACTGGAAGTATGAGGGGGTAATCTTCCGGTATGCGGATCATCCACAGGATGCGGTGCATAGAAAAGCAGAGAAAAATGGGCGTTACTATTTGTTTGCACCGGATGTGATCCGTGGCAGAGACGAGAGATTTTATCTATATTATTCTATTGCGGATTCTTCCATCATTTCTGTAGCGGTCTGTAATACCCCGGCAGGGCAGTATGGATATCTGGGGGATGTCTGTTATCCGGACGGCAGGATATTGGGAGAGTCAGCAGGCGAATATTTTCAGTTTGATCCCAGTATTTTCATCGATGATGATGGGCGGATTTATCTGTATTCCGGATTTTGCCCTACCAATAGAACGGTGGATGTATTTGGAAGAAAATTTGTCGGATGCCATATGTATGAACTGGAACAGGACATGCTGACGGTACGCAAGGGACCGATGCTTGTGATCCCAAGAGAGGCGAAGGTGCCTGCAGGAGCGGTTTATTTTGAAGCACCTTCCATGCGCAAGATAAACGGTATCTATTATCTGGTTTATTCTGCAAGAAATACGGGATTGTATTATTTTTATAGTGACAGGCCGGACGGAGACTTCTGTTTTGGCGGCAGAATCCATTCTACGTCTGACGTGGGAATCAACGGCTATTCGGAAGAAGAACCCTGCTGTTCCATGGGGAATACGCACGGAGGTCTGGTGGAATTAAACGGCAGATATTATATTTTTGATCACAGACATACGAATAACAGTTCTTTTTGCAGACAGGGTGTGGCGGAACCGGTGACCATTGATAAGCAGGGACGAATCGTCCAGGTGGAGACGACAAGCTGTGGATTAAATGGTGGATGGCTGATAGGGGAAGGCTCCTATCCGGCTTACATTGCCTGTGTGCTGTATTATGAAAAGACAGTTTCTCCGGAGCAGAGAACAGCATGTATTACACAGGACGGGGACGACAGGGAGACCTTGCCCGGACAATATATCCGGGGAATCAGTAACGGCTGCATTGTGGGATACCGTTATTTTGAAGGAAACGGTTTAGTGGGAATACGAATCAGAATACGTGGCAAAGCAAGCGGAACCTTATATGTGACCTGTCACGAAGAAGGCGGAAAAATAATGAATCCGGAGCAAAACAAGGTAGGAAAAGCAGAGATCAGATTGTGTACGGACGAATGGCAACAGCTGGAGATTCCTGTACAGGTCAGTGAGAAGATCTATCCTTTATACCTTAGGTTTCATGGGGATGGTGGATTTGATCTGTCGGAGATTACGCTTATCGCACCTTGATTGATAACTTTCTATCAAAAACAATATAGCACTTGACAAATACCCTGCGGGGGTATATCTTGTAAAAGAAAACAGGATACCCCTGTGGGGTATTTATACTTACGCAAACAGTAGATCAGTAAGCTCTGCATGAGAAGTATGGAAGATCGCAAACGCATTGGGAAGAGAGGAGACTTATGGCAGAACAGATCGGAGAAACATCCACCACTTGTTGTCATTGTCATCAGAAAGCAACACCCCGTTCGGAAAAGGAAAGAAAACAATTGCAGAACCGCTTAAGCCGGATGGCGGGACAGTTAAACGGTATCAGCCGGATGCTGGAAGAAAACCGGTATTGCGGAGATATCCTGACGCAGGTAGCGGCAGTGGAGAGTGCTTTGCAGGCATTCGGTTATGCGATTCTGAAGGAGCATATGGAGACCTGTGTGGTTGAGGAGATCCAAAAAGGGAATACTGCTATCGTGGAGGAAGCGGTAGAACTGGTAAAAAAATTAAAGTAAAGACCTGTGAGGTTGTACACGTCCGCAACAAATCCGTTAAGCGGATATGCGAAGAGCATACGCTTAAATAAGGGCGAAAATATACAGTTACAGATAGGGAAAGAGGTGTAGTATTGTGAAAGAAAGATATCATGTGACAGGAATGTCCTGCTCCGCATGCTCTTCGCATGTGGAGAAGGCGGTAAATAAATTGGATGCGGTGGAAAAAGCATCTGTGAACCTGCTGACGGAGACCATGGATGTCACTTATGATGAGAGCAGATTATCTTCCGGGGGGATTATTGATGCGGTGGTGAAAGCCGGCTACGGAGCTTCCGTGATGAGCGAAAGCAGTAACGGGAATGCGGCAGTGGGCGGACAGAGCGCTTCCGGCAGAGGGAACCGCCAAAGCGGATCCGGCGCCGACGGCAAACAGGAATTACAGCAGAAGCTGGATGCGGAAGCAAAAGCCATGAAGTGGCGTCTGGGAATCTCCATCGGATTCCTGATTCCGTTAATGTATGTATCCATGCATCATATGTTCAAGGAATGGTTCGGCATTCCTGTTCCGGCATTTATCGTGAATACCATGCACGGCAATGCCAATGCCATGAACTTTGCACTGACGCAGTTCTTGCTGCTGTTGCCGATCCTGTATGTGAACCGGAAATTTTTTGCTGTGGGGTTCAAGACACTGGCACACCGCAGTCCAAACATGGACAGTCTGATCGCACTGGGCTCCGGTGCGGCACTGGTGTACGGAATCTTCGCCATGTACCGGATCAGTTACGGTCTTGGCTACGGAGATATGGCGGTAGTAGAGCATTATGCACATGATCTGTATTTTGAATCCTCCGGTACGATTTTGACGCTGATCACCGTCGGAAAATATCTGGAGAGCCGTTCCAAGGGCAAGACCAGTGAGGCAATCACGAAGCTGATGAACCTGGCTCCCAAGGTGGCAATCCTCGTGACGGAAGACGGACAGGAGAAGGAAGTGCCGACGGAGAGCCTGCAAAAAGGTGATATTTTCCTGGTAAAACCGGGCAGCCTCGTACCGGTAGACGGTATTGTGCTGGAAGGCAACTCCAGTGTGGATGAAGCGGCAATCACAGGAGAGAGCGTTCCTGTGGAGAAGCACGCAGGCGACCATGTGGTTTCGGCTACAGTGAATAAAGCGGGATTCTTAAAATGCCGCGCGGATCGAGTGGGCGATGATACGACGCTGGCGCAGATCATCCGCCTGGTGGAGGAAGCCGGCGCCAGCAAGGCACCGATCGCACAGCTGGCAGATAAAGTGGCAGGAGTATTCGTACCTACTGTTATGGTGATTTCGTTGGTTACATTGATCGTGTGGCTGGCAAGCGGTGCCACCGCAGAGTTTGCGATTTCTACAGCCATTGCAGTACTGGTAATTTCCTGCCCCTGTGCGCTGGGACTGGCAACTCCGGTGGCTATCATGGTAGGCACGGGCGTAGGAGCAGGTAACGGTATCCTGATCAAGACCGGTGAAGCCTTGCAACAGGCAAAAGAGATCGATACCGTCGTTCTGGACAAGACCGGAACCATCACAAGCGGTAAACTGAAAGTAGAAGAAATCAGTGGTTATGATGCCCGGATACCTATGGATGCCATGATGCAGATTGCAGCGGCACTTGAGAAAAAGAGTGAACATCCGTTGGCGGAAGCGGTGGTGGAATATGCAGAGCGTGAGCATCTGCCGATTCCGGAAATGCGGGATTTCAAGGCGACCTTCGGACGCGGCGTGGAAGGTGCGCTGACACATGATTTTGCTGTGCAGGAGTCCTTGAAAAAAGATGGACCGACTGCAGTGTTTTACGCCGGAAAATTTGATGAAAAAAATACGGGAAATTCTGGCGGAACAGAAAATGGCATAAACGATGTCGCAGCAATGACAAAAGAAAGTTCAGAGTCTGCGGAGCTGTCGCAGAGAAAAACTATCCTTCCGGCAGGTACAAAATTCTATGTGGGCAATCTTGCTTTTCTGCAGGAGAAGAATATTATTTTGCCGGATGGGGCATCAGACGCCCTGAACCGGATGGCAGACGAAGGCATGACACCGCTTCTGGCAGCAATGGAAGGTACCTTCCAGAAAGTAAACTCTCAGGAAACTTGTTTTCTTGGAATCATCGGTGTAGCGGATACGGTCAAAGCTACTTCCTATGAAGCAATTCAGGCATGGGAGAAGATGGGTGTGAAAGTCATCATGCTGACCGGTGATAACAGACGAACCGCAGAAGCTGTACGGGAAAAACTCGGAATCTCCGAAGTCGTGGCGGAAGTAATGCCGCAGGATAAGGAGAAGAAGGTCAGTGAGTTAAAGCGTCAGGGACACAAGGTCGCTATGATCGGTGACGGTATCAATGACGCACCCGCACTGGCAGCGGCAGACGTCGGAATGGCCATCGGTGCCGGAACGGATGTAGCGATGGAGAGTGCAGATATCATCCTGATGAAAAATGATCTCCGGGATGCTGTGACAGCTATGAAGTTAAGCCGTTCCGTGATCCGGAATATCAAAGAGAACCTGTTCTGGGCATTTTTCTACAACTGCATCGGTATCCCTCTGGCGGCAGGCGTGTTGTATCCGGCATACGGAATCCGCTTAAATCCCATGTTCGGTGCGGCAGCCATGAGTTTGAGCAGTATCTTCGTCGTGACGAATGCACTGCGGCTGAAAGGCTTTAAGAGCGGATTTGCCACATTGAAGATTTCTGGTAATGAAAAGACAACAAAAATAATGCAGGAAACCGCGGGTGCAAAAACAGGTATAGAGAAAGCACCGGCGGATCAAAATAACAGAGAAGAGAAAGAGAGGACAAACACAATGACAAAAGTAATCAGTATCGAAGGAATGATGTGCAATCACTGCACCGGAACCGTACAGAAGGCGCTGGAGGCAGTAGCAGGCGTAACCGCAGTAACCATGAGCCTGGAGCAGAAGAATGCTACCGTGGATATGGCTGGCGATGTGGCAGATGAGGTGCTGACCAAGGCTGTGACGGATGCCGGATATGAAGTGAAGGGAATTACTTCAAAATAAGATTTTACCGTCAGCTTTTGCCAACGTAAAAGGAGAAATGGCGCTGGTCTGATGTTATGTTTACGGACATGACACCGGGCAGCGCCATTTTGGGCCCATAGAGGAAAAAGTGATCCACAGGTACTCTTTACTACTGTATTTCAGAAATTTTTGTGACATATGGGTCTATACAGAAAAAAATGTTGTCTGGGTACTCAAATCATGGAAAATGAGTATC
>CAKRRU010000033.1 GCA_934394515.1 uncultured Acetatifactor sp.
AGACGGTCGATACCGTAACCGATACCGCCGGTAGGAGGCATACCGATCTCCAGTGCGTTCATGAAATCTTCATCGGTCGTATTGGCTTCCTCATCGCCTGCTGCCAGTGCAGCTTCCTGCGCCTTGAAACGCTCTCTCTGGTCAATGGGGTCATTTAACTCGGAATATGCGTTACACATCTCACGTCCGTAGATGAATAACTCGAAACGCTCTACATAATCAGGCTTATCCGGCTTTCTCTTGGTCAGAGGAGAGATCTCTACCGGATGGTCCATGATGAATACGGGCTGGATCAGATGCTCTTCTACGAACTCCTCGAAGAACAGGTTCAGGATGTCGCCCTTGGCATGACGCTCTTCGTAATGCACACCCTTCTCGTCTGCCAGCTTCTTGGCTGCAGCGGTATCGGGTACCTGGTCAAAGTCAACGCCTGCATATTTCTTGACTGCATCTACCATGGTCAGTCTCTCGAAGGGCTTGCCCAGGTCAATGGTCTCTTCTGCATAAGGGATCACTGTGGTACCGCATACTTCCTGTGCCACATAGCGGAACATGTTCTCAGTCAGATCCATCATTCCGTAGTAGTCGGTGTATGCCTGGTACAGCTCCATCAGCGTGAACTCCGGATTGTGTCTGGTGTCCAGACCTTCGTTACGGAATACTCTGCCGATCTCAAAGACACGCTCCATGCCGCCGACGATCAGTCTTTTCAGATACAGCTCCAGGGAGATACGCAGCTTCACATCCTCATCCAGTGCATTGTAATGGGTCTCGAACGGTCTTGCTGCCGCACCGCCGGCATTGGATACCAGCATGGGAGTCTCCACTTCCAGGAATCCCTGTCCTTCCAGATAACGACGGATTGCACTGATGATCCTGGAACGCTTTACGAAAGTATCCTTAACATCCTGATTCATGATCAGGTCGGTATAACGCTGACGATAACGGATATCGGTATTGGTCAGGCCGTGGAACTTCTCAGGCAGGATCTGTAAGCTCTTGGACAGCAGTGTTACCTTGGACGCATGCACGGAGATCTCTCCGGTCTTGGTCTGGAATACTTCGCCCTCGATACCTACGATATCGCCGACATCGTACTTTTTGAAATCTGCATAGGATTCCTCGCCGATGCTGTCTCTTGCCACATATACCTGAATATTGCCGGGCAGATCCTGTACATTACAGAAGGATGCCTTACCCATGACACGTTTTGCCATGACACGTCCTGCGATACGGACGGTCTTGCCTTCCAGTTCCGCGAAATTATTCTTGATATCTGTGCTGTGATGGGTCACATCATATTTTGTGATCTGGAAAGGATCCTTTCCTGCTTCCTGCAGGTTAGCCAGCTTTTCACGCTTTACCTTTAACAGCTGGTGAATATCCTGCTCCTGTACCTTTGTATTCTGTGTATCTGCCACTTTTTTCCACTCCTTACTAAACTATCTTACTCAACGTTACTTCTCTGGATCTCCAGAATCTTATATGCGAATACACCTGCGGGTGTCTCTACTTCTACGGTATCGCCGACTTTATGACCGATCAGTGCCTTACCTACGGGGCTCTCGTTGGAGATCTTGCCCTTTAAGCTGTTCGCCTCGGTAGAACCTACGATTTTGTAATCCAGTTCTTCGCTGTATTCGATGTCCAGGATCTTGACCTGACAGCCGATGTTGATCTTGTCCAGATCTACCTCATCCTCAACAACGACTTCTGCGTTCTTCAGGATCTTCTCCAGCTCTTCGATACGTGCTTCGATGTCTCTCTGCTCATCTTTTGCTGCATCGTACTCAGCGTTCTCGGACAGGTCTCCCTGCTCTCTTGCTTCCTTGATCTTCTGGGCAACTTCCTGACGCTTTACTACTTTCAGATCATGTAACTCATCCTCATATTTTCTGAGGCCTTCGTAGGTCAAAATATTTTTCTTTTCCTGCATGATACCGCACCTTCCTGTTCTCTATATTTTGTACTGCCGACACTCCCGGCAGCATAACTGCCTAATCAACCGGGTTATTATACCCATTTTTGCTGATGATGTCAAGGTATTCCAAGGCTTTTCGGGGTTCTTTCCACTCTTTTTTCAACGAAAAATAGCGGATTTGCGGACATTGTCCGGCAAGCCTTCTCTCCTTTTCCTCTGATGCTGCAAAATCCAGCCAGACGCTGCCCACAGGGAGCCCACCGCCATGGACTTTTTCACTGTCACAGAAATCCAGTACCACGCAAGGATGCGTCTCTTTCCATTGCACTCTTGCATAGTCTGCCGTCGCAGGGAGTAAAGATACCTCTGCAATCAATCCATATTCGTCTTCCAGCTCGTCCACAAGCCACTCCTCATCCTCGCGATATTCTCTGTCCGTCAGATACCATTTTATGCTTTGCAGTCCGCAGGCATAACGGAGGATGATATAGGGCAGATACGTATTTCTCCCCAATAGAATTAAATCCGGATAAACAGGCAGGTGATCTGTTTTTTCCCCATATTGCAACAGATGCTCCACCCAGTTCTGCTGCCGGTACTCCCGAAACTCCCTGCCATAATATAAAGAAAGAGGCTCGCGGCACACCACATAGGTGTGATCCGGATCCTCTGTCAGTTCGTACAGTTGTGTCAGAATATTTACTTCTGCGCAATTGCCGGTTTTTCTCAATTTCCCGGTCTTCCTGAATTTAATTTTTATACGCTTTCCCCATTTTGCGTTTCTGCAACATTGTTCTGACATTTCGCTCTCTTTGTGACAGTTCCTCATGTTATTGTCTGCACACCCCATGACAGCAACTTTCACCAGTCGATAATCGGGGAACAGATACTCGGTCCGTTTTAACTGTATCGGTTCCTCTCTGCCCCCGGAATGTTTATTGTCAAAATGCTTTTCACAGACATTGCTTTCCTCAGAATCTTTGGGACTAAAAATTTTTTGCAGCCGGGAGAAATGTTTCTTATGCTCCGGCTGTTTTTCCGCCTGCCGATTTTCTGTTTTTCGCTCATCTTCACAGGTATTGCGCTTTGCATAAAAATATAAAATCGTGTCCATGGTTCATTGTATGCAGCTTCATGGTTTCTATTCACTTTATGCCATATCCACATCACAGTACATCGACAGATAACTATTTCACATAGCTCTCATTTTCCTCTGCCGTCTTTCATACTTCATCCGGGAAAATCTCGTGTACACCCCTGATCAGTTCCTCCATCTTCTCCATGGTATTGATGGTCTGGCGGAAATGTGCCGAATGGGGCATACCCACGGTGTACCAGGACAGGTGCTTGCGCATCTCCCGGACGCCGGTGTATTCTCCCTTATATTCCAGCTGCAGTGCGGCATGACGCAGGATCAGTTCCCGCTTTTCCCGGTTGTCAGGTCTCTCCGGAATCGTGCCGTTCTCCAGATAGGATACCACTTCCCGGAAGATCCAGGGATTGCCCTCTGCCGCTCTGCCGATCATCACGCCGTCACAACCGGTCTGTTCCATAATGGCTTTCGCTTTCTGCGGGCTGTCCACATCACCGTTGCCGATGACCGGGATCTTCACCGCATCCTTCACCTGCGCAATGATATCCCAGTCTGCCTGTCCGCTGTAGTACTGGGCTCTCGTCCGTCCATGCACCGCTACCGCCGCCACACCGCAGGCTTCTGCGATCTTCGCGATCTCTACGGCATTCACATGGTCATCATCGAAGCCCTTACGAATTTTCACTGTTACCGGCTTGTCAATGGCTTTCACCAGAGCCGTCAGAATCTGCTCCACCAGCTTCGGATCTTTCATCAGCGCAGAACCTTCCCCGTTATTCACGACCTTCGGCACCGGACATCCCATGTTCAGATCCAGAATGGAAAAAGGTCGTTCCTCGATACGTTTTGCCATCTCCGCAAGGATCTGCGGATCCGATCCGAACAGCTGCAAAGATGCCGGAACCTCGTCCGGATGAATCTCCATCAGGCTGTCCGTATTTTTATTGTTATAATATATGGCCTTGGCACTTACCATCTCCATGCACACCATTGCCGCGCCCATTTCTCTGCAGAGCAAACGAAATGGCAGGTCGGATACGCCTGCCATGGGTGCCAGGATCACAGGATTGTCCAGGGTCACATTGCCAATCTGTAATTTCTTCATGTATTCTCCGTTTTATCGAGTATTTATGCGGTAATTACGCCTTACGGTTCTTGTCATAGATGATGCGCAGTCCGTCCAGCGTCAGATAACTGTCGTAGATATCAATGCAGTCGGTCTCGTCCGCGATAACGCGTCCCAGTCCGCCGGTGGCTACTACCTTCAGGTTATCCAGTCCGCTTTCTTCTTTCACCTTGCGGATAATATATTCCGTCTGCCCGATCTGTCCGTACATCAGTCCTGCCTGCATACTGGTAATGGTCTCCTGCGCCAGGATCGACTTCGGCTTGCGGATCTCAATATTCGGCAGTTTCGCGGTCTCTCTCCACAGCGCTTCCGAGCTGATCCGGATACCGGGCGCCGTAATTCCCGCGGTAAATCTTCCGTCCTCCGTGATCAGATCATAAGTGGTCGCTGTACCGAAATCCAGCACCAGCACCGGGCCGCCGTATTTTACATAGGCTGCGACCGCATCCACGATGCGGTCTGCACCAATGGCTCTGGGGTCTTCCGTAGCGACCTTGATGCCGCTCTTCACCCCGGGCCCCACGATCAACGGTTTCGTCTTCAGATATCTGATAATGCAGCTTGTCAAAGAATGCATCACATCAGGCACTACGCTGGCAATGATAGTTCCCTCGATGTCCGCCGCTTCAATGCCGTTATTTTTCAACAGCTGAGTGATCATAATGCCGTATTCATCGGAGGTTCTGGGGGTCTTCGTCATGATTCGGAAGGTAGCTGCCAGCTTTTTCCCCTGAAAGACACCCATCGTCATATTCGTATTGCCTACATCGATGACAAAAATCATTCGTCGTCCTCCCCGTCTTCTTCATCCAAAAGCTCCGATACGTCTTCTTTTTTGATAAATACACGATAATACAGGCTTAAGGATTCAAAAAGCTCCTGTCTGTTCCTGCGGATCTCGGAGATCAGGAGTCCGGAAGAAATCTCATCATAATAAATGTCATCTTCCTCCGCATTGGTCTCCATGATCACATTGCCGTCCTCTTCAAACGCGATGGTAAAAATACCGCCCACTTCTTCCGTAAAAAGGACACAGATGATATGCAATTCCTCCTTGATGGATTCCGGGATCATCTTGAATTTTTCTTCGTTAAAATAATACTTTTTCTCATAGGCATTGGCGCCGCAGAGCACGATCTTATTTTCGTCCATAGTTCTGTCCTGTTCCTGATTTGTATCATGTCTTGCAACAATTCAAATTCAACATCGTTTTGCAAACGATAGTCTGAATTGTTATATTTTAAAGTTCTTATCGCATCCGATACTTTTCTCGTGACCTAAGCTCATAGGATAAGTTATACAATTGCCACTAATTTCCGTTAGCTAATTGCACGTTTTCTTAGTTTCCGAGTGTTACACATACCCATACACACCGCGTACAGACACCTCACCTGCATAGACTTCCTCCACGGTGCCGTCCTGTCGCTCTACGAGGAGCTCTCCCTGGTCATTGATGCCTCTGGCAATGCCGCGGTACTCTCCCTTCGGATCCAGTACACAGACTTCTCTGTCCTGATTCACCAGAAGCCCCGCATAGGATGCACGCAGTCCCTTCAGATTATGTGTCTGTAAGAAGATCTCATAATCTTCCTCAAAAGCTTCCATAATATCAACGATCAGCTGACTACGGGAGATCTGGAAACCGCACTGCTCATCTATCGCCGCCGCTCTGTCACGAATCTCTTCCGGGAATTCCTGTCTGCGCACATTGATCCCTACGCCAATCACGATATGTTGGATATAATTCTGCTCCATGCTCATCTCTGTGAGAATACCGCAGACCTTTTTTCCATCCACCACGATATCGTTCGGCCACTTGATGCCGACTTTGTCAGCCGCGGCCTCATTGTCACGGCACAGCGTCTGCCGGATGCCCTTTGCCACAGCCAATGCCATGACTAAAGTCAACATCGGTGCACAATCTGCAGAAAAATCAGGTTTTAACAGCAGGGTATAATAAATATTGATCCCTGCAGGGCTCTCCCAGCCGCGTCCTCTGCGTCCTCTTCCGGCCGTCTGCTTGTCCGCCACGACCAGCAGTCCGTTCTCTGCTCCCTGCTCCGCTTCCTGTTTGGCGCGGATATTGGTAGAGTCGATGCTGTCAAAAAAGAGTAAGGGATGTCCTACCCAGTTTGTCTTAAGACGGCTCTGGATATCGGCCTGATTATAGACTTCCTCCGTCTGATCCACCAGACGGTATCCCCGGTTCTGCACCGCTTCAATGACATAGCCTTCTTTTTTCAATTGTCCGATGGCTTTCCATACCGCAGTTCTCGACACGCCGAACTGTTCGCAGAGCTCCTGTCCGGAGACGAAAGCCTCTGACTCCGGCGCTCCTGCTGCCACCTGCTCCTTCTTTTCCCGAAGGAGCTCTAATATCTTTGCTTTCATACTCATAAAGTTGCCGCCATCACTGCCTTGATCGTATGCATACGGTTCTCAGCCTCTTCAAATACCAGAGACTGTTTGGATTCAAATACTTCATCGGTTACTTCCATCTCTGTGATACCGAAACGCTCGCCCATCTGGGCTCCAATCTTGGTCTTCAGATCATGGAATGCAGGGAGACAATGCATGAAGATTGCCTGCTCGCCGGCATTGTCCATAACCGCTTTGTTCACCTGATAGGGAGACAGTTCTTTAATACGCTCGGTCCATACTTCATCCGGCTCGCCCATGGATACCCACACATCTGTATAGATAACATCTGCTCCTGCGGTACCTGCCTTTACATCTTCCGTCAGCGTAATACTGCCGCCGGTCTGTGCCGCAATTGCCTCGCACTCTGCTACCAGTTCCTTCGCAGGAAAATATTTTGCCGTGGTGCAAGCAGTAAAGTGCATTCCCATCTTTGCACAGGCTACCATCAGGGAATTCCCCATATTGTAACGTGCGTCTCCCATGTAAGTCATGCGGATCCCTTTCAGATGTCCGAAATGCTCACGGATGGTCAGAAGGTCTGCCAGCATCTGGGTGGGATGAAATTCGTTGGTCAGGCCGTTCCATACGGGAACCTTGGAGTATTTTGCCAGTTCCTCTACGATATCCTGTCCGAACCCACGGTATTCGATACCCTCGAACATACCGGCCAGAACTCTTGCGGTATCGGCGATACTCTCTTTCTTGCCGATCTGAGAGCCGGTGGGATCCAGATAAGTCGTTCCCATCCCTAAGTCATGAGCTGCTACTTCAAAGGCGCATCTGGTACGGGTACTGGTCTTCTCGAAGATCAACGCCACGTTCTTGCCTCGGAGAGTATCTACGGGGATTCCTTTTTTCTTCTTATCCTTCAGGTCTGCCGCCAGATCCAGCAGATATTCGATCTCTTCCGGTGTAAAGTCCAGTAATTTCAAAAAATCGCGTCCCTTTAAATCCATAATACTCCTCTTTTCCGAGGCTCTGCGCCGTCCGGCTGCCTCTGTCTTATTTGTATTGTCATAAGCGCTACGAAACTTGCATCGCTAATTCCCGTATATTCGCTTTCCCGTCAAAATCTCATGCAAGCATAAGATTCGATATCTGCCTCTCGATATAGCAATCAATAGAAATCTATATGTAAACAATATACTTCATTATCGGGCGTTTTTCAAGTCCTCGCATTTGTACAAAAAGCAGGAACCTCTCCCCTATGGGAAGAGATTCCTGCCTATTCTCACAATATTCTGTTCTGACTATTATTCTGCCTTCTTGCCTGCGGCTGCCTTGAAGGTCTCTGCCACGCTGGCAATGCCCTGCAGCTCTGCGGGCAGCAGGATGGTGGTGGCCTGGCCGTCAGCTACCTTTTCAAAAGCTTCCAGGCTCTTTAACTTCAGGACTGCGGCATCTGCGCCTGCTTCCTTCAGCATCTTGATACCGTCGGCGTTTGCCTGCTGTACCTTGAGGATTGCTTCCGCTTCACCTTCTGCCTCACGGATCATCTTCTCCTTCTCAGCTTCCGCACGAAGGATGGCTGCCTGCTTATCTGCCTCTGCGCGAAGGATTGCGGACTCCTTGGCACCTTCTGCCTCCAGGATCTTAGCCTTCTTCTCACCTTCTGCACGGGTAACGGCTTCACGTCTCTCACGCTCTGCCTTCATCTGCTTCTCCATGGCATTCTGGATCTCTGCGGGAGGGATGATGTTCTTCAGTTCGACACGGTTGACCTTGATGCCCCATGGATCGGTGGCGATATCCAGTGCGGCACGCATCTTGGTATTGATGGTCTCACGGGATGTCAGCGTCTGATCCAGTTCCAGATCACCGATGATATTACGCAGGGTGGTGGCGGTCAGATTCTCAATAGCCATCATGGGATTCTCTACACCGTAGGTGAACAGCTTGGGATCCGTGATCTGGTAGAAGACTACGGTATCAATCCGCATGGTTACGTTATCTTTGGTGATTACGGGCTGGGGCGGGAAATCCGCTACCTGCTCTTTTAAATTGACTTTTCTGGCTACTCTGTCGATGAAAGGGATCTTAAGATTGAATCCTACATTCCAGGTCGCCTGATAAGCACCCAGACGTTCAATGACGTATGCCTGTGCCTGGGGAACGATCTTGATACAAGATACAAAGATCCACAGGATCAGAACCACTATAACTACTAATATTACTCCCATTTTTCCTCCTTCTGCACACCTTTGTGTGCTACGCCGTTTTGTACGTTCGCACTGCGTTTTCTGCGCATCTCATTACTATTCTTTGCTCTGCACTGTCTTTCGCCGTGTCTGCACATTCACGCACGCTTACCCTCATGTATTGCGTCTTTCTGCTCACTGCGCATTTTACATGATTTTAATTTTGCGACTCCGGTACTTCTTCCGTGACTTTCGACATCTGCGGATCTACCTTCACGATCAGCTTCACTCCGCTGACTGCTACGATATCCACCACGGTTCCTGGCTGAAGATTTAATCCCTCTTCTTCCGTCCTGGCGCTCCATTCCTGGCCGCCTACCGTTACCTGTCCGATGCCTTGCAGGTTGTCGATCTCACTGATGACGATTGCCTGTCTGCCGATCATGCTTTCCACATTTGTTTTGACGCGGTCTTTGTTGAAATATTTGACTGCGACAGGTCTGGTGAAAAACAACAACAGCAGAGACACTGCAAAGAACAACAGGATCTGCAGCCAGATCGGTGCCTGCAATGCAGCTGCAATCACAGCCACAATCGCGCCTCCGGCAAACCAGATGGATGTAAGACCCAGTGTTGCGACCTCCACTCCGATTGATACGATCAGTACCACAAGCCACAAGGTTACCATTTCACTCATGTAATCACTCCTTTGGTTTTGTAGTTGTTTCCAGTGTACTACAAATCATACGGGGTAGCAACTGAATTTGCTGCACGATACCACATTCTATTGTGCGGCCACGGCACTTTCGCTTTTCGACTCCGGACGGCCGGGCAGGCAAAAGGCGGTGCCACAATCATGGCACCGCCGCTTTTATCTGCTCTGTTCGTTTATCTCTTAGTAGAACACGTGATTACCGATCACCAGACCATCACGACCATTGTTACGTCTGAAGTGTGTCATATCTCCTACGTTGGACACGCCGGAAATAGCCTCTTCGGCAGCTTTCACACAACTGGAATTGATCCGTCCGGATTCATACACAGTGTTTACCTTGCCGTTCAATGCCGGAGTAAACTGTCCGGATGCATAGATAACTCCGTGGATACTGTTGGGATATGCTCCGCTGCGTACACGGTTCATAACTACAGAAGCTACCGCGAGCTGACCTTCATAGCTCTCGCATCCTGCTTCACACTGAACCAGTGCTGCCAGCAGCTGCGTCGTGTCCGCATCGGTAGTGTATTCGCCATAGTTCACATGACGCTTGGCTTCACGTTCCGCTGCTTCTCTCGCCTTGATCTCCTCCAGGGTCTCACCGGTATCGATCTGGAAATCCAAAGTTACATATTCCGCAGACACATAACCGTCTGCTCCTTCATAGTCAATGCAGACCCATTCGGGATTACTGCTGTCCACAACATCGACGATATCTCCCTTGGGGAGAAGTCCCAGAATACCGGCTTCCTGATCCGCCTCTGTTCTCACCCGGAGTGTCTCGGTATCGATCTGGGCGATCATTCTGCCCACATCATTTGCCAGTGCTTTTGCATCGTCACCGAATAAAAGATATTCATCTTTTGCCCAGCCGATCAGCGTACCGGACTGGAGCTTGGTCCAGCCGTCCTTACGCTCTAAGATCGTACCGCCACAATCCTTGTAAAGCTTACCGACCTTGGATGCTTCCTCACCGGCATCGCTTCGTACATTCACGGCATCCCTTACGTTCGCCATGACCAGGTTGGAACTGATCTCTTCCTCCGAAGGGAAGGTAAGATTCAATTCCTTCACCGTGGCATTGATCACCTCGGTACTGTTCTTAGAACCGGGATCTAAGATAGATGCGACCCCGCCGTTCAGATCATTCACATAATTTTTCGTATTGCCCGCCTGCGCGGTCATGCTCATCTGCATGCTCAGGAAGAAAGAACAGAGCAGTCCTACGCATACAACGAGCATTTTTCTGCTTTTTGTCATCTTGATACACGCCTTTCCCACAGGAAGTTTCCTCTCAGGGTAGATATACCTGCGGTTTCCATCAGTGAATAGTATATGCTTTAATTATTAAGATTTTCACCGATTTATTACATAAATATTAAATTTGTTACGCGGAATATCATATCAGATGACAATTTTTTTGTCAAGTTTTGGATTTGGGGCGTATATTACATACTTTTTGATTTATCTATGCATGCTTCCATTGCATCCATAACTGCCGCCCGCATCCCCTTTTCCTCCAGGACTTTGACTGCCTGGATCGTGGTTCCTCCGGGAGAACATACCATATCCTTCAATTCTCCGGGATGTTTTCCGGTCTCCAGGACCATTTTGGCACTTCCCAGGACAGACTGGGCAGCAAATTCATAAGCCTGTTTTCTGGGCATTCCGGCTGCTACCGCTTCATCTGCCATGGCTTCAATGAACATAAACACATAAGCGGGAGAGCTTCCGCTGACTCCGACGACCACATCCATCAGCCGTTCCGGCACTACGCTGGCAATACCAAAGGAACGAAGCAGGGTCAGCACTTTCTCCAACTCCTCTTCCGTTACATTTTCCCCGGCGCATACTCCGGTACAGCCCTCCAGTACCAGAGCCGGTGTATTCGGCATACAGCGGATCAGCTTCAGTTCCGGTCTGCCGAAGGCTGATCTCAGATAATCAAGATTACGTCCGGCAGCAATGCTGACGACCAGTGTATGAGCATCCACGATATCTTTGATCTGTGCAATAACTTCCGGGAAAAAGATCGGCTTTACCGCCAGGAACAAAATATCTGCCTGCGCTGCCACCATTTTATTATCTGTCGATGTGTTAATGTTAAATTTTGTTTTAACTTTCTCTGCTGTTGCTTCTGTTTTGGCGGAACCGATGATGTCTACGGGGGCTGCAATTTTCTTTTGCAGCATTCCACCGATCATTGCTGTGGCCATATTTCCCAATCCGATGAATCCAATCTTCATACTTTTTCATCCTCCTGCTTTTTCTGTTTCTTCTATATTATTAATAGTTCCGGGTCGTGTCACATTCAGCTTTCTGATTATGCCTGTATCCCTCTCTGCCGGTGGGCTTCATACATCAGTAACGCCGCAGCAATGGAAGCGTTCAGGGATTCTACCCTGCCCTCCATGGGGATCTTGAGATATTGTCCCGCCAGATCCGAGATCTCCTTTGACAACCCGTTTCCCTCGTTGCCGATCAGGAAGGCAGTCGGTTCCCGGAAAGAAAATGAATCATAGTACTTCTGTCCTTTTAAATGCGCCGCATAGGTATGAATCCCTTTCTCATGCATTTTGGTAAGTACCAAAGACAGATCCGGCACATAGACAAAAGGAACCCGGAAAATGGATCCCATCGTAGCTCTTATAGTCTTGGGATTGAAGATATCAACGGTCCGGTCGTTCATAATAACGCCCGTTATCCCTGCACCTTCCCCTGTTCGTATCATGGTTCCCAGATTTCCGGGATCCTGTAGGTTCTCCAGTATCAGGAATAGAGGATCCGGCTGTTCTAACAGCTGTTCCGGATCGTAGGACGGCTGCTCCAGTACTGTAAGAATCCCCTGCGGGGTCTGGGTATCTGCCATTTTCGCAAAGACTTCAGGCGACACAGTCTCATAACCGGTCTGCTGCAACTTATCCCAGAATGCGGCATCTTTGTTTTGCGCATTCTGTTTTATCTTCTGTTCCAGTTCTTCCGTCAGGTAGACTTCTCTCACACTTTTTACCGGAGCCTCTTCACACATCCTGACACCTTCCGCCAGAAATACGTGATCCTTACGGCGCTCCTTTGCTTTTGTCTGCCACTGGACGACCTGTTTCACTTTTGCGTTGTTGTTGCTTGTGATCATATCCTTTTGCTCCCTGATAACTATATAACCGGAATACGGTCTTTCATGAATACGCTGTTTTATCACATTATAAACAACAAGGCGCTTCCACGCAATGGGGAAACGCCTTTGTGTTCTGAACTGTTAAAAATTAAATGGACAACAGATGAGATACCTCGAACTGGTACTCGTTGATACCCTTCTCCATCTGCAGTGCATCTTCGATATCGAAATCGATGAACTCACCGTGCTGGTAGCCTACGACACGATTTGTCTTTCCTTCCAGCATGATATCTACTGCATAAGCACCCATGATAGATGCATAGTAACGATCCTTCGCGGTAGGACTGCCGCCACGCTGCATGTAACCCAGGATAGTTGCACGGGTCTCAATGCCGGTAGCTGCCTCGATACGACGGGCCATGGAAGTGGAATGTCCGATGCCCTCTGCATTGATGATGATATGATGGGTCTTACCGTGCTTACGGTTGGTAATGATATTATTGATAATATTCTGTTCGTTGTAATCGTACTTCTCAGGAAGCAGGATATCTTCCGCACCATTGGCAATACCGCACCACAGAGCGATATATCCGGCATTTCTTCCCATTACCTCAATGATACTGCATCTCTCATGAGAGGAAGAGGTATCCTTAACCTTATCGATTGCCTGCATTGCTGTGTTGACTGCGGTATCGAAACCGATCGTATATTCAGTACATGCAATATCCAGATCAATGGTTCCGGGAAGGCCGATCGTATTGATGCCCAGTCTGGAAAGTGCCTGTGCACCACGGTAGGAACCGTCACCGCCGATGACAACGATACCGTCGATACCGTGCTTTTTACAAATCTCAGCTCCCTTCTTCTGGCCTTCTGCCTCTTTGAATTCGAGACAACGTGCGGTTCCTAAGATCGTACCGCCGCGCTGGATGATATCGGATACATCCTTGGCCTGCATATCTATGATCTCTTCATTCAAAAGACCCTGATAACCCTTTTTGATTCCTTTAACCTTCAGTCCTCTTGCAATGGCTGTACGAACAACTGCACGAATTGCAGCATTCATTCCCGGTGCATCACCGCCGCTGGTCAATACGCCGATTGTCTTAATCTCTTTTGCCATGACTGTTACCTCCTAAGTAAACGAACGAATAGTTTTCTCTTCTCGATTCTTTATTTTAATCTATTTTTGAGCGGTTTTCAATAGGTTTCGTTATAAATTTAACATTTTCTTTTCCAAACAGCAATGTAAGCTTTTCCATTAATGCCCCGTCGGCTTTTACCCGGAGATTTTGGGGCAGGATCTTAATATTTTTAATGTCCCGCAGATAGATCACCACATCGTCATCCCCGTCGGAATCCGCAATGGCCCGCAGCAGCTCCTGCTCTCTGGTCTTATAGGCCTCCATATTGGGGAACTGGATCCAGGCTCCCGCCGGCATGCCTTTTTTCTGAGGGGTTCCATTTGCCTGTGTACGCTGCCCAGACTGCATTTGTCCTGCTGCCTGACCGGTCTGTCCCACCGACATACTGCTGCTGTTCATACCGTCATTTTGGTATTGTCCGTAGCCGTTCCCGGCATTCCGGTATCCACCGGCACCGCCATTTCCACTTCCGTTTCCGTAGGATCCGCCGCGGCTGCTGCCGCCCCGGCCTCCGTAATTTCTGGGGAACAGGGGCTGGTTCGCCGCTCTCGCAGCCTGCGCATCCTCGAAACTGATGATCTGGTCGCAGATCAGCTTGCCGTCCTTGTCTTCTTCCAGGGATACTCTGCCCCGGATAAACACCTTCGCATCCTCCACAAGCAAGGTGCTGTAGCGCTCGTACACCTGTGGAAATACCACGACTTCCACATTACCGATCAGATCCTCCACATTCAAAAATGCCATGATCTTGTCATTCTTGGTGTATTTTACTGTCTTGTCCGCGATCAATCCTCCGATGACTGCATTGGCCTGGTCCCTGACTAACTGCACCTCTCCGGTCTCTTCATCCAGGGCAAAATCCCCGGCAGTATTGCTGATGCAGTTCTGCCACAGCTCCTGATATTCCTCCAGGGGATGACCGCTGACGTAGACACCCAGCACCTCTTTTTCGAAGCCCAGCAGCATCTCCTTATTGTATTCGCCCACATCCGGCATCCGGATATCGAATTCTTCCTTATCCTCTTCCCCTGCAATGTCAAACAGGGAGATCTGTCCGGCCAGATTGTTCTTTTTATCATGGGCAATATGGTCCGCGATCTGCACATAGACACTCATGAACTGTTTTCTCGTACCGCCCAGACCATCCAGAGCTCCTGCTTTGATCAGGTTCTCAATAGCCCGCTTATTCATCTCTTTTTTATCGGACATGCGGGTAATAAAGTCCTTCAGATTCGTGAAAGGGCCTCTTTCCTTACGCTCCTGTACCAGGCTGTCAATGATGGGACGTCCCACACTCTTGATGGCCGTCAGGGCATAACGGATCTTGCCATCCGATACGGAGAATCCGGCTTCTCCCGCATTCACATCCGGAGGCAGAATGGCAATATCCATGTTCCGGCAATTCAAAATATATTCGGATACCTTTTTCGGGTTATCGATGACGGAAGTCATCAACGCCGCCATGAATTCTACGGGATAATAGTATTTCAAATACGCTGTCTGGTAAGCCACCACTGCATAACATGCCGCATGGGACTTGTTGAACGCATATTTGGCGAAATCCATCATCATATCGTAGATCTGTCCGGCTGTCTGCTCGTCAATGCCGTTGGCAATACAGCCGGGGACATTTTCCTCCGGGTTGCCGTAGATGAAGTTGGCCCGCTCTTTTTCCATGACGGACTGTTTCTTCTTACTCATGGCACGGCGCACCAGATCGCTTCGTCCCAGTGTATAGCCCGCCAGATCACGAACGATCTGCATTACCTGTTCCTGATATACAATACAGCCGTAGGTGGGCTTTAAGATCGGCTCCAGCTGGGGACAGGCATAAGTTACCGCATCCGGATGATTTTTACCCTGAATATACTTCGGGATAAAATCCATAGGACCTGGACGATACAGGGAAATACCAGCCACCACATCTTCCAGATTCTGGGGACGCAATTCCTTCATGAAGCTCTTCATCCCGGCACTTTCCAGCTGGAACACACCTTCCGTTCTGCCGGTGCCGATGGAAGCCAGTACTTTCGGATCGTTATAGTCAATGGCATCCACATCTATGTGTCTGCCGGTGGTATTCTCAATAAATTTTACCGCATCATGGATCACAGTCAGTGTACGCAGCCCCAGGAAATCCATTTTCAGCAGTCCCAGTTCTTCCAATGTCGTCATGGTAAACTGGGTGACGATGGAACCGTCGGAGCCTCTGGACAGCGGCACGAATTCATCCGCCGACTTCTGACAGATGACCACGCCCGCCGCATGCATGGAGGTATGTCTGGGCAGTCCTTCCAGACGCTTACACATATCGATCAGATGATGCACCTGCTCATCCTCCTGATAAAGCTTTCGGAATTCCGGGTTCATTTCCAGCGCTTTGCTCAGGGTGATGTTCAGTTCATTGGGCACCATCTTGGCAATGGAATCCACGAACGCATAGGGCAGATCCATAACACGTCCCACATCACGGATGACACCCTTGGCTGCCAGGGTACCGAACGTAACGATCTGCACCACCTTGTCGTTGCCGTATTTTCTGCCCACATAATCGATGACTTCCTGTCTCCGTTCGAAACAGAAGTCCACATCAATATCGGGCATGGACACACGTTCCGGATTCAGGAAACGTTCAAACAGCAGATTATAATGAATGGGATCAATGTTGGTGATCTTCAGGCAATATGCCACGATACTTCCCGCAGCGGAACCTCGTCCCGGTCCCACCGGAATCCCGTGCTCTTTCGCATAGTTGATGAAATCCCATACGATCAGGAAATAGTCCACATATCCCATTCTGCGGATGACACCCAGCTCGTAATCCAGACGTTCCCGCAGGGTCTGTCCGGTCTCCCCGGCAGGCTGGTCACCGTCACCGTAACGCTCTGCCAGTCCGTCATCGCAGAGCTTATTCAGGTAGCTCCAGGAATCGTACCCCTCCGGCACATCGTATTTCGGCAGCTTCGTCACGCCAAACTCTATCTCCACATTACAACGGTCTGCAATCCTCTGGGTATTCTCCACGGCCTCCCATGCATAGGGGAACAGTCCCTTCATTTCTTCTTCGCTCTTGACGTAATACTGACCGCCCTCATAACGCATGCGATCCTCGTCCGCCAGCTTTTTGCCGGTCTGCAGACACAGCAGAATATCGTGGGGAATCGCATCCTCAGCATAGGTGTAATGCACATCGTTGGTGGTTACCAGCGGAATGTCCAGTTCTCTGCTCATCTGGAGCAGTTCCATATTCACGGTACGCTGCTCCGGGATACCGTGATCCTGCAGTTCCAGAAAATAATTGCCCTTGCCGAAGCAGGCCTCGTATTTGCGGGCTGCTTTTCTCGCTTCGTCCTTCATTCCCTTCAGAATAAACCGGGGCACTTCACCTGCAAGGCAGGCAGACAATGCGATAATTCCCTCGTGGAACTCCTGTAGCACTTCCATGTCCACACGGGGTTTATAATAATATCCTTCCGTAAAGCCACGGCTGACGATTTTCATCAGATTCGCATAGCCGGTATTGTTCTCCGCCAGGAGTACCAGGTGGTGATAACGGTCTTCTCCGCCGGTCAGTTCCTTATCAAAACGGGAATTCGGTGCCACATAGACCTCGCAGCCGAGGATCGGCTTGATGCCGGCTTCCCTCGCGGCACGGTAAAAATCAATCACACCGTACATGACGCCATGGTCAGTGATTGCCGCACTGTTCATGCCCAGTTCCTTTACTCTGGCTACGTATTCTTTGATCTTATTGGATCCGTCCAACAGTGAATATTCCGTATGGACATGAAGATGTGCAAATGCCATTGTGCCGCTCCTTTTTCCCGAATGTACGTTCTGTAATATATTCTCTATCTTATCAGAATTACAGGGCTTTGTAAATATTACCGATTACCGTTTTCCTTTGCTTTCCTTACACATTCTTCGTACCCCGGTCCAGCCTGTTCTCTGTGGTATCCGGGGGCAAGCATCGCCGAAAAATACAATGTTTCCAATGTCTCTTCCTGTGCCTGTGTGGGATGGGACGGTGTGATCACCCGTGTGCTCCATACCAGCATACAGCCGGTGTATTCCGCCATGAAAAAGATCGGTTCCATGTTTTTTTCCATCCTGCTGTTCAGGGTCAGTTTGTCTTCCCCGGAGATTTCCTCCAGTTTTTTGATATGAGAAGGCTGCGGTTCCTGTACACTGCCGTCGGGCAGGATCACACATTCACATGGTTCCATGTCTTCTCTGTGTGCATTGATATATTCCATGACAGTCATGCCGGTACCGCCTCCTTTCGTAATGCTAAATCATCATCTGTATCGTATCTTCGCTAGTTGCAATATCGTGATTTGCATCTTCGATGCTCATCGTTGCTTACGCCCGGATCGCCCAGCGCATCTTGGTAGATCTGGCTCTGCCGTTCTGTACACACTCCTCCGCAGACGGTCTGATGACATCCTTTGCATAATCTGTGTAGATGCCGTCGCGATAGCCTTCCTTGAGTGCCCGTTTGACCAATTTATCCTCACCGGAATGGAACGTCAGAATGGCCACTCTTCCGCCGGGTTTCAATGCCCCGGGAAGTTTTTCCATGAATTCATATAGTACTTCAAATTCACGGTTCACGTCAATACGCAATGCCTGAAAAACTCTCTGGCAGGTCTTTTTGATTGTGTCTTTTTTCTCTTTCTCCGGGAGAAAATCCAGTGTCTTCTCTATAACTTCCCGCAGTTTCGTCGTGGTATCGATCCGGTGTCCGCGGCGGATCTCATCCGTGATTGCTTTCGCCAGTTCTTCGCAATAGGGTTCGTCGGAATTCTCCATAAGCATTCCCGCAAGCTCTTCTCTGGAGATCGTATCAAGACGCTCGGCCGCGCTGATTCCCTGCTGCTGATTCAGCCTGAGGTCCAGCGGGCCGTCTGCTTTAAATGAAAAGCCTCTCTCCGGATTGTCGATCTGCATGGAAGACACGCCCAGATCCGCCAGAATAAAGTCAAAGCCGCCGACTTCTTTTGCAATCTCGTCTATAGTACAGAAATTCTGCAATTTTATGGTCAGGATCTCTTCTCCGTAACCGGCATCTGCCAGTCGTTTTTTCGTCTTGGCGGATTCTTCGGGATCCACATCAGTTGCGTAAATGTGTCCTTGTCCCTGTAGCTGCTCCAGCATGGCTTTCGTATGTCCGCCATAACCCAGTGTTGCATCGAATCCCGTTTCTCCCGGCTGAATCTTCAGAAAATCCAGAATTTCTTTTACCATAATAGAAATATGCATTCCGGCGGGAGTGTTGCCCTTTTGAATGACATGGGCAATGGTGTCCCCGTATTTTTCCGGCTGCAGTTCCTTATATTTTTCTTCGAATTTTCTCGGATATTTTCCCTTATAACGCACCCGGCGTTTGTGGGGTGTCTGCTCTTTATCTGTTCCCATGATTACCTCATTTCACACACACTGTTTCGCTCATTGTCTGTACTCTGCTTTACCGTTTCATTTATTTATCACTTTTCTGTCGAAAGTCATACCTGGTTGTATTATACCTATTTTAGATATTCTTGTCCACTTTGTCCAAGCAAAACCGCAGACACCTGCACGTCTTAATGCAGTGTATATCTGAATTCCAGCGAACCTAATTTTCCCGATGGTATACATAAAAACTCTCCCGGCAGAAATGCGAATCCACCCGGGAGAGTTTTTGATGTTCCTTGCAGCTATAATGCCTTCTTAATTGCCGCCATCAGTTCGTCGTAGGTCTCATAAGCCGGCAGCTCCGGATGATCCTTTTTGATCTGCTCGGTGCTCTTGAACAGGAAACCTGCCTTGCTGGCCTGGATCATTCCCAGGTCATTATGGCTGTCACCGCTGGCGATAGTCTGGAATCCGATGGACTGTAGTGCTTTCACCGTCGTGTATTTGGAATTTTCCACACGCATCTTAAAACCGGTGATTTCTCCGTTATCCGCTACTTCCAGGGAATTACAGAAAATCGTAGGATATCCCAGTTTTTTCATCAAAGGACCCGCAAACTGAGAGAAAGTATCACTGATAATGATCACCTGGGTAATGGAACGCAGTTCATCCAGAAACTCCTTTGCACCGGGGATCGGATCGATCTTTGCGATCGTATCCTGGATTTCCTTCAATCCCAGTCCATGCTCCTTCAGGATTCCCAGTCTCCATTTCATAAGCTTATCATAATCCGGCTCATCTCTGGTGGTTCTCTTCAACTCCGGTATTCCGCTTGCCTCTGCAAATGCGATCCAGATCTCCGGTACCAATACGCCCTCCAGATCCAGGCATACAATATTCATATCCATCCTCATGTCCTCCCGGTAAATTCAAATGTATTTGTAGCAAGTATAACCTATTTGGGGCTGTTATGCAACAGTTTACTTTATTGTTGTAACGTTATAACGTATACAGTTTTCATACTCTTATCTTATTTTTCAGATTTTATAATATTTTAATTATATTTTTATGACATTTTCACGTTCGATATGTTCTATATGTGCTATAATATCCACAGTGCAAAAAGAACTTCTCACAAGCTCTCGTCTACACGAAAAAATACGTAGATATCGAGGAGGCAATATTATGTTAACATTGAAAGCTGAAAAAAGAAATCCTGATGAAAAGGCAAAGAAATTAAGAAGAGACGGTTTTATCACCGGTGTATTGTACGGAAAAGAAATGGCAGAAAATGTATCTCTGAAATTCACAGAGAAGGATGCCGCTGCTTTTATTAAAAATGCAAAAGAGGGAACACAGGCTTATCTGGAACTGGATGGAAAAAATGTGGATGTCCTGGTGAAAAATATTGATTTTGATCCTCTTACAAAAAAATATATGGCTCTGGATTTTCAGGCTCTGGTAGCCGGTGAAGTCGTATCCGCGACGGTTCCTATTATATATGCAAACGAAGATAAGGTGCAGGGTATCTTCGAAGCTGAGCTTGCCGAAGTCCACTATAAAGCTGATCCCGCTCATCTCCTCGACCCTATCGAGATAGATCTCGCCACTCTGCCTCAGACAACCAAGACCATGTATGTCAAAGACTTGAAACTGGATGAGAAAGGTGTACATGTCACCACTTCCGGGGAGCAGCAATTGTTCCATATCGGTGAGTATGGTCAGGAAGAGGCTGAGGATGCTGACGAGACAGCCGAGGCTAAGTAAGATTTCGAGTAAACGGCAAGTTAGTTAACTAACCGGACGAACTCCCGGGACGGACAGAAGGACTCTCTTTCAGTTGTAAGGTCTACGAGTGTGAATTTTCTAAGAAAAGTGATTTAGCGGTTCTAAACCGGACGGGGCC
>CAKRRU010000034.1 GCA_934394515.1 uncultured Acetatifactor sp.
ATTCCTTTCAATCCTTCAATGGTGTTCTGTAAAATCTGATTCGATATCATTCTCTGCTCCTTCAGTCCCCAACCATATTTTTCTTTTGCTGTTACCCCAAAAAGTCACTTCCTAAAACGACATCAACGGATCGTTTCTCCGCAATGCGGCTCTCTATGCTTGATCCCTTGATATTATACATAATACAAATTTACAAAAATTCTGGTAAAAATGCAATAGTTTTTTATGCACTTTTTAGTAAAATTGCTATTTTTCTCTCGAAAAAAGAGTCCGGGAAATAGTTTCACCGAACTCTTTTCGTTATAGCGTTTATTCTGTTATCTCTTCACAGTGTATTAAAGCCGCAGATCAATATTGCCACCCAGTTCGGGAGTTACACTTCTCTCCATCGCTGCGGAGTCGATCAGCTCTACCACTGCCTGTCCCTGTGCTTCCCGGGTATCCATGGCTTTGCCAAGCACCGCCATTCCTACCTTTGTCTGTAGATTACCGGAAGCCATTGACATTGATAAACTTGCAATATCCATGGTAACACCTCCTGTCTTTGTCCTTACTATAGCACACTTTTTCTGTTTCCGCTACACTTTCTGCACTCTGCGGATACTTTTCTCTGTGATGATGATCCTGCCTTCCTTTAACAGATGTCCCACGGCACGTTTGAACTCGTTCTTACTCATACCTGTCTCGTAGGTAATGACCTCCGGAGCTGCCTTATCATTAAAGGGCAGAGAGCCCTCATAGCTGTCTAACAGTTTCTCGATCTTCTCCGCATCCTTCTGTATCTGTAAGTACGCCTTCTCCCGGATACTCAGGGTCAGTTTGCCGTCTTCCAGTACTTTTGCCACTCTGGCTGTCACCCGGTCTCCGATCTTCAATTCTTTTTCTCCGAATAGCTCCTTTTTAGGGATCAATGCGGAAAAGCAGTCATCCACCGCCACAAATGCTCCGAAGTTTTTACTGATCTCGTAGATTCTTCCGGTCACCGTATCATCCTTTTTGTACGGGCTGTCCGTGCGCAGCTGCTCATAGACATTCATAGTGGCACACAATCTGCCGCTCTTGTCGATATAGAGAGAAGCCAGCACCTGGTCTCCCGCTTTCACTTTGCGGGTCTGCTGTTTGAAAGGTAAAAATAAGTCCTTCTCCAGTCCCCAGTCCAGAAACGCTCCCACTTTTCCTACCTGTGCCACCGTAAGCAGTGCCACCTGTCCCAGGCAGAGCTTCGGTGTCCTTGTCGTAGCGATGAGCCTGTCACTGGAATCCCGGTACAGAAATACTTCCAGTTCATCTCCGACTTCTGCTCCCTCCGGCACCTGTTTTGCCGGCAGCAATACCTTATCATCGGGTGCTCCCTCGGCTGCCAGATAAACTCCGAATTCTACTTTTTTCACTATTACCAGCGTCTGTTTTTCGCCTAATCTTAATTCCACATTTTCTCCTGTTCCGACAGGCTGTTATTCCTGTCTCTGAAACTCTGCCGATACATAAGGTTTCCCTGCTTCATCCTGCAGGCAGATGACATAACCGTTCTCCGTCCGTACTACATAGGGGTGCAGCACGTCATCCAGAAATGCCTGTTTTTTATACTCTGCACGCATCTGGCGGATCACGAAGTCATCCGGCAGATACTCCATGGCAATATTCACATATTGCCCGTTATTTACATGATGATTGGTATCCAGATGATGCTTTTTCACCACGATGGGTTCCGGCATTTCACCTCCCTCTGGTACGACGACCTTGCGGGAAGCATAGTCCATATCCAGCTTTTCATCCGTTGCATAGCCCTTCTGCATGGCTTCGTTTACCATCACCGGCTTCCCGGTCCGGACATCCAGCAGGCTCCACAGAGAATTGGCTTTGGCCAGATATTCGCCCTGTTCATCCAGCATGGCAAAATTACGGTAGCCCAGAAACGCCTTCAATTCATAAGGGAGCGTTACGATCTTTACCTTTTCCCCCAGTTTCGGATAACGGTTCACCACGATCTGCCAGGCGGAAAGCACCCACACCTGACCGATCTCCTTCATATAATCGATTCCCAGTCCGAGATCTTCCGACTGGAAAGTTGAGCAGTCCTGAAAATAATTCAACAATGCATCCAGTGTAAGATTCCCCTCACTGTCTGTCTCACTGTAACGTATTCTGCTGTCAAATGCATACATAGTATACTTTATCTCCTTTGCGGCGGTCTTCTGCCGCATTCGTTCTTCTTACAGATTACCCGTAATTGCCATTGTGATCTCCGGGAACATCTGAATAATGATCATCACGATCCAGAAAATACAATAGCACAGCATTCCCGGATTGCAGATCACGGTTTTAAATCTCTGTCCCTTTGCGATCTGTCCCGGCTCAACAGCCAGTTTTTTACGGAATACAATGAACAATACGATTCCCGTAACCAGTGCTGCCAGCACAAACAATACATAGATCATATAGAAGATCCAGCCGGGCAGGTATTTCATCATATAATCCATGACAGCCTGAGAATCCGCACCGTTCATGATGACCTCCTGGTACTCATCCAGATGGATCGCTTTCAGCAGCAGAACGCTCACGACCGCTCCCATGAAATTAATGCACATATGCAGACCGATGGTCACTCTCAGCTCCCCGGTCTTCACATACAGAAATGCCAGAAACATTCCCAGCAGAAACGCATAGGCAAACTGGTTCAGATTACCATGGAACAGTCCGAACATCAGGCCGGACAGAACGATTGCTGTCCCCTGACCGTATTTCACGGTACGATCCACGATCAGTTTCCGGAAAACATATTCCTCCAGAATCGGTGCACAGATCACCATATAGAGAAATGTCACGATCATATTGGAACCGGTGGCATAGGTCATCAGCGCATTATCCACTGCAGAGCCCTTCAGTGCTCCTACTATCGTAGTGATCAATGTTCCTGCCAGATTGCCACAGTACATCAGTGCAAAACACATGATCAGAGTCAGAATAAACTGTCCGGGACTGATGCTTTTCTTCGCAGGTGCTTCTCCGGGCATCCGCTTTACGAGCGCGATCAGTACCGGCATTCCTACCAGATACAACGGCAGCACTGCCAGGATCAGGCTTATGGTCGTATCCTGCAGCCACTCCGGCTTCACCACACTTACGATCCCCATCACTGCCATCTGTGCGGCATAGATAACCAATGTTCCGATCAGGAATCTCCATCCCAGACCGGAAAAGTTTTTCTTCATACTCCTCGTATCCATTTTTATCTCCCCTGCTTTTTGTTTATACGATAGATATTTTCTATGCTTCATTATCTACGTTCTTTTCATCATAACATAAATCCTTTGACTGTGAAACTATATTTTCTGCTAAAAAAGCTGCGCACCCCGTTTTCCGGTCATGCACAGCCTCCTGCTCTTATCTTATGACAATAATTATTCTCCGAGACCATTCTCTACGGCTTCTACCAGAGTCTTCAGAGCTTCTGCCTCGTCCTCGCCTTCACATACGAATTCGATCTCATCCCCACACTTTACGCAGGCTCCCAGTACACTGAGCACGCTCTTGGCATTCGCGGTATTTTCACGGAATTTGAAGGTGATCAAGGATTTGAACTGCATTGCCTCCTTGCACAGAATTCCGGCGGGACGCAGATGCAGACCCGTAGGATTCTTGATTACGACTTTCTGACTTACCATATAATAAACCCTCCAATATCTATATTATTCTGCATTATTTTCTTCTAGTAGTTTAGGAATTTACTTTTCATTTACATTTCTATCATAGCATGAATGAAAAGCATTCACAAGGGCTTTTATCAGACAACTTTCGGAATCTGTCTGTCAGAACATGATGTCCTGGATCAGATTGGCAAGCTTCTGTGCTTCTTCCTGGATCACCTGCTGATCCTTTCCTTCGATCATGACTCTTACCAGGGGTTCTGTTCCGGAAGGACGGATCAGTACGCGGCCTTCTCCGGCGAACTTTTCTTCCAGTTTCTCAATGGCAGCTGCGATCTCCGGATATTCCATGTATTTCTCTTTTTTATGGTTTGCTACCTTTGCATTTACAAGTGCCTGGGGCAGCACTTCCATTACCTCAGCCAGCTCCGACAGCGGCTTCCCGGTATCTACCATGACCTGCAGCAAATGCAGTGCGCTGAGTAGTCCGTCTCCGGTGGTATTTTCATCCAGGAAGATAATATGTCCGGACTGTTCCCCTCCGAGGCTGGCTCCGATCTCCTTCATACGTTCCAGTACGTAACGGTCGCCTACCTTGGTCTTCTCCATATGGATATCGTTCTTCTCAGCCATCAGGAAGAATCCCAGATTGCTCATGACAGTTGCCACGATGGTATCCTTTTTCAGGGTTCCTTTGCTCTTCATGTAATTGCCGACGATCGCCATGATCTGGTCACCGTCTACGATCTTACCATTCTCATCCACAGCCAGCAGTCTGTCTGCATCTCCATCGAATGCCAGACCGACATTGGCCTTTTCATAAACCACTCTCGCCTGCAGTTCCTCCATGTGGGTGGAGCCGCAGTTGGCGTTAATATTCGTACCGTCCGGATTGTTGTGGATGGCTACCACGTTGCCTCCCAGCTCCTTCAGGCATTCTACGGAAGTATAGAAGGACGCACCCTCCGCACAGTCTACCACGATCTTCAGTCCGGTCAGGTCTACATTGACCGCTCTCATGGCATGATTGATGTATTCTTCTCTGGCATCGGTACGGTATTTGATCTTGCCTACGCCGGGACCGATAGGGAACTTGATGCCGGGCATATTGCCGCGGATCAGTGCTTCGATCTCATCTTCCAGGGCATCGGGCAGCTTATAGCCGTTGCCGTCAAAGAATTTGATACCGTTGAATTCTACCGGATTATGTGATGCAGAGATCACAACCCCGGCATCCACTTTGTATTTCTTTGTCAGGTAGGCCACTGCGGGGGTAGGGATCACACCGACATAGATACAGTTCGCACCTACGGAGCATGCGCCTGCCATTAACGCATTTGCAAGCATGTCTCCGGATATTCTGGTATCGCATCCCACCATGATGGTAGGCTTGTGTTCGTTTTCCTTAGTAAGCACATACGCACCTGCCTGCCCCAGCTGCATTGCAAGCGTCGGGGTCAATTCTTCATTGGCAATACCACGTACGCCATCCGTTCCAAACATTCTAGCCATTATAAAAATCCTCTCATTCCATCTATTAATTATTCTGTCTCCTGCTCTTTCAGCCGGATATGGATTTTGACATCATTTTCTATCGTAATATTTTCCGACAGATTAAATGTCACGGGAAGCGTATAATTGCCCGGTGTCAGTTCTTCGACACCGTTGTCTTCCATCCATTTCCCCAGATCCAGTACTCCCGTTACCGTATTGTCACGCAGAACGCTGACATCTCTCTCCAGTCCAGATACCGTGATATCATAGGTATCTGCCACTGTGGTGATCTCCGCTTCCATACCCTCCGGCACTCCGCTGACGGTAATATTCTCTGCCGGTACGGATAACTCCTTCGTGTCAACAGGCTCAATATATACCGTTGCCGTAATCTTGCCGTCGAAGTTCTTATCCGCAAGTCTTACGTTGGAGGGCAGATAATCCTTCAGGTTGATGATGTCTACCAGATCACCGGACTGTCCGGTGATGTTCATACGTTCTTCCGGTATCGTGATCGCGGATATTCCTGCCAGTGTGGATGCCGTTCCGGCGATCTTGACTGTGGACACGCTGCTCGTCACTTCTCCGGTGGCCATATAACCGTCCTCAGGCACACCCATATATTCGATCTCTACCGGTACTTCCTTCGTCGCAAGTACTTCTACCGTCATATGGGCGGAATCTACATTCTTCTTGACCGTTTCCAGTGTCAGTTCATTGTCATCCGCATCATACAGCTTGATGTCCACGTTTGCGGACAGACTGCTGGTGGAATCCGCCACATTAATATCTACACCGGCGTGATCGATCTGTGTGATTGCTGACTTCGGACCGGTGACTTCGATATTCGTCTGGTCCAGCGTTACATTACCGATCATATAACCGGATGCCACTTCTCCTACGGTAGTGCTCTCCAGTTTGATCCATTTGCTGGCCTTATCTTCCACATTCAGCCGTACAGAATCATGGTTTCCCTTGATCTCTACAGAGTCATTGCTGATATTCTCACAATAATAGGTGATCGCGATCGTATTGATATCCGTCAGCTTGCTCATGTCCGCTTCCGCCACGATATCACTTCTGCGCAGTTCGGATTTTACAATACTCTGGGGGCCTGTTACCGTCACTCTTACCAGATTACTGTTATCCAGTACTTCATATACTTTTCCTTCTTCATCCAGCAGTTCGGTGTTGATCAGCTTCACCTGAATATTGCTGAAGGTCACTGTGTCCTTGGGGTCATAGATCTGCGCCACCAGAAACCACAATACAAAGGCCAGCACCAGAGAAGCAAGTTTCAGTCCAAGATTACGTGTCAGTAATTTTTTCATTTCTTCTCACGGCTCCTTCCCTTCCAGATTCGGCGGCTTTTGTGTTCCTCTCCGGTATTGTTCAGGATCTTATGCATTCTGTCACGAAGAGAATCCGCATCCAGATTGCGTTCAAGCTCTCCTTCATATGCCACACTGATCTTACCCGTCTCTTCGGATACGATCACTGTCAGCGAATCCGTCACTTCGGAAATACCTACTCCGGCACGATGTCTCGTTCCCAGTTCTTTACTCAGTCCCAGGTTGTCGGATAACGGAAGATAACAGGTCGCGGATGCGACTCTGTTGCCGCGCACGATGACTGCTCCGTCGTGAAGCGGTGTATTATGTTCAAAAATATTGATCAGGAGCTGACTGGTAACAATACCGTCCACATCAATCCCCGTTCTCTCATAATCCCGCAGTGAAACTTTCTGCTCGATCACAATAAGGGCTCCCGTTTTCACCTTACCCATTTCCACACAGGCCTTTGTGATCTCATTGATGGTCTTTTCGGAAAACGCTTCATTTACCCGGTGATTGTTGTCAAAGGGCAGAACGGAACTGATAATGTTTTTCTTGCCCAGTTCCTCCAACGCTTTTCGCAATTCCGGCTGCAGCACCACTATGAGGGCTGTCACCGCAAATCCCAGAACGTTCTGCGCCATCCACAGGATCGTCGTCATCCGGAAAAAATAAGCCAGCAGTAAAAAAATGAGAATAACAATCAGACCCTTGAGCAATACCCATGCCCGGGTCGTTTTCATCCACACTAACGCATAATACAGCAGCACCGCAATGATCAGGATCTCGACCACATCGCCGAAATCCATGGTTGTGCGATAACTGCTGAAATTTTTAACATATTCTGCCAGCTTATCCCCTAACTGCATTTTCCTTTAATCCCTTCAGAACAATTCTTCATAATCATCGGAGTCATCCTGTCCGGCCATATGATCACCGCTGATGGTAACACTTCTGCCACCGGACATTTCCCGTCCGCGATAACCGTTCTGCTGTCCGTACGGTGCTCCGTTTCCGGCGGGGGTACGCTCTGTCACCACGCTTCTGGGTGTTCCTTCCATAGTTCTGGAAGTCTGCCCCGCAGATCTGCTACCCTGTCCGGCAGGTCTTGTATTCTGACCGGCCGGGCGCCGCTGTGTATTAATCTTCTTTACTGTATTTGTCGGTGCCGCAACAGTCATCTTCGGCACTGCCTTTACATAATAATAATATTCGTCGTCTTCAAACTGTACTTTTTCCGTTCGGCTGTAATCCAGGCAGAATCGGAAAAACTCTATCACTTTACATACAAGCATCGTAACTACGGCACCGAGAAGCGCACTGACGATAGAGAGATTCGTATCATACATGAGATCTCCCACCAGCAGGATCAGCACTTCGATCATAACGCCGGCGATCATAGCGATCGTCCAGGAATGATCTATGCTCATTCTGCGGATCAGATATACTGCGATCACAGTAATGGCAAATGCCGCGATTGTCACCAGCATTGCTTTATTTCCCAGCATTCCGTCGATCAGCAGCCGCAGTTTGGCGGTTGCTTCTTCTGCTCCCATGGAGTTGATCGTCGTCGCATTGTTGATCACTGCCTGAATCAGGTAATATACCACCACACCGCAGCCGACAGATACGCCGGAAGCCGGAGTTCCTATCAGTCCCATGGCTACGGGCATCACATAAGGAAGCTTCAGCATGCATAAAATCGGTGTCAGTACTATCACCAGTGCTTCCTTTGCCGCAAATCTCAAAAACAGCAGATAAAGCAGCAGAAAAACTACCAGTCCCACCGCCGCTGTTTCCAGGGATAACGCATACATATGAAGCAGCGAAAACACCATTGCAAAAAACACCATAAATCCTGTGGGCAGGAAAGAGCACATCAGGGATACGATCAGCACAACCGCCATATTGTCCAGTTTTGTCATATAGCCCAGTCTGCTATTTATGATGCTCAGCACAATGAAGCTGAGTAAAAATTTGATCACCGGCAGAATAAAAGCTTCGTTTCTGCTATAGATCTTCTTCAGATTTTCTCTTAATTCCAGTAAAGCAGTCATATTTCCTCCAGGTCAATCTGTGTAGGCCGTTTACTCATTGTAAATGGAATTCAACTTCTTCAGATTGTTGTAATAGCATTTCAGGCTCTTTTTTGCCTTGGCATAACGAATAGAGCAGATCAGGTAGGATATCACTCCATAGACCACTACCGTCACTCCGTAATACAGCAGAACATTTTTGGCAAAACCGATCAGGTCTATTTTGTAAATATCCTGCATAAAGGTCTCAAAATCATAAAAAATAAACAATGCAAGGCAGACCGCAAATGCAATCGTCGCACATAATATGGATTTCAGCACCTGTATGGCAATATAGTCGCTGCGAAAATAACGGCCGATCGCCATATTCTGTTTGCCTTCATTCTCTTCATAAGATGCCATTTGTGTCATCAGTATGACTTTTTCTTCGTTCAGCATAATTCCTCCGGTTATAAAGGCTTACAGGAAGCGCATTCTCTCTCCGTCTCTGGATGTTCTGGGACTCTGCTTGGGCATGGTCTGTTTCTTCGGCAGTACACTCTGCAGATCCATGGCCATGTCATATTTGCACTTCTCGCAGAATCTTCCGCTACGGATCGGTGCTCCGCATTTCTCACAGCTCAGCATGATGCTGGAGCCTTCTGTCAGTTCCAGTCTCTCTTCTCTCAGCCACTGCTGGATCTGGGACGGCTCTACGTCACAGTTCTCCGACACATCCTGAATTCCCACTCCGGGATTCTCACGAATGTACTCTTTTACCTCCTGGAATTTTGCTTCCATCTCTTCACGGCAATGAGGGCACAGAAACGGTCCTGCCACGTAGTTAAAGATGCGTCCGCATCTTCTGCAATTTCTTATATTCATAGTATTCTCACACCTTCCTGATCATAATCCCGACCCACAGGCCAAAGTAACGCAATATACTTCGGATACACCATTTACTTTTAACAGTGCTGAGATTTCGTCCATGGTCGTACCTGTTGTGTAAATATCATCGACCAGAACAATCCGGTCATATAATTTTACATCATTTCTTCCCATAATAAAAGCCTTTTTCAAATTATTTTGCCGTTCCGCAGGATTTAACAGTTTCATCGGCGCTGTGTTTTTTACACGTATTACCAGTTTTTCATCTACCGGCACACCCAGGCTGCTCCCCAGAGCCCTTGCCAGGCATGCTGCCTGATTGTATCCACGGGCTTTGAATTTCTTCCGGTGCAGCGGCACCGGGACCAGGGCGTCCGGCTGTGCTCCCCGGATAAAATCTCCCAGAAGCCTCCCCATTTCTTCCCCGAAGAAATCAGCATATTCCTGTCTGCCGCCATATTTGAAGCGATATATGGAGTTCGATACACTTTGATATTCATATAAAGTTCTGGCTCTGCCATATTTATGTCTTCCGTTCATGCAGTCCCTGCAGAATTCCCGTTCCCCTGTCAGTTTTTTCCCGCATCGCATACACCACGGAGATGTCACGGGCTTCAACTTCGGCAGGCATTCCAGGCATATCTTTTCTCCAAAAGGCCGGACGATTCCGTCACAGACCGGACATCTCCTCGGAAACAACAACTGCAATATTGTTTCTTTCACTTTACTTATCATATGTATTCCTCCCGGGACAGACAGCAGATTTCCCTGATTCTTTGTTCCAATGCCGTGTATCTGCGATTCTCGCTGACATTTTCGATCATATTGCGTACTGTCTCGCCTCTTCCCAAAATGGTAACGCAGTTTCTCGCCCTCGTGATGCCCGTATATAAAAGGTTTCGGTTGAACAGCATTCTGGGGCCTCCGAGGAGCGGCAGGATCACCGCAGGATACTCACTTCCCTGAGATTTATGAATCGTTATGGCATAAGATAATTCCAGTTCTTCCAGCGCAGAAAACGGATAGCTCACTCTCCTGCCATCGTCAAATTCGACAAGCAATGTCGACATCGTCTCATTGATCTCCCGGACTCTTCCCATATCTCCGTTGAACACACCCATTCCTTTATCAATGGGAATGTTATATTTTCCGACGATCTCCCACTCCAGCTGATAATTGTTTTTCACCTGCATGACTTTATCGCCCTCGCGGAATATCGTGTTTCCGTAAGCATGTTCTCTCTTCCGGGGATCTGCCGGATTAAGATATCTCTGAAGGATCTCATTGAGTGTTTCACATCCCAGGCTTCCCTTACGCATAGGTGTCAACACCTGTATATCAAAAGAGGTTGCCCCCACATATCGGGGCAGCATATCCTGAATCAATTGAATCATATGTTTATATATGACATTTACGTCATTTCGTTCCAGCATAAAGAAATCTTTGGATTTATTGTCAAGTGCGATCTGTTCTCCCCGGTTAATGCGGTGTGCATTGACAATGATGTCACTCTGGCCTGCCTGACGGAAGATTTTCTCCAGTGTGACCGCCGGAAACGCCTTACTGTTCATAAGGTCTCTCAACACCTGTCCCGGTCCTACGCTGGGAAGCTGATCCACATCTCCTACAAGGATCAGTCTGGTTCCCGGAAGGATCGCTTTCAGGAGTGCCTGGAACAGCTGAATATCTACCATAGACATTTCGTCAATAATGACCACATCCGCTTCCAGTGGATTTTCCTGGTTTCTCTCAAAATTTGCCTTTCTGGTATCATCCTCAGACAATGCACTGCTTAACTCCAGGAGACGGTGAATTGTTTTTGCCTCGAATCCGGTTGCTTCTGTCATTCTCTTGGCTGCCCGCCCTGTAGGCGCTGCCAGGAAAATGTCCATGCCTTCCGATTCAAAATAGCGGATGATCATATTGATCGTGGTCGTCTTACCTGTGCCGGGTCCTCCGGCCAAAATAAACAGGCCGTGCTTTATACTTTCTTCTACTGCTTTTAACTGCAATTCATCCAGCTCCATGGACAGATTCTCCGCCATGCGCTCCAGTCTCTTGTGGATCGCCGCATCCTGGGAAGGCATATTATCCGCTTCTGTCATGGAGATATTCAGATTCCTCAGCATATTGGCGCAGTTGAGTTCAGCATAATAGTACGATGCTGCGAACACAGCTTCTCCTTTTGCTACCAGCTTTCGCTCTACGATCAGATTATCCACCTGCGGTCTGATATACTCCTCCTGTACTCCGAGCAGCTCTGCCGCCCTGTGAAGCAGCAGTTCCAACGGCAGATAACAGTGCCCTTCCCCCACTGCCTGCAGCAGTGTATACAGGATCCCGCTTCGGATACGGTAGTCAGAATCCGTGTGAATACCGATCTTCGCGGCGATCTCATCTGCAATACGAAAGCCCACGCCGCTGACATCCTCAGCCAGCCGGTAAGGATTCTCTCTCATGACACTATACATTTCCATACCGTATGTATTATATATTTTCACTGCCAGAGTGTTACTGATCCCGTATTGCTGCAGGTAAACCAGAGCTTCCCGGAGATCCTTTTTTTCTTCCATCTGCTCAGCGATCTCCTGTGCCTTGCGTTCACTGATTCCTTTTATCTCTGCCAGTCTCTCCGGTTCTTCCTCAATGATCCGGAAAGTATCATCCCCGAACTTTTTAACGATCCTGGCTGCCAGTGCTTCCCCGATCCCCCGGATAGCTCCGGATCCAAGGTACCTCTCCATTCCCACGCGGTCTGTAGGTGCTACTGTCTCGTACTTCTGTATTTTAAACTGGTGCCCATATACCGGATGCTCAATATACTCGCCTTCCGCGGATATATTTTCTCCCTTGGTCAGTCCCTTGCACATACCGACACAGGTGACTTCCTCTCCTTCGACAGACAGTATCATCACGGTGTATCCGTTTTCATTATTTTGAAAGACAATATGATCTACAAATCCTGTAATCTTTTCCATTTTCCTTCCTCGTATCATCCGATCTTTGATTGGTTGTAAGGCTGTTCTCTCCGGATCCGGAAAGATAACCGTCATGGCGGTCAGAGAAAAAAATCAGGGCTGCCGGGATGACAGCCCGAAATAACTACTCAAGATTATAATTACGTTTCATCTGTTCATAGAGCATCTGCGCCAGTCCCAGACTGTTCTGCTCGGTGGAGTCCGATGCGATCTGCTGTACCATCTCATCCTTATAGTAATCCATAAGCTGGGAATTCGAAGAGGAAGTTTCTTCACTCTCCGGGATGGTCTTCATCATTTCCTTGAACATCTGCTCCAGAAAATATGCCTCGAACTGCTTACAGGCATCCATCAGCTCGTCGTCGGTTGCCTTATTGTAATCAGCACCCTTTAATTGATTCTGTAATTTGGAAGCTGTCTGGTTCGCTGCATTCGTATATGCCGTGCTGTCCGGAGCAGAGCTACCGTATAAAGAGGAAATATCCATAATTTCTCATTACCTCCGTAAGTTGTTAGCCTGCTGAAGCATCTCGTCGGACGCAGTGATTGCCTTGGAATTCAGTTCATAAGCACGCTGTGCCACGATCATATTTACCATTTCATCCACAACCTGTACATTGGAGCTCTCCAGATATCCCTGGATGATACTGCTCTTTTCCACGTTGTTATTGGTCGCTTCGTTGATCGCCTGCCCGCTGGCCGCAGTCTGCTGATACAGGCTGTCTGCCAATCTCTCCAGACCGTTAGGATTGTTGAACTGGAACACTCCGATGGTAATACCGATAGGCTGGGGATTGTTCTTTGCATCGGGATAGCACAGACTTCCGTCCTTGCTGACCGTAACATTGCTCATTACGTAGTTGCTGCCCAGGACGATCGGTCTGCCCTGTGTATCCAGCACCGGAAGTCCGTCAGAGTTCGCCAGCATATTACCGCCGTTGGCTGCCAATGTGAATTTCAGATTACCGTTTCGTGTATAGTAGGTATTACCGTCTGCACCGCGTACTGCAAAAAAGCCTTTTCCGTCGATGGCAAATGCGGTATCGCTGTCGGATGCCGTCAGGCTTCCCTCTTTGAATACGGAACTGATGGAAGCATTTCTTACACCAAGTCCCACCTGTGCACTGCTGGGCTTGGTGTCTCCGTTTGCGGAAGTGGTTTTCGTCTGGATGTTCTGATATAACAGACTTTTAAATTCATTCACCTGTGTCTTATAGCCTGTGGTATTTACGTTTGCCAGATTGTTGGCAATCGTATCCACATTTGTCTGCTGTGCGATCATGCCGGTCGCTGCTGTCCATAAGCTTCTGACCATATGTAATCTCCTCTCGGGCTTTCCCTTATGTCATCCATGACCTGATTTTTATCCTAAAATATCTTATAATGATTATCGGCTGTTTTACGATTTACTTTACTGGAGTTTGCCGATCTGATTTGCTGCCACATCCAAAGTACCGTCAATTGTCTGAACTACCTTCTGGTTGGATTCATACGCTCTGGTAATGGAGATCAGATTCACCATCTCGGATACTACCTGCACATTCGCCATCTCCAGGTATCCGGATTTCACCTGTGCCTTGGCCGTAGTCATTTTGGCACCTTCTATCGGCTGGTAATAAGTCTCCCCGTATTTTTCCAGATAATCATAATCTTCAAAATCAGTTACCTGAATTTTGGCTACCGCCCGGTCATTTTGGTAGATGGTACCATCATCTGTGATTTTGGAATCAAGCAATGTGTTCAGACGGATCCGTCTGTTCTGGGTATCCAGCACATAATCTCCCTCTTCCGTTACGAGGTAACCGTCCTTATTCAGGGTAAATTGTCCGGCACGGGTATACTTAGTGTCCGTTTCTCCTGCCTTGTTTGTAAACTCAATCGCAAAAAAACCATCACCGGACAATGCCAGATCGTAAGTATTATCCGTGATCCGGAACGATCCCTGTGAATAATCGGTATAATTCTCTCCGATCTTCACTCCGGGATTCTTGATGCCGATCCTCTGGACATTTCTCATGCCTACCGACTGATCCTTGATCTTCACAGTCAGCACATCATCAAAAGACTGGCTGGTAGATCCTTCCTTTTTATATCCTACGGTGGAAGCATTGGCCAGATTGTTGGTCATGATATCCATTCTGTTCTGTTCGTTTACCATACCGGTATAAGCGGTATATAGACCTTTAACCATTCGTATCCTCCATTTGTTGACGCGATCCTTCGACAAATGTCCGGCATCCTGCCTTATTCTTAATTATCTCTGTAACCTGCCAGGAACTCTACGTACTTACCGGTTCCGATAGCAACTGCCGTCATGGGATCCTCTGCAGTCATGGTATTGATACCTGTCTTGGCGGAGATCAGATCCTCCAGACCGCGTAACAGGCTTCCGCCGCCGGTCAGGACGATTCCTCTGTCCGCAATATCCGCTGCCAGCTCGGGCGGCGTCTTCTCCAGTACGCTGTGGATCGTTTCCACGATCTGCGCAGTGGTCTCGCGCAGTGCTTCCTCGGTCTCCTCGGAAGATACTTTGACAGTCTTCGGCAGACCGGTCACCAGGTTACGTCCTCTGACATCCATGTAATCCACTTCCGCTCTCTTGTAGCAGGAACCGATCTTGATCTTCAGATCCTCAGCGGTTCTCTCACCGATGAGCAGATTATGTTTCTTACGCATATAGCGAACAATGGCTTCATCAAAATCATCACCTGCGATCTTGATGGAAGCGCTGACTACGGTACCTCCCAGGGAGATCACGGCGATATCGGAAGTACCGCCGCCGATATCTACGATCATATTACCGCAGGGCTTGGAAATATCAATTCCCGCACCGATGGCCGCTGCAATAGGCTCTTCAATAATAGACACCTCTCTGGCACCTGCCTGATAAGTAGCATCCTCTACTGCTTTCTTCTCTACTTCCGTAACTCCGCTGGGTACGCAGACCGCAATACGGGGTTTGCGGAAAGTTCTCTTTCCCAGAGCCTTCTGAATAAAATATTTCATCATTTTCTCGGTTACGGTGTAATCGGAGATAACGCCCTGACGTAAGGGTCTTACCGCTACGATATTGCCGGGTGTTCTTCCCAGCATCAGTCTTGCGTCTTCACCGATGGCTTTGATCTTGTTCGTATCTCTATCAAAAGCTACAACAGAGGGCTCCTTCAACACGACGCCCTTTCCTCTGATGTATACCAGAATGCTGGCGGTACCTAAATCAATTCCGATATCTGTGCACTGCATTTTTTATTACCCCTTTCAATGGTATCTATCTATAAGTTTTGACCCTACACGCTATTTTAGTCATATACATCATATTATAACTGAAATTTTTCCATTTTCATAGGGGGTAATTCTTAAAATTTCTATAACTATTTCTGCTTTTTATCCTTCTCCAGCATCTTCTTTACATAATAACCGGTGTAGGATTTTTTCACTTTGATGATCTTCTCCGGCGTTCCCTTGGCGATCACGGTGCCGCCGCGGTCTCCGCCTTCCGGTCCCATATCGATGATATAATCCGCAGTCTTGATCACATCCAGATTGTGTTCGATGACAACTACGGTATTGCCGCCGTCTGCCAGTCTGTGCAGGATCTCCACCAGTTTGTGCACATCTTCGAAATGCAGTCCGGTAGTAGGCTCGTCCAGAATATAGATCGTTCTGCCGGTGCTTCTTCTGGAAAGTTCGGTAGCCAGTTTGATACGCTGCGCTTCACCGCCGGACAGGGTAGTGGACGGCTGCCCCAGCTTCACATAGGAAAGTCCCACGTCATACAAAGTCTCGATCTTCCTGCGAATGTAAGGCACATTTTCAAAGAAAGGAAGTGCCTCTTCCACTGTCATGTCCAAGACATCAAAGATACTTTTTCCCTTGTATTTTACATCCAATGTCTCACGGTTGTATCGTTTGCCGCCGCAGACCTCACAGGGGACATAGACATCCGGCAGGAAGTGCATCTCGATCTTGATAATACCGTCGCCGCCGCAGGCTTCACAGCGGCCGCCCTTGACATTGAAGCTGAATCTTCCCTTGCTGTAGCCCTTTGCCTTGGCATCCGCCGTCGAGGCAAACAGATCACGGATCAGGTCAAAGACGCCTGTGTAAGTCGCCGGATTAGATCTGGGCGTACGTCCGATGGGCGACTGGTCGATATTGATGACCTTGTCCAGCTGTTCCACGCCTTCGATCCCTTTGTGCTTACCGGGGATGCAGCGTGCACGGTTCAGTTCTCTCGCCAGATGTTTATAGAGAATCTCATTTACCAGAGAGCTTTTTCCGGATCCGGACACGCCGGTGACACAGGTCATTACTCCCAGAGGAATCTCTACATCTACATTTTTCAGGTTATTTTCCTGTGCGCCCAGTACTTTGATCCAGCCGGTCGGTGTACGTCTGGTCTCCGGCACTGGAATTCTCTTTTTCCCACTGAGGTATTGTCCTGTAATGGATTCCGGTACCTGCATGATCTCTTCCGCCGTACCGCAGGCAATGACTTCGCCGCCGTGAGAACCTGCTCCCGGTCCGATATCCACGATATAATCCGCCGCCAGCATGGTATCCTCATCATGTTCTACCACCACCAGGGTATTGCCCAGATCCCGCAGATTCTTCAGGGTATTCAGCAGCTTGTCGTTGTCTCTCTGGTGCAGGCCGATACTGGGCTCATCCAGAATATAGCACACTCCTACCAGCCCGGAACCAATCTGGGTCGCCAGACGGATACGCTGCGCCTCACCACCGGACAAGGTCGCTGTGGCTCTGGCCAGGGACAGGTACTCCAGTCCCACATCCACCAGGAATCCCACTCTGGCGCGGATCTCCTTCAGGACTCTTTCTCCGATGAACTGCTGCTGTTTCGTCAGTGTCATGGTATCCAGGAACTTCTGCAGGTCGCGGATAGACATGGAAGTGATCTCGAAAATATTTTTATCGCATACCGTAACTGCCAGGGATTCCTTCTTCAGACGCATTCCCTTACACTCTTTACAGGGGGTAATGCGCATAAAGGTCTCGTATTCCTGCTTGGAGCTCTCGGATGCAGTCTCGCGATAACGGCGTTCCACATTTTTGATCAGTCCTTCAAAGGCCACGGGATACACGCCACTGCCGCGCTGTCCGGTATAATGCACCATAACTTCCTTACCATTGGTTCCATGGAGCAGGATATCATGAATCTTCTGCGGGTACTCTTCAAAAGGCGTGTCCAGGTCAAAATGATATTCCTTCGCAAGCGCCTGTAATATAGCATTGGTAAAGCTGGACTTGTCCGCACAGGACTGCCAGCCCATGACCGTGATAGCGCCCTCATTGATACTCAGCCGCTTGTCCGGGATCATCAGATCCTCGTCGAACTCCATCTTGTATCCCAGTCCGAAACATACCGGGCAGGCGCCGAACGGATTATTGAAGGAAAAGCTTCTGGGCTCCACTTCACTGACACTGATGCCGCAGTCCGGGCAGGAAAAGCTCTGGCTGAAGGTCACCGGTTCACCGCCGATGACATCTACGACCAACAGTCCTTCCGCCAGATCCAGTACATTTTCGATGGAGTCCGTCAGTCTCCGCTGAATGCCGTCCTTAACCACCAGACGATCTACCACGATATCGATATTGTGCTTGATGTTTTTATCCAGTTTAATGTCTTCCGTCAGTTCATACATGCTGCCGTCAATGCGTACTCTGACATAACCGCTTCTCTTGGCACGCTCCAATACTTTCGCATGCTCTCCCTTACGACCTCTGACGACCGGAGCCAGCAGCTGGATCTTCGTGCCTTCGCCCATATTCATGATCTGGTCTACCATCTGATCCACAGTCTGTTTGGCGATCTCTCTGCCGCACTTCGGGCAATGAGGAATACCGATTCTCGCATACAGCAGACGGAAATAGTCATAGATCTCCGTTACAGTTCCTACAGTAGAACGGGGATTGCGGTTAGTGGATTTCTGGTCGATGGAGATTGCGGGAGACAAGCCTTCGATGCTCTCCACGTTAGGTTTCTCCATCTGTCCCAGGAACTGTCGCGCATAGGAAGACAGGGATTCCATATAACGTCTCTGTCCTTCGGCGTAAATCGTATCAAATGCCAGAGAAGACTTACCGGAGCCGGACATACCGGTGAGTACCACCAGTTCATTTCTGGGAATGTCCACATTAATATTTTTCAGATTATGTTCATTGGCACCGCGGATCTTAATATACTCACGCGGACGCATTTTCTTTGCTTCTTCCATTGTCTTGCCTTTCTTATTCCATACTTTCCATATTATTCCATATCATTTAACTGTTTCTTAAGCTCCAGCATCTTGTCACGCAGTTCTGCCGCAGCCTCGAAGTTCAGATCTGCCGCAGCCTTCTGCATCTTCTTCTGGATCTCGCCGATGAGCTTCTCCAGTTCTTTCTTTGTCATGGATTCCGGATCCTTCTCAAAGCGTACTTCTTCCTTGGCGATCACCTTGGAGATGCTGATCAGATCCCGGACTGCCTTCTTGATCGTCTGCGGTGTGATGCCGTGTTCTTCGTTATACTTCATCTGGATCTCACGACGTCTGTTGGTCTCATCCAGTGCCTCCCGCATAGAATCCGTGATGGTATCCGCGTACATGATCACATGACCTTCCGCATTACGCGCTGCTCGGCCGATGGTCTGGATCAGTGATGTTGCACTACGCAGAAATCCTTCCTTATCCGCATCCAAAATCGCTACCAGGGTGATCTCCGGGATATCCAGTCCCTCTCTGAGCAGATTGATACCTACCAGTACATCGAATACATCCAGTCGCATATCACGGATGATCTGGGCACGTTCCAGCGTGTCAATGTCGGAATGCAGGTATTTTACCCGGATGCCGACCTCCTTCATATAATCCGTGAGATCTTCCGCCATACGCTTGGTCAATGTCGTGATCAGCACCTTATGATGCTTCTCCACTTCTTTATTCACTTCTCCGATCAGGTCATCGATCTGTCCCTCCACGGGGCGTACCTGTACCTCCGGATCCAACAGACCGGTCGGGCGGATGATCTGCTCTGTCCGCAGCAGTTCGTGCTCTTTTTCATAATCGGACGGTGTCGCGGATACGAACATCATCTGGTCTATATGAGATTCAAATTCCTCAAAATTCAACGGCCGGTTGTCCAGCGCAGAGGGCAGACGGAAGCCGTAGTCCACCAGTGTCTGCTTTCGCGAACGGTCTCCGGCATACATGCCGCGGATCTGGGGAATTGTCATATGGGACTCATCCACGATGATCAGAAAATCATCCGGGAAGAAATCCAGCAACGTCATGGGCGGTGCCCCTACCGGAAGCCCGTTCAGGTGTCTGGAATAGTTCTCAATACCGGAACAAAATCCGGTCTCGCGCAACATTTCAATATCGAAGTTCGTCCGTTCCGCGATACGCTGTGCCTCAATCAGCTTGTCCTCACCCTTGAAGTACTGCACACGTTCTTTCATCTCTTCTTCGATATTGTCACAGGCTGCCTTGATCTTCTCCTGCGACACTACATAATGGGATGCTGGGAAGATAGCCACATGATTTAATTCTGCATGTATTTTCCCCGTAAGCGGCTCCACCTCCGCAATCCGGTCGATTTCATCGCCGAAGAATTCTATCCGGATCAGATAATCTCCGCCCTGTGCCGGGTATACTTCCACCACGTCTCCGCGGACACGGAAAGTCGCGCGCTGGATATCCATATCGTTACGGTTATACTGAATATCAATCAACTCCCGCAGCACCTCATCCCGGTCCTTCACCATACCAGGGCGCAGGGATACGATCAAGTCCTGATATTCGTCAGGGCTTCCCAAGCCGTAGATACATGACACGCTGGCCACCACTACCACATCTCTGCGCTCCGCCAGGGATGCCGTAGCGGACAGGCGCAGTTTATCAATTTCATCATTGATCGAAGAATCTTTTGCAATATAAGTATCCGAAGAAGGCACATACGCCTCCGGCTGGTAATAATCATAATAGGATACAAAATATTCCACCGCATTCTCCGGAAAAAACTCCTTCATCTCCCCGTAGAGCTGACCTGCCAGCGTCTTGTTATGTGCAATGATCAGCGTCGGCTTGTTCAGTGCCTGGATGACATTCGCCATTGTAAACGTCTTACCCGAACCGGTGACACCGAGCAGCGTCTCGAACTGATTGCCCTGTTTAAAGCCCTCCACCAGCTCCGCAATGGCCTGCGGCTGATCACCGGTGGGCTGATATTCGGAATGTAATTTGAAATGATCCATATTCCTTCTCCTGATTTTCGCTTCTATCCGTAAAACTCTATCTGTAAAAATAGGAAGTCGCTATCATTTTCTTAGTATGATTACCCGTCTAGTATATCATTCAAAAATAAAAAAGTACAGAGCAAAATCGAATGTTTGTTCTGTACTTAATTACCGTATTTATTTACGGATCCATCCGTCCGATGATATACAAAAAACCTCAGCAACTAATTTTGCTGAGGTTCCTCTTCGCAGGGCTACAAGGATTCGAACCTTGAAATGACGGAGTCAGAGTCCGTTGCCTTACCGTTTGGCGATAGCCCT
>CAKRRU010000035.1 GCA_934394515.1 uncultured Acetatifactor sp.
ATTATAGAGGAACCGGCATGTCCGTAATGGAGATGAGCCATCGATCTAAAGCCTATGATACGATCATTAAGGAAGCAGAAGCTGATCTCAGAGAGCTTATGAATATTCCTGACAATTACAAAGTATTGTTTTTACAGGGCGGTGCGAGTCAGCAGTTTGCAATGATCCCCATGAACCTGATGAAGAACCGCGTGGCTGATTACATCGTAACCGGTCAGTGGGCGAAAAAAGCATATCAGGAAGCTTCCCTTTACGGTAAAGCAAACAAGATTGCTTCTTCCGAGGATAAGACTTTCTCCTATATCCCTGATTGTTCCGATCTGCCGATCAGTGAAGATGCAGACTATGTATACATATGTGAGAACAACACCATCTACGGTACAAAATTTAAGACCCTGCCCAATACCAAGGGTAAGCCTCTGGTAGCAGATGTATCCAGCTGCTTTTTGTCCGAGCCGGTAGATGTGACCAAATACGGTGTCATCTACGGTGGCGTACAGAAAAATATCGGACCCGCAGGTGTCGTGATCGTGATCATCAGAGAAGACCTGATCACAGAGGATGTGCTTCCCGGTACACCGACCATGCTTCGTTACAAGACCCATGCGGATGCAGATTCCCTGTATAATACTCCGCCCGCATATGGCATCTATATCTGCGGTAAAGTATTCAAATGGCTGAAGAAGATGGGCGGTCTGGAAGTGATGAAGGAGCGCAATGAGAAAAAGGCGAAGATCCTGTATGATTATCTGGATGAGAGCAAGCTGTTCAAGGGTACAGTCCGCAAGGAAGACAGATCCTTAATGAACGTTCCTTTCGTCACCGGCAGCGAAGAACTGGATGCCAAATTCGTCAAAGAAGCAAAAGAAGCCGGCTTTGAAAACCTGAAAGGACACAGAACCGTGGGCGGCATGAGAGCAAGTATCTACAACGCAATGCCTGTCGAGGGTGTAGAGAAGCTGGTAGAGTTCATGAAGAAATTTGAGGCTGAAAACCTGTAAGGAGGAAACAAACATGTTTCAGATCAATTGCCTGAATCCCATTTCCAAAGTGGGTCTGGATCGTCTGACAGCAGACTATAAAGTAATAGAAAATATCAATGACGCAGAGGGCGTTCTGGTCCGCAGTGCTTCCATGCATGAGATGGAACTGCCGGATAACCTGTTGGCAGTGGCAAGAGCCGGTGCCGGTGTAAACAACATCCCTCTGGACAAATGTGCCGAAAAAGGTATTGTTGTATTCAATACGCCCGGCGCCAATGCCAATGGCGTAAAAGAGCTGGTGATTGCAGGTATGCTTCTGGCAGCCCGTGATGTGGTAGGCGGTATCGAATGGGTCAAAGCTTCCAGGGATAACGCAGATATTGCCAAAGCGGCAGAAAAAGAAAAGAAGAAATTCGCCGGTACCGAGGTGATGGGCAAAAAGCTGGGTGTCATCGGACTGGGCGCAATCGGTGTTAAGGTAGCCAACACCGCTGTCAGCCTTGGTATGGATGTCTACGGATATGATCCTTATGTATCTGTCAATGCAGCATGGAACTTAAGCCGTTCTGTAAAGCATGTGATCGATGTGGATGAGATCTATGCAAATTGTGATTATATTACCATCCATGTGCCCCTGCTGGATTCTACAAAGGGAATGATCAACAAAGAAGCCATCGCCAAGATGAAAGACGGCGTGATTTTACTAAACTTTGCCAGAGATCTGCTTGCAAATGAGAGTGATGTGCTCGGAGGCTTAAAGAGTGGTAAAGTGGCACGCTACGTGTCCGATTTCCCGAATCCGACCACAGCAGGACAACCCGGCTGTATCGTTATCCCTCATCTGGGAGCAAGTACCGAGGAGTCCGAGGATAACTGTGCAAAGATGGCAGTGGAAGAGATGATGGATTATCTGGAGAACGGCAATATCCGCAACAGTGTGAACTATCCTGCATGTGACATGGGTGTCTGCAGCCAGGCCGGCAGAATTGCAATTTTCCATAAGAATATTGCCAACATGTTGACGCAGTTTACGGCAGTCATCGGTGAGAAGGGTATCAATATCTCCAATATGACCAACAAATCCCGCGGAGAGGTGGCATACACGATGCTGGATATCGAAGATGCAGCGACACCGGAACTGATAGTGTCTTTGCAGAAGATCGACGGGGTCTTCCGTGTACGTGTGGTGAAATAGAAATATACGTTTTGAAAAGGGAGCAGGGAGACCTGCTCCTTTTATATTTCTGGGAATACAGATACAATGGTACATGCGCAATATACAATAACAACAGTGCCGGAGAAAATTGTTTTGCGCCCGGACAGTTATACAAAATGACGGTAAAACATACGTAAAATGCCAGAAAAAGGAAGATTTTTTTGCCGCAAACCGTTGAATCATAATAGGGAATCTGCTATACTTTGCATGGACAAAAGAATGGGAAATACAGAGAAAGAAGGGACAAAAGGATGAGATTTGATATGCATTGTCATACAAAAGAAGGCTCCATGGACGGAAAGGTCCCTATCGAAGAATTTATCGGTGAACTGATCCGCAAAGGATTCGACGGAATGCTGGTCAGCGACCATAATTCTTACAACGGTTATCGCACATGGAAACGTGAGATCAAAGGGAATAAGTACAAAGATTTTGTAGTACTGAAGGGAATTGAATACGATACCATCGATGCCGGACACATTCTTGTCATTATGCCGGAGACAGTAAAACTGAAAATTCTTGAACTCAGAGGTCTGCCGGTACAGATTTTGATCGACATTGTACACAAACACGGAGGTATCTTAGGACCGGCGCATCCCTGTGGCGAAAAGTATCTGAGTTTTACCAATACGTTGAAAAAACGAAATCAGATGGCAGTGATGAGCCAGTTTGATTTTCTGGAAGGATTCAATGCCTGTGAGCCGCCGGAGAGCAACCACTGTGCCGGAGTTCTGGCGGAGATGTATGACAAACCGACATTCGGTGGAAGCGATGCACATAAATTAGACTGTATCGGTATGGCATATACGGATATCCATAAGAAAATACACTGCGAATCGGACCTCATCCGTGCAGTGAAATCCGGAGAGGAAATTACCTGCGGAGGAGCTTATTACCGGGGGACGACCAAAGAAAAAATCGGAAAGGCAAACAATATTCTGGTGCAATCATTCTGGTTCTATAACAGACTGGGCAGCATGTACCGTCATCATAAGAGAAAAATGGAAATGCATAAACTGGTATAGGACGTTTGCCCTATACCTTTTTTGATAAAAAACTGTAAAAATTGTAATATAAGTTCATAAAATCTTAAGATGCTTTTATAGTGGGAATAGGGTATAATGAGCCTAGATGAAAATGAAATATCTTTCAAAGATAAGAAGCAGCCGGATCTGTCTGAAAAAAAGTGTTTTCCGATTGCTTTTAGTAAGAAAAGAGGAGAGGAATAAATGAAAAATCTTTATCAGATCAAAAGGGCGACTGCGGTCACACTGGCTGCGATCATGACAATGTCTCTGGCAGCCTGCGGCAGGCAGGACAGCGGAAGCAGTCAGCAGGGAGGTCAGACAGCAGCAAAGGAATATGTCTATGTTCCTGAATATCTGGAACTTGATAGTGATACGAATTCCAATTACAATAACCTGACCGTGCAGGGAGATAAGCTCTACTATATAAATAATCAGTGGGATGAGGAAAGCGGTGAAAACAAGATAAGCTTAGGTGCCTATTCTCTGACAGACGGCAGCAGGGAAGATCTGCCGATTGCAATCGACGGTACAAACGGTGGCTTGAATTCCATGCAGGTAGATGCCGACGGCAATATTTATACTGTGGAATATCAGTGGAATGCCACGGAAGGTGATGATGCATATTCCGAACAGCAGACTGTGCTTCGTAAGTATGATGCTTCCGGAGCAAAGATCGCAGAACAGGACATTACCGATATCATGCAGCAGGATGAGGAAAACTCTTATGTCAGCAGTATGTGCATTGACGGTCAGGGCAGATTCTATATCAGCTCTAATACGCTGATCCGGTTGTTTGACAGTGAAGGTCAGTTCCAGGGCGCAGTGCAGACGGACAGCGAGTGGATCCAGAGCATCGGAACCGCGAAAGACGGTAAAGTGTATTTCTCCTATTACGACAATTCCGGCAACAACAAATTAGCGGAAATTGACTTTGAAGGCAAAAATGTAGGCCAGACTTATGATAATTTTCCCAACGGCAACGGTAACAGCAATCTGGCACCGGGTGTAGATGGAGACCTGTTGGTAAATACGAGCACCACATTGTATGAGTACAGCCTGGCTGACCAGAAGATGATCGAAGTGCTGAACTGGCTGGACTGCGATATCAACGGTAATTATGTAAATTACGCAGGTCTTACAAGTGATGGTAAGGTGCTGGCAGTGATCAATGACTGGAACACCGGTGAAACGGATATCGTGAAGCTGACAAAGACCAAGGCCAGCGAAGTGGCACAGAAGACCCAGGTGACCATCGGTACACTGTATACTTCCCAGGCACTGCAGACAGCAGCCGTTGCATTTAACAAACAGAGCAACGAGTATCATGTAAATATCAAGACCTATATTGATGAGAATAACTGGACAGAAAATTCCTGGTCTGATGGCATCACCGCCATGAATAACGATATTACCTCCGGTTCCGGTCCGGATATCCTGGATCTGTCCAATCTGGATGTGAAGTCTCTGGCAAGCAAGGGCGTATTTGAAGATATGACTCCTTATCTGGAGAAGAGCAGTGTATTGAATAAAGATGATTTCTTTGAGAACATCATCAACAGCTATACAATGGACGGTAAACTGATAGGTGTTCCCAAATCCTTCTCTCTGAGCACTATCGTAGGTAAGACCGCCGATGTAGGAGAGAAAAAGGGCTGGACGGTAGATGATATCATGGAATATTCCGCTGCCCACGAGGGAGTTTCTCTGTTCGACGGAATGACCAAGAGCAGTATGCTGTATATGCTGCTTGCATATGATCTGGACAGCTACATTGACTGGGAGAGTGGTAAGTGCAGTTTTGATTCGGAAGATTTCGCAAAAGTACTGGAATTTGTAAATAGCTTCCCTGAGGAATATGACTGGCAGAATGATGACAGATCTACTCCTGCCAAGATCCAGTCCGGTGATGTACTGTTGAACATGACAGGAATCTATCAGCTGGAGAGTATCCAGGAACAGGAAGCTATCTTCGGAGAGCCGGTAACCTATATCGGTTATCCTACCTCTAATGGCGGCAGCGGAACTTATATGCAGGTAAGTGAACTGTATGCGATCTCTGCAAAATCCTCCAACAAGGACGGCGCATGGGCATTTATCGAGGATTATCTGAGCCAGCCGACCAGCGATATGTTCTCCTATGGTCTTCCGGCCAGCAAGTCCGCACTGGACGCAGCTGTGGAGAAGGCGACCAATGTGACTTATATGACAGACGAAGACGGCAATCAGATCCTGGATGAAAATGGCAACCCGATTCCGGAAAACGGTACTTCTTCCGTAGGCTATGGCGACTGGGAGTATACCTACCACACTCCTACCGAGGAAGAAATCGCAACTTTGAAGGAGTTGATCAGCGTGGCAGAGCCTGCAAGTACTTCCAGCAATGATGAAATCACGAATATCATTACGGAAGAGGCCGAAGGCTTCTTCAAGGGACAGAAGTCAGCGGCAGACGTGGCAAACGTCATCCAGAGCCGTGTACAGGTCTATGTGAACGAAAACAGATAAAACTAGTAACAAAGGTAGTAAAGGAAGGCTTAGAATCGTGATGAAGCACCATGTGGATCATAAGCAGAAACAGCATCACAAAATTGACAAGAGAATGCAGAAATTAAAAAGAAGCTCGGGGCTTTTTATAGCCCCTAGCTTTCTTGGGGTTCTTGCGTTCTTTTTGCTTCCTTTTATGGTGGTAATCTTTTATTCGCTGGTGGATAATCCTATCAGCATGAATTTTGTATTTTTGGACAATTTTAAAAATGTGATCCAAAATGCCGCATTCCGTACGGCGGTACATAATACGGTAGTGTTTTCGGCAATTGCGGTTCCGTTAGCGGTAGTCCTTTCCCTGCTTCTGGCAGTGGTACTGGAATCGAAGCTGCCGTTTCGAAGCCAGTTCCGTACCTTTTTCTTAAGCCCCATGATGGTGCCGGTGGCATCCATCGTACTGATCTGGCAGGTACTGTTCCATTACAACGGTGCAGTCAATGACCTGCTGGGAGTCTTCGGAGTGGAGAAAATCGACTGGCTGAAGTCAAGTTATTCGATCATCGTAATTGTAATTTTGTTTTTGTGGAAAAATCTCGGATATAATATGATCCTGTTCATGGCGGCACTTGCAAGCATTCCGAAGGATCTGCTGGAAGTGGCGCGACTGGAAAACGCGACAGGCTTACAGACATTTTTCTATATTAAGATCCGGTATTTGTCCTCAACCTTTTTATTTGTGACGATTATGTCCCTGATCAGTTCTTTTAAGATCTTCCGCGAGATTTATCTGTTAACCACGGATTATCCGTACGATTCGATTTATATGCTGCAGCATTTCATGAACAATAAGTTCAAGAGTCTGGATTACCAGACATTGTCCGCTGCGGCAATATTGATGTCACTGGTAATGATCGTGATCATCGGACTGTTATTTGCGGTGGAGAATCATTTCGGAAAGGATGTGGAAGGCTGATGGAGCATAACAACATGGATACCCCGGCAAAAATCCCATCCCGAAGCCCTGTGACAAAAGAAATGAAACGGATCCGGGGGTATAAGCGCAGAAAAAAGGTATTTGAGAATATCCGCATCAGTATCGCGACAGTGATCGCTGCATTTTTTGCTATCCTGTTTCTGATGCCGATCGTACTGACGATTACAAATTCCTTCATGTCCTCTTCGGAGATATCGGCGAATTACGGATCTGTGTTTGCCACAACGGAGAAGGGCGGTAAGGTCTATATCTCGGAAAAAGTGAATTTGAAGTTTATTCCGGATATTGTATCTTTCAGTCAGTATTCGACCGTGCTTTTGAAAAGTCCGGAATATCTGCTGAAGTTCTGGAATTCCGCGATACTGGTAGGACCGATCGTGTTCTTCCAGCTGTTGGTGGCGTCGCTGGCGTCTTACGGATTTGCCAGATATACGGGGAAACTAAGGTCGATCATATTTTTCTCCTATGTCATATTAATGCTGATGCCATATCAGGTAACGCTGGTACCGAACTATCTGGTGGCGGAGTGGCTGAATATATTAAATAGCTATTGGGCGATCTGGCTGCCCGGAATCTTTTCTCCTTTTGCAGTGTATCTGCTGACGAAGTTCATGAAGAGGATTCCTGTAGGTGTCATGGAAGCGGCACAGATCGACGGCGCCGGAGAATGGCAGATCTACAGGCTGATCTGTATGCCCTTATGTAAAGGAGCGCTGTGTTCCGCAGCAATTCTGGTATTTATCGATTACTGGAATATGGTAGAGCAGCCGCTGATCTTATTATCCGATGCGGAGATGCATCCGTTGTCCGTATTCTTAAGTAAGATCAATTCCGGAGAGATCGGTCTGGCATTTGCAGTGGCTACGATCTATATGGTACCGAGCCTGTTGGTATTTCTCTACGGAGAAGAATATCTGGTAGACGGTATTACCTACCAGGGCGGTGTCAAGGGATAAGACAGAATCAGAAAACACAGAGAGAAAGTTATGTGGATAGAGGAGAGCGAAAATGAAAGAGAACGGTGGAAAAAATAGAAGAGAATGGGTTAAAAATGCAGCCATTATATTCTTATCCGTGATGTTGGTGCTGACATTTTTTTCCAACACATTTATGAATTATTCCCTGCCGGAGGTAGCGGCGCAGTATGTGCAGTCCGGTACGATCACGGCGAAGATCCGCGGTACCGGTACAGTGGAGAGCGGAGATCCGTATAATGTGAAGATCAACGAGACCCGTACGATATCCAGTGTGCTTGTAAAGACCGGTGATAAAGTAGAGAAGGGCGATATGCTCTTTTTACTGGAAGACAAGGAAAGTAAAGAACTGACTGAGGCACAGGCAGCATTAGATAAAGCAATGCTGGATTTTGAACTCGCACTTTTATCGGGAGATATTTCCAACGCTACCTTCCAGAACGTGCAGAATGGTAAGACATCTTCTGTCAGCACGTACCAAAGCCGTATTCTGGCAGCGGAAGCGGAAATCAAAAAGTGGCAGAAACAGGTGGATGAGGCTACCGATGCGATTAATCAGCTGAAGACTTCACAGGTCAACGTTGATGCGTCCGGAACCCCGGATGCCAGTTCCGAACAGGCAAAGGTTGATGCAGCGCAGGCAGTGTTAAACAGGGATGAAGTCAAAATTGCCAAAGACAAGGTCAGCGAATGGCAGACTGCCCAGGCAACCTGCCAGGCAACGATTGATAAGTATAACGAACACATTGCAAGCTCCGTGTCCGGCAGTGATTTTGTCAATCAGGTGACAGAGACAGAGTATCAGCTGGCATTGCAGAACAAAGCCCGTTATCAGGAACTGATCGATGGAAAGCAGAGTGTTTTGAATGATGCAGCCAAAATGAGGGCATATAATGATAAAGTAAATGCTTTATCAGAGGCAAATAAAGAACTGGCGAACAAGCAAAACAGTAAGGAAAACAGCACCAATTCCCTGACTGTCCAGACACAGAACTGGCAGACAGAGCTGGATAAGCGCAATATTCAGCTCAAAGCTGCGCAGGATACCAAGGAACAGCTGCTGAAGGATATTTCTTCCGAACTGAATCTGGACTATCAGTTAGACAGCCTGCAAAAGCAGCGTGACGAGATCGCAAAAATGCAGGAAAATGCGGTGGGTGCCAGTGTGGAAGCACCGATCGCCGGTACGATCACGAGTGTAACAGTGAAGGCAGGCGATGAGGCACAGCCGGATACAGCGCTAGTGACCATGCAGCCGGAGGGAAAAGGATTTACCATGAGCTTTTCCGTGACCAATGAGCAGGCGAAGAGACTTTCGGTGGGAGACAAGGCAGATCTGGTGAACTCCTGGAGATACAATGATATGGATATCACACTGGCCAGCATCAAGCCGGATACCACGGATCCCGGACAGAAGAAACTGCTGACCTTTGATATCACCGGTGATGAAGTGACTGCCGGACAGACATTGAATGTATCTGTGGGTCAGAAGAGCGCCAACTATGACCTGATCGTGCCCAACAGTGCAATCAGAGAAGACAGTAACGGTAAGTTCATCCTGACCGTAGAATCCAAGAGCAGTCCTCTGGGCAACCGTTATGTGGCAACCCGTGTGGATGTGGAGGTACTGGCAAGTGATGATACACAGTCTGCCATCAGTGGTGGCCTGTATGGTTATGAATTTGTCATCACGACATCCACCAAGCCGGTAGAAGCAGGTAAACTGGTAAGACTTGCGAATAACTCATAATGAAATCACAACAAATATCAAGGGAAGGAAGAAGCTGGTTCCATGGCTCGAATTCATATACAGAATAACAAGAAGTTCATATGGTATGGCAGTGCACTTGTATCCTTCCTTCTGTTCCTGATCCTGCTTGTCTGGACGGGGCATCTGGCAGGCATGCAGGATGCACAGCAGATGGCTTCCCGATGGAGCGAGAGTAATGATGTGGCGCAGGTCAGCTGCTTTTTCTCTCCCAATGCGGAAGTGACAGAAGATACCATTAAAAACTTCGAATATAATTTGAAAAGCACCTTGCAGGAGGCTTCGATTATCGAGACTTCAGAGAACCCGAGCGCAAGACTGTGGGCAGATGCCTACAGTGCGGATGGAAAGATCACTCTGGTGAATGGCAGGAATACGTTAGAGGCGGATGCCATCGGCATTGGCGGTGATTTTTTCCTGTTTCATCCGCTGGAATTGATCACAGGACATTATTTTTCAGGAAATGATCTGATGCAGGATTATTGCATTATCGATCAGGATACCGCATGGCAGCTGTTCGGTTCCAATGATGTGGTGGGAATGACCGTGTATATCGGAAATGTGCCGCATATCGTGACGGGAGTGATCAGACGTCCGGAAGGACGCATGGAAGAGGCTGCCGGCCTGGATTCCACAGTGGTCTACGTATCGTATGAAACATTGAATGCTTATGGTACCAATAATGGAATCAACCATTATGAGATCGTCATGCCGAATCCGGTCAGTGGATTTGCACTGGGAAAAGTGAAAGAGGGAATCGGTGTCGATGACAAAAATGTGGAAGTACTGGAAAACACCGTCAGATATTCTCTGTTAAATCGTTGCAAGACCATTCTTACTTTTGGTACCCGTTCTATGAACGGCAAGGCCATTATCTATCCTTATTGGGAAAATCTGGCAAGAGGCTATGAAGATATCATCGCACTGATGACTGTGTTTATGCTGCTATTGTTATTGTATCCGGTTATGACGGTCCTCTGGGTATTCGTCCACTGGTGGCGTCATAAGGGATGGACCCTGAAAGATGTATGGAAGACCGGGAAGGATAAGCTGGAGCGTGCCGCGGAGCGCAGACGGGAAAAGAAGCATTCCCACAGAGAGACCGATGTGTTGGAAGATCTGGAACGGGAACTGGAAGAGGACCCTTACAAGGACAGTACGTTCTCCTGGCTGACGGATGAACTTAAGGTAGAGGAGTTAGACGAGACAGAAAAACAACATGGTGAACCGACAGAGGATTTACGGGAAAAAGCAGAAGATGAAATAAAAGGTACACAAGAATGATTTGAAACAATAACAAAAGACACAGAGACAAAAAGGAGAGGGAGCATGAAAAAGAAAGGAAAGAAGCTGGTCAGCTTAGCACTGACATTTGCGATGATCGCAGGACTGACTGCCTGCGGAAAAGGCGGCAACGGCGGAAACGGAGGAAGCGCATCCTCAGATTCCGGTCTTGCAAAACAATATGTATATCAGGAACAGCCGTTAGATCTCGGTGTCGATTCGGATAGTGTTGGTGTCAATCTTCTGACGTTGCAGGATGATACCGTATATTTCATGTATGAGGAATATGATTATTCGGGCGACGGTACAGAAAGTACCCTGAAACTGTTGACCATGAAAAAGGACGGATCGGATAGTAAGACCGTGGAACTTCCGAAGTGGAAGGAAGGGGAAGAGCCGGAGAAACCTGCATCTTCCGGAGGCACGGATGAGCCCTCGGATACGCCGGCAGACGGAGACGGTGGCGTTGCGGTGCCCTTGGCACGGACGGAAGAAATGTTATCTTCAGCTATTGTCGAAGATGTGGCGGATGCATCTGCTGACGGAACGACATACGGAGGATATTCTTATACGTCTGTGTCAAATTGTCTGATCGGAGCAGACGGCAATCTCTACGGTATCCGGAATCATTACAGTGAGTTTTATATCGGAGAGGAATATAACAGTACCAATGACTATGCACTGCTTTGCTGGGATACAGACGGCAATATCGTCTGGGAAGCAGATCTGAACGATATGCAGGGAGAAGAGGGAAGCTATGTCTGGGTATACAGCATGCTGTCGAATGCGGACGGTTCTCTGACTCTGTTGTTAAGCGGAGACAAATGGGAAAAATGCACTGTGACGGAGGAGGGTATCTCAGATCGGAAAGATCTGCCGGAAGCAGCGGCAACCTTGTTCAATAACGCGAATACAACCATCAATGCCGGTGACGGAAAGCTTCAGGTCATCTATTGGGATGAGAACAATTATACGGATATGTATATTGCTTCCTATGATGCTGCTACCGATGCGGTTTCGGAAGGAGTGCAGCTTTCCGATACCTTTTCCAATAACGGATATTCCAGCCTGGTGCCCGGTGACGGCGATATTTTGTATTATTCCAACAGTAACGGCGTGTTCAGTTATAATATCCGGACACAGGAGATAAAGCAGATCATGAGTTATATCAACTCTGATGTGGCGACGACCAGTATGAATAATTTCCTGATACTGAGTGATGACCAGTTTATCGGATTTTACTATGAAAGTTCTACCGGAACGACGAAGGGCAGTCTGTTCACCTATGTGAATCCTGCGGATATCAAGGATAAAAAGGTGTTGGTACTGGCCGGTAACTATGTGGATTATTCCCTGAAGAGCAGAATCGTTGACTATAATAAGACCAATGAGGATTACCGTATTGTAGTCAAGGAGTATAACAGCTACAATACTTCCGATGACTATACCCTCGGCCTGAAGCAGTTAAATAATGACATTATCTCCGGAGGTATGCCGGATATCCTGATCGCAGACACCAATATTCCCATGGAAAGCTACATTAACAAGGGGCTGGTGGCGAATGTAGACGATCTGATCGCAAAGGACGAGGAATTGTCCAAGAATGAATATCTGCAGAATGTCTGGGATGCTTACCGCGTGAACGGTAAATTATACAATGTGATTCCTTCCTTCTATATCGGTACTATGGTAGGTAAGACTTCGATCTTCGGAGACCGTACTTCCATCACCATGGATGAATTACAGAACATTCAGGCAGAGGTACCTGAGGCAACGGCGCTCTTTGGCGATACTGTGATTAGAGAGAATTTCCTGTATACGATGATGAGTTATTGCGGCAGTGATTTCGTGGATGTCTCTACCGGAAAATGTGCTTTTGACACGGATAATTTTGTAGCAATGCTGGCCTATGCGGGAACTTTACCGGAAGAATATGGTGAAGACTATTGGGGAGAAGATTATTGGAATGATTATCAGTCCCAGTTCCGTGATAACCGGACGCTGCTGGCAAATACGACGATCAGTTCCATTCGTGATCTGAACGGTGTGATCAACGGACAGTTCGGTGAGGATGTATCTTTTGTCGGATTCCCGACGGATAGTGGAATGGGATCCATCATCTGGAACGGTAATTTCAATTTCGCATTGTCCGCAAAGTCAGGGAACCTGGACGGTGCCTGGGAGTTCGTGCGGTATTATCTGACACAGGAATATCAGAATACGATACAGGACAAGGAATACAACCTGCCGGTACTGCGCAGCTCCTTTGAAGCGTCTGTGGCGACAGCTACCGAAAAACCGTATTATCTGGATGAAAACGGCAACAAGGTAGAATATGATGAGACCTATTACATCAACGATGAGGAAATCATCTTACCGCAGCTGACGAAGGAACAGGTGGATAAGATCGTAAGTTTTGTGGAAAGCGTGAATAAACGTGCCTACTACAACGAAGCCATCACCAATATCATCTCTGAGGAAGCCGGTGCTTATTTCTCCGGACAGAAGAGTGCCAGGGACGTGGCAGGCGTTATCCAGAGCCGCGTGCAGGTCTATGTGAACGAGAACAGATAGACAGAAGATAAAGGCTGTAAATAAAAGACGAATCTTATAATAACAAAGGCGGTTCACAGATCAGTGTGAATCGCCTTTCGTGTTAAATATCAGCTGAGCCGGATCGGAATCCCCTGTTTTTGCAGGTGATTTTCCAGAGTCAGTTCATGTCCGTGGTCTCGCAGCCACTGCTTGTAGACTCGGTAATCCGGCATAATGCGCTCTACCATGTTCCAGAAATCCCTGGAATGATTCATATGGGTCAGATGGCAGAGCTCATGGACTACCACATAATCAAGCGGTCCTGCAGGACCGTAGATCAGGCGGTAATTAAAAGAGAGCGTGCCTCTGGAAGAACAGCTGCCCCAACGGGTCTTCTGATCTCTGATGGTGATAGAGGTATAGTGTCCGCCGGTGAACCGGTGATAATATGCCACGCGGTTTGTGAAAACTTCTCTGGCGGCATTACGATATCGGTTTTCCAAAGCCTGTAGTCTGCGGATCTCCGCAGCGGTTAGGGGACGATTGTCAAAATATTCCGTAGACATACTTATGACCATGCCTTTCTTATATATTTCAGTAACAGTTATAACGGTTTCGTATACGAAATTCACACTTGTGTCGGAACCGGGGCATTTTTTGTGTCGGCAGACTGCCGGAACAGCTTAAATATACCGCCAATCTCTTGAAATGTAAACTTGGAAATTATACAATAGTCCGTAGCAGTTCAGCGGTGAAGATAGTTGGTAACGATTTTTGCATGATTTTGCAAATAGGAAGATATTCATGAGCTGAGAACTGTCAGGAACAAAGAAAAATACGAAGTGATTTTAAAAGCGTAATAATGTGGCTTTATGGGTAGTATGAATGAAAATTTTGTACAGAAAGGATTACGAAATGAGTAAATGTATTTTGATCGGCGCTGGAGATCTCACAATGGGAGAATTGTCCGTAGCGAATGATGATTATGTCATTGCGGTAGACGGGGGCTTAAGCTATTGTAGTATTTTGAATGTGGAGCCGGATTTGATCCTGGGAGATTTCGATTCCGTGAGTGAGCAGGAAAAACTGGCGGTAGAACAGTTAAAACAGACAGTTCCTGAGAAAATCTGCCAGCTGCCGGTATGCAAGGATGATACCGATATGTTGGCGGCAATCAAAAAAGGGTTGGAACTGGGATATACGGATTTTCGCATTTATGCGGCTACCGGCGGCAGATTCGATCATACACTGGCGAATATCCAGTGCCTGCTGTATCTGAAAAATCACGGTGCTGTGGGGTATCTCGTAGACGGCATGGGAATGGTGCTGGTACTTCAGAACGAATCAGTGCATTTCCGGAAAGAACTGGAAGGCACCATGTCGTTATTTGCATTGACCGGGGAGGCAAAAGGGGTAAATATCCGCGGTATGAAATATCCTTTGGAAAATGCAGTGATCACGAATGATTTTCCTATCGGGATCAGCAATGAATTCATCGGGGAAGCAGCGGAGGTATCTGTGGAGGACGGAGAACTGGTATGTATGATCAGTTATTGTATGGAATAACGTACTGACACATATCTTTAGAAAATCTTTCGTTTTTTCTACAGATGAAATTTGAAAATAGAATGTAAAATGCAATTATTAAAAGTCAGAATGAGAGGGAGCTATGGAGAATAATAACTATCACATCCTGATCGTGGAGGATGACAAAGAGATCAGAGACGGTGTGGAAATCTATCTGAAAAACCAGGGATATCAGGTGTGGAAAGCCGCGAACGGGAAGGAAGGACTGGAGGTCGTAGCGGCACAGGAGATTCATCTGGCAATTCTGGATATCATGATGCCGGTGATGGACGGTGTGACCATGCTAATGAAACTGCGGGAGCAGAACAAGGAATTTCCGGTCATCATGCTGTCGGCCAAGTCTGAGGAAGTGGATAAGATCATGGGACTGAATATGGGGGCGGACGACTATGTGACGAAGCCGTTTACCCCATTGGAACTGTTGGCCAGAGTAAATTCCCATCTGCGCAGATATTCCAAATATCTGACTGCGGTAAATGGAGAAGAACAGGAGAAATCCCATGTGTACACGATCGGTGGTCTGGAACTCAATGAAGAGACTGTGGAAGTGACCGTGGACGGGGAAACTGTGAAGCTGACCCCTATGGAGTTCAAAATCGTGCAGCTTCTGATCAAAAATCCCGGCAGAGTATTTTCCGCGGATGAGATCTATGAACGGATCTGGAACGAGAAGGCAGTCAATACCGATACTATTATGGTACATGTAAGAAATATCCGGGAAAAGATAGAGATCGATCCCAGAAATCCCAAGTATCTGAAAGTGGTATGGGGTGTCGGGTATAAGATAGATAAGCAGTAATTGTATGATTACAGTAAATATCTATTACGCAGTGTAGGAGACATCTTACATATGCAAAGATTTATGTAAAACAGCAGTTGTGTGGAGAAAGAAAATTGGAGCAGAAATCGGTGACAGAGAAAGAGAATCTAAGCATTGCGAATAAAAGCATGGAAAAAGAATCAGGAAGAGAATCGGAAGATAGACTGACAAAGGAACCGGAAATAGAACCGGAAGATAAGCCCACAAAGAAACCGGGAAATAAACCGTGTGTAAGGTGGCTGATTTTAGGGTTAATCGTATGTTTTCTGACCTCCGGTATTTTTACCGCCTGTTACGGTATTTTTGAGCGCCGTGCACAGAGCAGGAGAAATGAACAATATATCGCGGATCCTCTGGAAACTGCGAATACCGTTACTTATCTGTATCAGAACTGTTATCTGCTCTATCGCGATCTGTACAATAAGGAGAATCAGACCTCTTTTGGTTATGGCGAACTGTACATGCAGCCGACGGAAGGAAACGAGTGGCTGAATGATGACAGGCTGCGAAACATGGAATTGAACAACCAGACAGATGAACTGGTGGATGAAGGTGTGATCGAAGCTGATGATCAGTCACTTATGCAGGCAATGCTGGCGGCGCAGACCAGAGAATATCTGGAGGAACATTTCAATACGCTGGAAAGTGCTTTTGGTGAACTGAACAATATCTATGATTATGTGATCCGGGATACTGTGACGGGGGAGACGGTCAGCAACCTGACGGATCCGGAAATCGCGGTGGAGAATCAGAGCTTTTGCCTGACCTTTGTATTTGATGCCTACGGAAATGATGCAACGCTGGGAAATACGGTGATCGGTTCGGATCCTACAGCACTTCGCAAGACAGCAGCCGAAGTGATTCGTAACTGCGGCCTTACAAGAATGGTGGATGAAAATATTACCGGAGAAGTCTCTGCTTCCCATAATCTCATGTTCCAACTGAACATGCCGAAAAATTGTGAGATCACTTTTTGCATTTCCAAACAGGCAGCCCAGAGCCTGGGACAAAACGGACAGTTTATTCATTATGATGAAACCACGAATGCTGTCAATGTCTATTTTTCCATGGGGGAGCAATATGCATCTTACTATTTATCCGGTTGCCAGCAGGTATTTCTTATTTTAAGTCTGCTTGTTTTACTGTTTTCCTTCATTCTGCCGGGACTGAAGGAAGAAAGAGCGTGGGAAAGATTTTGGCTGTTGAAACTGCCTATAGAAGTAATTGTTTTGCTTCTGACTATGGTGGCCGGTGTCGGAAGCGAACAGATGGTACAGTTGGTATCTTGGGTACAAAGCGGTAATGCGATGAGCACGGTACTTGGCGGAGACAGTGTCCGGATGCAGCTGGTGGCGGTATATCTGACGTACACAGTGAATCTTCTGGCAGTGTCGGCAATGTTTTTTGTTGTATGGTGCTGTGGATTGTCGTTACGAGCGATGCGTACCATGGGATCCGGGGAATATTTCAGAAAACGTTGTCTGTGTTATGTAATGGTTCCCGCATGGAAAAAGCTTTGGCAGTGGATGAAAAAAGCAGCATCCGTCGGTAAGGATAAGCTGCTGAAAGTCTACCATGATGCAGAACATTTTGATGTAACAAAAGATGCCAAACGACTCATCTTACGGATCGTGCTTTGCAACGCATTGATTCTTGTGGTGATCTGCAGTCTGCCGTTGGGGGGATTGACCATAGCGGTCATTTATTCCATCGCTTTGTATTTTGTATTGCGGCACTATATCAGCAAATTGCAGCAGAAATACGGATTGCTGTTGAAGGCAACAAACGAGATCGCGCAGGGAAATCTGAATGTGACCATTGAGGAAGATCTTGGAGTGTTCGAGCCTTTTAAACCGCAGATCTACCGGATCGAAGAAGGATTCCGCAACGCAGTCGCAGAGGAAGTGAAGAGCCAGCGGATGAAATCGGAACTGATCACGAATGTGTCTCATGATCTGAAGACGCCGCTTACGGCGATCATTACCTATGTGAAACTGTTGCAGGAGCCGGGCGTGACGGCAGAACAGCGGAAGGAATATCTGGAGACACTGGATCGCAAGTCCTTGCGATTGAAAGCCCTGATTGAAGATCTGTTTGAAGTCAGCAAGGCAAATTCGCAGAACATCACACTGGATATCCGTGATGTAGATATTGTCAGTATGGTCAAACAGGTAGAATTCGAGATGGAGGATAAGTTAAAGGGTGCCGGACTTGATATACGGATGAATCTGCCGGAAGAGAAAGTGATCCTTCCGTTAGACAGCCAGAAGACCTTCCGCATTTTTGAGAATCTGTTCGGAAATATCGCAAAGTATGCAATGCCGGGAACCAGAGTCTATGTCAATGGTTTTACGGCAAAGGATGAGGTGAACATTATCTTAAAAAATATCACTGCCCAGGAATTAAATGTATCCGGCGAAGAACTGACGGAGCGATTCGTCAGAGGAGATGCATCCCGCAACACGGAAGGCAGCGGTCTGGGACTTGCCATTGCGAAAAGCTTTACAGAGATTCAGGGCGGAAGATTCCGGATCGAACTGGACGGAGATCTGTTTAAAGTAGTGCTGACCTGGAAAACGAAAATCAGTGATCCGGTGAAAGATACGACAGCAGACGGAACGAGAAAACAGGGTCCGGAATCGTAAAAAGTATTATAGTACAATATTAAAATAAATCAATATATTAAGGGCGTAACATCCGCATTTTCGTAGAAATACGTTAATTGTGGATGTTTTCAATTACAAATGAGTGTGCTACAATGTATCTGTTCAGTCTTCCGGGATTTGCATACAGAGTTTAAATGCTGAATTTCCGCAGGAACTGGATAGTTAAGTTGTAGGAAGAGAAAAAGGAGCAATAAACAATGGGAATGACAATGACACAGAAGATACTTGCGCAGGCAGCGGGCCTTGAGCAGGTACAGGCAGGACAGCTGATCGAAGCGCAGCTGGACCTCGTACTGGGCAACGATATCACCAGTCCGGTGGCAATCAAAGAGATGGATAAAATGAAGGTGCAGGGAGTGTTTGATAAGGACAAGATCGCACTGGTACCGGATCATTTTGTTCCCAATAAGGATATTAAGTCTGCGGAGCACTGCAAATGTGTCCGCGAATTCGCAAGACGTAATGAGATTACCAATTATTTCGAAGTCGGAGAGATGGGGATTGAGCATGCCCTGCTTCCGGAGAAAGGTCTTACCGTGGCAGGAGATGTGATCATCGGTGCGGATTCTCATACCTGTACCTACGGAGCCCTGGGAGCATTTTCCACCGGTGTGGGAAGTACTGACATGGCAGCCGGCATGGCTACCGGCAAGGCATGGTTCAAGGTGCCTTCCGCAATCAAATTTAACTTAACCGGCAAACCTTCCCAGTGGGTCAGCGGCAAAGATGTGATCTTACATATCATCGGTATGATCGGTGTAGACGGTGCATTGTACAAATCCATGGAATTCGTAGGAGACGGTATCGCCAATCTGTCCATGGATGACAGGTTTACCATTGCCAACATGGCTATCGAAGCCGGCGGTAAGAACGGTATTTTCCCTGTGGATGCGAAAGCCATCGCCTACATGGAAGAACACTCCAAACGCCCTTACAAGATATTTGAAGCAGATCCGGATGCACAGTATGATGCAGAGTATACCATTGATTTAAGTACGTTGCGTCCTACGGTAGCGTTCCCTCATCTGCCGGAGAATACCCATACGATTGATGAGATCCATGCGATGGAACCCATCATGATCGATCAGGTAGTGATCGGATCCTGTACCAACGGACGTATTGATGATCTGCGTACCGCAGCAAAGGTATTGCAGGGCAGACATGTGGCAAAAGGAATGCGTTGTATCGTGATCCCGGCTACCCAGTCGATTTATATGCAGGCAATGGAAGAGGGACTTCTGAAGACCTTTATCGAAGCGGGAGCGGTAGTGAGCACTCCGACCTGTGGTCCGTGTCTTGGCGGATACATGGGTATCCTGGCGGAAGGTGAGAGATGTGTCTCCACTACGAATAGAAACTTTGTCGGCCGTATGGGACATGTAAAGTCAGAAATCTATCTGGCAAGCCCCGCAGTAGCAGCAGCCAGTGCGATTACCGGCAAGATTTCCTGCCCTTGTGAGTTGAAATAAAATAAAGACAAAACAGAAGGAAGCTGTGAGAAACGGACGTTTATCACTCACAGACAGAAAGGTGACAGAAACATGAATAACGCAAAAGGAACAGTTTTCAAATTCGGAGATAACGTAGATACTGACGTTATCATTCCCGCCAGATATCTGAATTCCTCCGATCCGGCAGAGCTTGCTGCTCACTGTATGGAGGATATTGATAAAGACTTTATTAAGAATGTAAAAAAGGGTGACATCATTGTAGCAGAGAAAAACTTTGGCTGCGGTTCTTCCAGAGAGCACGCGCCGATAGCAATTAAGGCTGCCGGTGTCAGCTGCGTCATTGCAGAGACCTTTGCAAGAATTTTCTACCGCAATGCCATCAATATAGGACTTCCCATTATTGAGTGTCCCGAGGCATCCGGGAAGATTCAGAACGGTGATGAAGTCGAGATCGATTTCAATACCGGCGTGATCAAAGACCTCACCACCGGAGAGAGCTTCCAGGGACAGGCATTCCCCGAGTTCATGCAGAAGATTATCGCAGCGGAAGGACTCATTAACTACATCAACAGCCAGAAATAGATGGAATTAACTTGAAAGTTAGTGAAATAGTATTTCTCAAATCGCCGTAGACCCGATTGCATATAAGAAACGCTGACATCGCTTCCGCTCGGAAACAGAGCGCAACGGTACATAAGCGGCCAAAGTACGCCCGCTAAGTACCGGCGTCTGTTTACGGTCAGCTTATTCTTATATGCAACCGGGGCTACTAGTTTACGAAAGACTTTAGAACCGCAGA
>CAKRRU010000036.1 GCA_934394515.1 uncultured Acetatifactor sp.
AGAGGATCCGATCCTATGAATTAAGCAAATTTACCAGAGACAATGAAGAAGAAATCATGAAAGCTATTCTTTGAAATTGATGTTGCTTAAATAGAAATAGAGAGAATGAAAAGATGAATATACATGAATTTTGGAAAGCAGTTCTCGTTCAAAATGAGAATGAAAGCAGAAAATCATTAAATAATTTCAGAGAAAAATATAAGGAGCGTATAGGAGAAAGCTATATTATTCATCCAAGAAACCTGATTTTAAAAGATGGAATTATCTGTATTCCACCATATATGACGATGAATATATAAAATCCTTTACAAGAGTGAAGGAGAGTTTACCTCTGTTGCCTAGGTGAATGGCGGTTTGGATAATATGATCAGCCGGGATTATAGTATAGGAGAGATATAAAACGGGGCACTTTTCACTAATATGAACGCAAAAAACGGGGCAAAATACAACTGATTTGATTGCAAAAACGGGGCAGATGATGTATTGTGTAGTTGGAGGGATGCGTTTATGTATAGAAAAGATTCCGTTACAATAGAAGAATGGCTCAAAAATTCCAAGAAAGCCTTACTGGTGACCGGGGCAAGACAGATAGGAAAAACCTGGTTGATAAGAGATGAGATTAAAAAAAGCGGATATACGAAATTTGAAGTGAATTTTATTGACCAGCCGGATATGATTTCTTATTTAAATGCAGAGATGAGTGCGGAAGAATTTTTGGTCAAATTAAAAATGATCATGCCGGAAAATTGCAAAGTGCATGAAACGGTTGTCTTTTTTGATGAGATTCAGAAATGTCCGGAAATAGTAACAAAAATAAAGTTCCTCGTAGATGAGGGAAGCTTCAAATATGTAATGAGCGGATCGCTATTGGGTGTGGAGCTTAAGGGAATCGCTTCGGCTCCGGTGGGATACCTGACTGTTTTAAGAATGTATCCTATGGATTTTGAAGAATTCATGATAGCAAACAATGTCTCAAGGACCACATTGGATATGCTGGAAGAAAAATTCCAACGTGTCGATCCGATAGACGAATTCATACATCAGAAGCTTCTGGCAATGTTTTTTGTGTATCTTATTGTCGGCGGGATGCCGGATGCTGTAAAAACTTATGTAGAGACAAAAGATATCCGGGAGGTTGACAAAGTGCAGCTGGATATCACAACGCTATATAAAGAGGACTTTTCCCAATACGAACTGGAGGATAGAAAGCTTAAGCTGAAATCTATCTATGACATTATTCCTGCGGAATTGAATAAGCAGAATAAAAAGTTTGTATTTACCATGTTGGATAAGGAACTGAAATTCGACCGTTATGAAAACAGCTTTTTATGGTTAAAAGATGCAGGTGTGGCATTGCCGGTTTATAATGTTGACGCACCGGTGATCCCCCTTTTGGCAAGTAAGAGCAGTAATGTATTCCGGCTTTTTTCAAATGATATCGGATTATTGACGAGTGCATATCCGGCAGAAACAAAAATCGAGTTAATTAACAAAAATGGAGAAGTGAACAACGGAGCCCATTTTGAAAATGCAGTGGCACAGCAATTAACGGCAAACGGTTTTACACCGTATTTCTGCAAAAAGAAGAATATCGGAGAGATGGATTTTGCGATAGAAATGAATGGAAAGGTTGTGCCGATTGAAGTAAAATCCGGAAAAGAATATAAGTCCCATAAAGCTTTGGACAATTTTATGCAGGTGCCGGATTATCATCTTGAAAAAGCGTACGTTTTTTCCGTAGGAAATGTGGAAAAAGAAGAAAATGTGACATATCTTCCCATTTATATGTGCTATCTGTTGAGAGAACAGAAGATTGGACGGATGATTGTTGAGTTGGATACTACCGGGTTGTAAAATGGAGAAACTATTAGAACGAGCAGGGAATCCCCTACTCGTTCTTTTTATATCCAAAATCCGGTATTTTTTCCCAACGCTCTCTAAAATAATGTGCGATCATCTTCGGACGGCGGTCTCTGGTGAAGATGCCCTTGCGGTTGCCATCGGCACGCATGCAGCCCTGTATGGTGGCGAAATCGGCAAAGTTCCATACCTGTTCGCCGATAAAGAAGGCACGACCGTCGAAGGCTTTGCTGTACATCTTATAGAATTCTACCTGGAACTCTTCGCTGAACATCTCCGGAACGCAGTTATGAAGCCCCGGCAGAGTGTCGGCTCCGTATTCTGTCATCATCACAGGTTTTCCGATCTTTTCCCAGAAATCAAGTTCCAGATTCCAGGCGTAGGAAGCGGCCTCCAGATCACCGGAGAGGTTGTACCAGCCGTAATAGCGGTTCAGGCAGACTACATCCATGGTTCTGGTGACGATATCTTTTTCATAGTTATTCTGGCAGCAGACGAAAGTCACCGGGCGGTTCTGGGGATCCAGCTTATGCGTGAGCTCGTAGAGAGAATGCCAGTATTCATAGGCGGATTCCGGGAAATGTTCGGTATCCGGCTCGTTGCCCATGGACCACATGACGACGCAGGGGTGATTCTTATCCCGTGCAATCATATCACGGAGTACGTGCTCGTGATGTTCTCTGATAGGGAAAGTCTTATAGGGATCCGCAGCGCTTCCGGCGCCGATTCCCACTGCCGGGGTCTCGTCGATAATGACGATGCCTTCCCGGTCGCAGAGCCTATAGATTTCTTCCGCATAAGGGTAATGGCTGGTGCGGAAGGAATTGGCATGCATCCAGTGCAGGAGGTTGATATCCTTGACATCCAGGCACAGATCCAGGCCTCTGCCATGGAAAGGCGAATCCTCATGCTTGCTGAAGCCTTTGAAATAAAAAGGTTCGCCGTTGATTAAAAATTGTGTTCCTCTCACCTCTACGGTACGGAAACCGAATTCTTCGGTATAAGTATCTTCCCCGTAATGAACTTCAGCTTTATATAGATAAGGCGTGCCCGGATAAGGCTGCCACAGATGCGCCTGTGGCAGCCGAATCTGTCCGGCAGCGCCTACGCTTTCTGCCAGGCAGTTGTCGGTGGCATCCAGTAGTTTCAGGGTCACGGGAGCATCACTGCAGGCTCCGGCAGTAGCAATCGTATAATTTAAGACACCGGTGTCACCGTCCAGTGACGGCACCAGGGTAATATCTTCGATATAGGAGGCCGGTGTGCTGTAAATGCGCACCGGACGGTTAATTCCGGCAAAATTGAAGAAGTCAAAATTGGGCATATTCTGCTTCTTTCGCCATTTTTTTGCGGCTTCCACGCTGGGGATGCCGGGATTGTCCGAACCGAAAAAGGCGATGTTATCTTCGTTCCCGACAGGCAGAGTACTGTGACTGACACGGTTGTCAGCAGCGACACCGATCGTGATCCGGTCGTCTGCCGGAAGAAGACCCGTAATATCAACCTCGAAGGGAAGAAAACCGCCCTTATGTGTGACGACTAATTTGCCGTTGATATATACTTTGGCGGAGTGGGTTACGGCGTCAAAACGCAGAACCTGCCGGCTGTGTCCTGTACAGAGAGATGCAGGTAGTTCTACCGTCCGCTCATAATAGACCCAGCCGTAGTGATTCCGGTAGGCAGGATCTTCTTTTTGGTCATTAAAAGAGGCCGGAACATAGATGGTATCTGCGTCCTGCAGATTTGTCCAGGATTCTCCCGGTTCCGTCTCATCTCCCAGTTTGAATTTCCAGATACCGCCGAGCTCCACAATGGCGCGCGAGCGGTTCATTTTCGGATATAGCATGGCAGTTGCCTCCTTTTGATTCCTTATTGTATATGAAATATCTTGTAACTGTGCATATTATAGGGCATAAGCAGAGTGAAATCCATGTGATTATTTTGCGAAAATATGTAATATTTTTAATGCAACTGAGTGCTCAGACATGGATCAGATGTTTAGAAGCAGCAGGAAATCCGGAATATTATACGCAGATCGTATCCATGTTTGACACCATCATGTCGGATAACGTACAGGCGAGAGAACTGAAAAGTAACGGAGACTATATCCGAGTGGAAAATGACAATGTCAGGATCAACAGCCAGGAACTGTTCTATGATAGGGCGTATGAGCAGGCAAAATGACATAAAAACCGGTGACATCAGATTGTCCAAAACGTATTTTTATAGTATGATAATAAATACAACATGAACGACGATTGAAGGAGAAAAGCTATGTGTTCCGGTGTGAAAATTAAAAACTCTCGTGAACTTGAATTTGCTGTATTCTGTATTGAAAATGTTGCTACAAAGTTGGGCGTGGATGCGGAGCGTGTTTACCGGGCATTTACAGAAAAAAGTGATATTTTAAATGGCTATATTGTGCCGGAATACGAAGTGCTGCATACCCAGAGCCGGGAATATATTGTAGAAGACCTCCTTGATGTGATGAAAGAAAGGGGTGTGGAAGTATGATCTTATATCACGGTTCTTTTTTAGAAATTATACAGCCGGACTTGGTACATTCCCGCCCTAATGTAGATTTTGGATGTGGATTTTATGTCACGCCGCTGTATGATCAGGCTGCAAAATGGTGCGGAAAGTTCAAACGTCGAGGAAAAGAGGGCATTATTTCCAGATATGAATATAATGAAGACCGGGAAGCCGAATTGGATGTTTTAAGATTCGATTCTTATTCTGAAGAATGGCTTGATTTTATTCTGAACTGCCGTAGCGGAAAAGATTCGACAGATTACGATCTTGTTATAGGCGGAGTCGCTAACGATAAGGTATTCAATACAGTAGAGTTGTTTTTTGACGGATTGATTGATAAAACGGAAGCTATCACTCGCCTGCGGTATGAAAAGCCGAACTTGCAGATTTGTTTTCGGACAGAGAAAGCATTAACCCTGTTGCATTTTGAAGGAAGTGAAAGATTATGACGGCGAACCCGATTCTACTTCAGAAAAAATATAGTCGTGTCATTGAGTGTTTTGCAAAACAGCAGGGGCTTTCTCTAGATGCGGCATTGAACTTTTTCTATCATTCCGAGGTTTATCAGTTGATTCGAGATGGTGTATCGGATATGCACTGTATGAGTGATGCGTATTTGGCAGAAGAACTGGAACAGGAATATCGAGTAAAAAGTAATAATAGTAACGCATGACGTTACCAAAGAGAGTGAGTTGAGTAAAGGGCTCCAAGGGCTCCAAGTACATGCTCAAGTACGTGCTTGGAGCTTTTTATTTGTCCTGATTCAATATATATTTATCGAATATCAATAAAAATATATTGACATTCATATGCGCGAGTGATATGGTTATGACATGAAGCAGAACGTGAAGCCCGTGACGTCGTGACAGCTGACGTCGTGACAGCTGAATTGGGACACCGTGACATCGTACCATTGGTGTAGCTGATGTTCAAATAAAACGTCAAAGATAGCACAGAAAAGAGGTAATTCGTTATGACTAAGAGAGAGTTGTCGGAAGAGAACCTGCGAGAGCGCAAGTATACGTTGACAAAGGGAACAAAATATCTGTTGGACTTTATGTTTTATTCAGGGATCCTGGTCACGGTGAGTCTGCCGGTCAGTCTGAAATACATAGGAAAATATCTGGAAGCGGTAGAGGAGAATTATCTTCCGTCAGTGATCATATTTGCTATCCTGGGAGTGTTGGCGCTGCTTTTAATCAATGAGCTGCGCAAGATGTTCCGGACGGTACTTGCCGAGAATTGTTTTGTGCCGGAAAATGTGGCGAGTCTCCGGAGAATGGGAGATATCAGCTTCTTCATTGCCGCCATGAGCGCCGTCAGATGTGTGGTATATCTGACGATTGCAATGTTGGTAGTAATCCTTGTATTCATCATTGCTGGAATGTTCAGTAAAGTACTGGCTTATGTGTTTGAAGAAGCAGTGCGTTACAAGGAAGAAAATGATTTAACGATATAATGCAAAAGTTCAGCCATGACAACGCGACTTTGCGAATGGCGCGTGCTGAATGGGTATCATAGACGATAAACAGAAAGGCAGCAATTATGGGAATTATTGTAAATCTGGATGTGATGATGGCGAAACGCAAGATCAGCCTGACGGAACTGGCAAATCAGGTGGATCTGACGCAGGCGAACCTGTCCATCTTAAAAAATAACAAGGCAAAAGCGATCCGGTTTTCCACGTTGGAGGCGATCTGCAAGGCATTGCACTGCCAGCCGGGGGATATTCTGGAATATGTGGACGACGAGGAAGATGCTGAGAGCAAAGGTGAAACGAAATAAATTGTGGGAGGGGTAAGACATGCAGGAAAATAAAGAAATGTTACATGAAACACAATCACAGACATCGGAAATGACCGGGAAAAGCGTATCAGAGAGAATAATGGGGGAAAGCATCATAACAGTGGTGAAGGAGAAAACAGAGACCGCAGAAACGAAACGCATGAGAGACCAGTTTAATTTCTTCGGCCCGGTAACTTTGGTATATGCCGCATTCTATGCATTTTGCATGTTCCATAACGGTTCGGGAGTCACCTTCCCTTTTTTTCTCGCAGGCACGTTACTGTATTTTGTCTTCTCGTTGTCAAAACTGGAGATTACCTTGAAAAAAGGAAGCATCTTCTACATGATCGGTATTCTCCTGCTGGGGGTATCCACCTTCTGCACCGACGGATGGGCGATCATAGCCTTAAATAAACTGGCAGTATTCCTACTGGTAATGTGTCTGCTGCTGCATCAACATTTTGATACAACGAAGTGGAACCTGGGAAAATATGTGGGAAGCATCTGTCAGCTGATTGTAATGAGCTTCGGAGCGTTGAATCAGCCGTTTGCCGATGGAAAAGTATATTTCCGGGAAAAAGGAAAAGTGAACAAGAAGGTATGGTACGGACTGTTGGGAGTGGTCATTGCGCTTCCCATCCTATTAATTGCGGCAGGGCTGTTGAGCTCCGCGGATGCCGTATTCCGTAAGATGACGACAGACCTTGTGAACTGGATCCGCCCGGGGAATGTCTTCAATGTGGTCTTCCGGATCGCATTTCTGTTCTTCGCATCCTATGCGCTTACGGCCTATCTGTGCAAGCGCAGCATCCGAGAAGAAGTCAGAGATCACAGAAATGGGGAACCGGTACTGGCGATTACGATTATGTCACTGCTGTCACTTTTATATCTGCTGTTTTCCGGTATCCAGATCTTCGGTTTATTCCTTGGGAAAATGCAGCTTCCGGACGGTTATACCTATGCGCAGTATGCAAGAGAAGGATTTTTCCAGCTGCTGGCAGTCAGTATTCTGAATCTGATCCTGGTACTGGTAGGCTTAAGCTTTTTTAAAGAAAGCAAGGTGCTGAAAGTAGTTATGACAGTTATGTCACTCTGCACTTTTGTTATGATTGCATCCAGCGCGATGCGTATGATCATTTATATCCGCTACTATTACCTGACCTTCCTGCGCATTTTTGTACTGTGGATGTTGGCGGTACTGTTTGTAATGTTTATCGGCGTCATGATCTCTATCTACCGGGAGAACTTTTCACTGTTCCGTTACGGCGTGGTGGCGGTGACGATTCTGTATCTGGTACTGTCCTTCAGCCATCCGGACTACATCATTGCCCGTGTGAACATTGCCAATGCTCCCGGCGCGGATGGAAAAGGCTGGACAGAGTCCGAAGCGCAGGATTATGGGAATGACTTTTTCGCCGGACCGTTCTTCCGCGGCTCGGAGTACAGTGACTTTCATTATCTGTGCGACCTCAGTGCAGATGCCGCACCTGTCTTGATCCCCTATATGGAAAGCCTTGGCTACGATTTGAGTGCTTATGAACTGGAGTCTCCAATAGATATCATGGACACGATCGGCTGGTGGAGCAGTTACCAGCAGGAAGGCTTCGGGTATTACTATCTGGGACACATTAAGGATGGCTTGGACGGATTGTCTCATCTGTCTCCGAGGACCTTTAACGTCTCCAGATATATGGCATTACGACAGATCGAGGGCAGAATCGATGGAAAATAATACAGAAAATAAGATAGATAAAATAGAAAAGATACGTTTTCACAAGGAACATCCGGTGCTTGCGGCATGGCTGCTTTCTATGGTGATAGGATTCATCTGGGCACTGGTGGCAATGGTGCGAATGTTTGATTATTACGATATAGATGCATTCGAGATCATCCGGTCTTTGGGAGGGAGCGTTCTCTGGGGAATCCTGATCGGCAATGTGGTGGTATTCCCGGTGGCGCTGACTATCTGTGAAGGAATCTGCCTGATCGGGGAGCAGAGGAGGCGTCCGGTCAAAGGAGCCTGGCTGTTCGATCAGTATGTTTTCTGGCTGGGTGGATTGTATGAAATGCTTTATTTGACATTTGGTTTGAATGTAACATTTTCCGACTGGCAGGTACAGTTATCCAATGCCGAGAGACATACGCCGGTTTACAGTGGTGCGGTGGTGACGGTTGTGATTCTGATGCTATTGGGACTTGTAGGATATGTAATCTTGCAATATGTCCCTCTCCGGAAAATGCCGCCGCTTATCACCGTTTTATCCATTTCCGCGATGTATCTGGGCGTACTCGAACTGATCGCATTTACGGTACAGACATGTCAGCTACAGGAAAGTTGGATCAACGGCTGCTTGCTGCTCCTTCCGGTCTCCTGTGTATTGATCATGGAGAGACTGATTCTCCGGAAAATAAAAGAGTGGAACGACTTGATACAGAATGCGGAAGCAGCGCATTTCGGAACCGAAAAAATTATTCAAAATCCAATCTTATGCAAGTGTGATAATATCTTACGAAAGTCACAGTGGTGGCCGCTACTGGCATTGCTTTTGATGTTTCCTTTGCTGGGAATCCTGGTTGCGATTCTTATGCTTTTCGGTCAGGCTCCGGACAGTGTGGTCAAGGCATTCACGGAGACCAGTGACTGGAATCTGTCCCTGCGGCAGGCACCGCAGAATGTCATGTATGATGAACACTATCTCTGCACAGTGGCGGCCGGCGGCCACGAACAGGTCGTAAAGCCTATCCGCCTGGGGAGGCGGCATGGGCATGAAGTTATTGTAAACCGTCAGCTGTGCATTGCGAACGCTTTTGAACAGGTGTTGGAAGAACGGACTCCCGGCTTCCACCGGGCGCTGCGTCATTTTTATGATACTTACGGTTTTCCCGTGGCGAGACTGATTCGCAGTAAATACACGGCGGATCTGGTGTATTTTATTATGAAACCGCTGGAATGGATCTTTCTGTGCGTACTGTATCTGACGGATGCGCACCCGGAGAACCGCATTGCCGTGCAATATACCGGGAAAACTGCGGCACAGGTGAAGAAACTGTATCCCCGGTAAAAGACCGGATTGCACTCCCGGACAGGAAGCGGTATACTTATTTTCAGAAGTGAATGGGAGGTACCGTGATGGAAAAGTTTACCCCTTCGGAAATCTGTGCGGATATTAAGATTTATGATTATAAGAAAAAAATAAAACATGACGAAAAATCCCTGATCATTCTCGAAGAGACAGGGAAAGTGATAAAAGCCGGAAAAGAGTGCGAAGCCATAGCGGACGCTCTTCCGGCTCATTGTGTTTATTTCTCCCCGTTGGTATTGGGAAAAGTGAGCGACTACACCTGTGCGGAGATACTGATTAAGCAGTTGCTGTCCCGCTATCTGGGCAAGCCTTCTTTCATGGGATACGGTGAAGGACTTATTTTTATCCATGAGAAACTCAATGAGGTAGAGATGAAAGCTTTTTTTGACCTTATCTACCAGGCAGGCGCAAAGAACGTGATCTACATGGACGAAAGGACAAAAGGGATTCCGGAAGGATTGCCCTGGGAGGATGTCATCCGGGGAATGAAAAACACGCACAAAAACCTTCGTTTTGCCGTGGAGATCACCAAGGAACAGCCTATGGATTATCTGAGATACTCCCTGGCGGAACTGGAGGAGAATTGTAAACGCTGGGGTCTGGGAGAAGAGTGCCTGCGTTCCGCAGTCTTCAACGGAAGGAATGAGGGATGAAAACCGGTATTGCGAAAATGAAGAAGATAACACGATAAAAAGAAAAAAGGACGGAATGGTAGTAAAAGATGGTATTGGATGTATTAGGATTATTGGCAGCCTGTTCGTATGCTCTGGACTGTGTGGAGGCAGAACTGGTACATGTAAGTACAAAACATGCAAAGCGTGTGGCGTATATGAGTGTCTGCACGGCAGAACAGATGGGGATCGGCGGCGAGAGTTTACAGGATCTGGCGGCATGTGCCCTATTGCATGATAATGCATTGACACAGTATATTCAGGAAGAACTACATAATAATATCGAACAGCCTGAGGTGGCGTCGAAGCTTCCGGGGCTGGGGCTCCACTGCTCTCTGGGGGAGAAGAATATTAAGACACTTCCGTTCCATACGGATGTTAAAAATGTGATTCTCTACCATCATGAAAATGCTGACGGAAGCGGACCGTTTGGGAAAACATGGGAGGAAGTGCCTGTGTTTTCCAGAATCATACATTTATGCGACCTGCTGGATCTGACATGCTGCAGCAAAACGATCACGGCAGACAGTTGGAAAAAAGCGAAAGATCTTCTGATGAAAATAAAAGGGACGATCGTGGATGAAGAATCCACGGATGCATTCCTACGGACTTTTTCAGAGAAACAGTTTCTCATGCTGGGAGAGGATGTTTTTGAAAAAAGCCTTTGGGAGAAAGTTCCGCATATCAAACAGGAGTTAAGTTTTGCACAGATCAAGCAGCTGGCTGAATTTTTTGCACGGATCGTCGATTATAAGTCTCCTTTTACCAGCACACATTCCATCGGTGTGGCAGAGGATGCGGAGCAGTTGAGCCGCTATCTGGGATTTGATGAGGAAACCGTGCAGAAGATGTACCTTGCAGGCGCTTTGCACGACATCGGAAAAGTAGCGGTAGGAAATGAGATCCTGGAGAAACCGGGAAGACTTACGGAAGATGAATTTGCCGTGATGAAGCATCATGCGGCATATACCTATTATATTCTGTCCGGCATTGATGACTTTGACGAGATCCGCGACTGGGCGGCATTTCATCATGAGCGTCTGGACGGAACCGGTTATCCCTTCGGGAAGACCGCGGCGGAACTGAACATGCAGGAGCGCATGATGGCATGTATTGATATCTATCAGGCATTGACCGAAAGTCGTCCCTACAAGAAAGGTATGCCCCATGAAAAAGCCTGTGAGATCCTGCGGGATATGGCAGATAAGGGCTGGCTGGATGAGACCATTGTGAAACAGGTCGGGGACTGTTTCCGGGGATAAGAGATGTGAGGATGATTATTGCTGGAAAAATTGACGCAGATATAGAGGAGGCAGCTAGTGTTATGGATAGCTTTATAGAAGCTTTATATGGACAATCGGAAGAAACTATTCCGGAGGAATACGATTGGTTTGCTCCGCTATTGGGTGATTGGGAATTTGATTATAAAGATAAATTTATAGATGGTGATCGTAGCAGGCCGCAGCGCCGGTTAAAAGGAGAGTGGATCTTCAGACGGGTATTGAACGGGATAGGTATTGAAGATATGTTCATATGTCCTTCCAGAGCGACGAGGGAGACTTCTCCACAGCCGGATGGTGAATATGGTGTCGGACTTAGAATATATAATTCAAAGACCCATTGCTATGATATGGTATATGCATGCAAGAGTAAATTTACAAATTTGCGTTTTACCATGGAAAATGGAATATTGACAGGAACCGTTTTGGAAAATTCCAATCGAAAATGGCGTTTCGTGGAAAGAAATGAAAATACATTTCACTGGCAGAATATTACCATTCAGGAGAATGGCGATATTATTGTGAATTGTGAGGCTTTCGGGAAAAGAAAAGATGGCGCGCGATTCGTATGAGGCATATGCAAAAAACAGCTTATTACCATCTTCCCGGTCTGTTTGAATTCTACGAATTATACCGGATATTTCTGCCATTATTCCGGGAGCATCGGGAATATTTTTACGACTGGTGTGACATTGGCTCCATCTACGGAGCCCCACCGGACTGTATCTGGGGCGGCGGTCGCGTCTCACTGGAGGATCACGATGCTGGAGAGGTGCTGGCGTTATTACAGGAATACGGCATTTCAGCCCGCCTGACCTTCAGCAATTCAAAGCTTATCGAGGAACATCTTTCCGATAGAAAATGCAATGAACTTTGTGCCCTGTTCGCAGAAAATACAACCCGGGAAAACGGCGTGATCGTCCATTCAGAGTTGCTGTTACAGTATCTGAAAAGTCATTATCCGGAGCTATATCCGGTATCCTCCACTACGAAAGTCCTGACGGATTTTGAAGCATTAAAAAAGGAGATCGACAGAGACGATTTTCGCTATGTTGTACCGGATTTCCGCCTGAACAAGGCTTATGAAAAATTAAATACGCTGACAGAATCACAGAAAGACAAAGTGGAATTTCTGTGCAATGAATGCTGCTATTTCGGCTGTAAGGACAGGAAGGAATGCTACGAAGCCGTCAGCCGCAGGAATCTGGGAGAGGAGCCGGATTTTAGCTGTACTTCGCCGGGGGCGGAGGAAGGCTATCGTTTCTCCAAAGCCATGAAAAATCCCGGATTTATCAGTGTGGGAGATATTCAGAAGATCTATCTGCCTATGGGATTTTCACATTATAAGATCGAAGGCCGGGGACTGGGCAGTGCACTGATCCTGGAATTTTTACTGTACTATATGACGAAACCGGAGTACCAGCTGCAGGTCAGAGAAGAAATCTATCTGGACAATATGCTGGATCTGTTTTAATTATTTGAGTCGCTGCCTCATAAATGAGCAAAATTAGCTTCGCAGCAGCAAGAAAGCGCAAGTTATCGTGCGTTCTGCGAATGCTTGCATTCAGGATAGCTACGAAGCAGCGGCTTTGCGAATGAGGTTCCGAATAGTTACGTAATATTTAGATCTTCGTGGTCCACCGGGACAGATCCCATACCTGGGTAGCAAGTCCCTCATAGAATTCGGGCTCATGGCAGACCATAAGGATACTTCCTTTGTACGCTTTCAGAGCCCGCTTCAGTTCATCTTTCGCATCTACGTCCAGATGATTTGTCGGCTCATCGAGCAACAGCACATTGGTAGCACGGTTCATCAGCTTACAGAGCCTTACCTTTGCCTGCTCGCCACCGCTTAAGACCTTTACCCGGCTTTCGATATGTTTGGTGGTCAGACCGCATCTTGCCAGGGCGGAACGTACTTCATATTGCGTGAAAGCGGGGAATTCCTGCCAGATCTCCTCGATACAGCTGTTATCGCCGGAACCTGACATCTCCTGTTCAAAATAACCTATCTCCAGATAATCCCCTTGTTCTACTTCGCCGGACAGCGGCGGGATCAGTCCTAAAATACTTTTTAACAAAGTAGTTTTACCGATACCGTTGGCACCGATCAGAGCCACTTTTTCTCCGCGTTCCATGGATAAATTCAGAGGTTTGGACAGCGGTTCGTCGTAACCGATGACCAGATCTCTTGTCTCGAAGATAATACGACCCGTGGTACGGCCTTCCTTAAAGGAAAACTCCGGCTTCGGTTTCTCCGCAGCCAGTTCAATGACATCCATCTTGTCCAGCTTTTTCTGGCGGGACATTGCCATATTACGGGTGGAGACGCGGGCCTTGTTCCTTGCCACGAAATCCTTGAGATCGGCGATCTCCTTCTGCTGGCGGTTGTAAGCAGCCTCCAGCTGAGATTTTTTCATGGCATAGACTTCCTGGAATTTATCATAATCCCCTACATAGCGGGTCAGTTCCTGATTGTCCATATGATAGATCAGGTTGATAACACTGTTGAGAAAAGGAATATCATGACTGATCAGGATAAATGCATTTTCATATTCATTCAGATAGCGCTTGAGCCACTCGATATGCTCCGCATCCAGATAGTTGGTGGGCTCATCCAGAAGCAGAATATCCGGTTTTTCCAACAGGAGCTTGCCCAGCAGGACTTTGGTACGCTGACCACCTGACAGCTCTGTCACATCACGATCCAGACCGATATCCATCAGCCCCAGGGCTCTTGCCACTTCTTCCACTTTGGCATCGATCATATAGAAATCGTGCATGGTCAGCAGATCCTGGATCGTGCCCAGATCTTCCATATACTGCTCCAGTTCTTCCGGAGAGGCATCACCCATTTTTTCACAGATATCATTCATCTGTGCTTCCATGTCGTATAAAAAGTCAAAGGCAGAAGCCAGTACCTGACGGATCGTCATGCCCGGAGTCAGTACAGTGTGCTGGTCCAGATAGCCGACACGTACATTTTTCGCCCATTCGACTTTGCCCTCATCCGGCATCAGCTTGCCGGTGATAATATTCATAAAGGTAGATTTTCCCTCGCCGTTGGCACCGATCAGGCCGATATGCTCACCCTTTAACAGACGAAACGATACATCGTTAAAAATAGCACGGTCACCAAAACCGTGGGTCAGGTGTTCTACGTTTAATATGCTCATAATTCCTCTCATTCTGCTGCGTTCGCAGCGGATCCTGTCAACTTTCCTTTGCAAGTATAGCGTACCGTTTACAGGTTTGTAAAGAAAGAAAACATTTTATGGAGAAAATAAGCAAAATAGAGTTGTGACAGGATGCAGATATGTGCTATGATGTATCCACTTGCGCAGTAAATCAGAGGTGGGGCATGTGCCCGGTAATGATGGCTGTCATAATGTCTTTTCTGTTCTGGCTGTTACAGATTGGGTGAAAAAATGAAATACATGAAACTTTCCCCCCGGATTTATCGTCTAATAGAATAGGTATCCCGAAACAGGGGACACTACACAACAATAAGTATGGGGATATCCCATAGAAATGAGGAAAATTAATATGAAGAAAAAAGTAGCATTTATGTTATTTATGAGCGTATTGGTATTGTCTGTGACGGCCTGCGGGGGAAAACAGGAGGATGGTGCGGCTTCCGCAACACAGGAGACCGGAATGACCGTAACGGAGACTGCTGAGGAGAAGCCGATGAGTGCCGAAGAAGTTGCGGAGGCATTGCAAAGTGCAAAGGAAGCTGTGATAAATGCGCTGGGGGATAATTACTGGCCGGATTCCGAGATACCGGAGGAGATGCTGAACGATACGTTTGGTGTCAGCGCAGATCTGTACGACGGCTATCTGGGAGAGTCTCCCATGATCAGCGTCAATGTAGATACTTTATTGATTATTCATGCAAAAGATGGTAAGGTAGAGGAGGTAGAAAATGCATTAAATGCCTACCGCGATCAAATGGTGAATGATACCATGCAGTATCCCATGAATCTGGGCAAGATTCAGGCATCCAGGATCGAGCGTGTGGGAGATTATGTGTGCTTTGTACAGTTGGGTGCAGACACCTCTGAGGCAGAAGAGCAGGGAGAGGAAGCTGTGATCACTTACTGTCAGGAGCAGAACGAACTTGCTCTGGAGGCTATCAGCCAGGCTCTGGAGTAAACGCGGAGTAAAACAAATGGTATTCAGCAGTGTGTTGTTTCTTTTTCGGTTTTTACCGATTTTTATGATCTGCTATTTTCTGGTTCCCCGGAAGATGAAGAATGTGATTCTCTTCCTGGGGAGCCTGGTCTTTTATGCCTGGGGAGAACCGGTCTATATTTTCCTGATGCTCTTTTCCACGATCTCTGATTTTGTGTGGGGAAGACTGATCGAGGATTACAGAGGAAGAGACCGCTCCGGGATCTTTTTATTATGTTCGATTATTATCAATCTGTTTATCCTGGGATTTTTTAAATATGCGGACTTCCTGTTGCAGACAGTAAACACTGTTTTTGGGACTGCGATCCCGTTACTGCATCTGCCGCTGCCTATCGGAATCTCCTTTTATACTTTCCAGACAATGTCTTATGTGATCGATGTATACAGGGGAGATGCAAAGGCGCAGCGCAATATTCTGCAGTTTGGTGTCTATGTAACGATGTTCCCCCAGTTGATTGCCGGACCGATACTGAAATATCATCAGGTGGAAAAATACCTGCATGACAGACGGGTAAATCTGGATGAGATCAGTTATGGCGTGCGACGCTTTGTGACAGGTCTTGCCAAAAAAGTATTGCTGGCAAATAATCTGGGAATGCTGTGGGAGCAGATTTCTTCTCTTGAACGCGCACAAATGAGTGTACTTATGGCATGGCTGGGAATTGTGGCATATGCCTTTCAGATTTATTTCGATTTCTCCGGGTACTCGGATATGGCGATCGGCCTGGGGGCTGTTTTGGGATTTCATTTTCCCGAGAATTTCAATTATCCGTATATTGCTGTTTCCGTCAAAGATTTCTGGCGCAGATGGCATATTTCCCTGAGCACCTGGTTTAAGGAATATGTTTACATTCCTCTCGGCGGCAACCGGAAGGACTTGCCGAGACAGCTGTTCAATATTTTGGTAGTGTGGATGCTTACCGGAATCTGGCATGGCGCAGGCTGGAATTTCCTGTTCTGGGGATTATGGTTTGCGGTGTTTCTGATCCTGGAAAAGTTGTTTTTGGGAGAGATTCTGGAGAATGCGCCCAGGGTATTGGGCAGAATTTATACATTGGCAGTTGTATTGATCAGCTGGGTATTTTTCGCATTGGAGAAGCCCGGCGAGATATGGGCATATATTCAGGCGATGTTTGGACTGGGTGGTGTGGGACTGGTCAATTTCCAGGCACTGTTTTTGGGGAGCGAATATCTGGTGTTGCTGCTGACAGCGCTGGTGGCATGTCTTCCTTTGGGCAGCAGACTGGTACATGGACTGAAGAGCAGTAAAACAGGTCCTGCTATTGCACTATACCGATTGGGTGAAAAGGTGATCCCTGCGGCACTGCTGATTTTATCCATCGCGTATATTGTGGATGCATCGTATAATCCCTTTTTATATTTTCGCTTTTGACCGGGAAGGAGGAACAGCGTGTGGACGATAAGAGAAATTCTCTGCTGACGGTCGGACTGATCTGTGCGGTTCTCCTTGTCCTGGGGATTGCGGATCTGTGCAACGACGACAGACTTTATTCCGAAACTGAGAACAGGGTTCTGGCTTCCCAACCTGTATTTTCGTGGGAAGAGCTTTTCTCGGGAGAGTATGGGGACGACTATGAAGAGTACATCACGGATCAGTTCGTGGGCCGCGATAAATGGATAGGGCTTAAGACCCGTGCTGATATTTTATTTCAGAAAAAGGAGATTAACGGTGTCTATTTGGGCACAGACCACTATCTGATCGGTGTCAACGATCCGGATAAATATACGGAACAGATGGAGAACGGCCGGATCGCCTCGCTGAAAAAGCTGGTGAACCGTTGGGACGCAAAAGTAATGCTGGTACCCACGGCGGACAATATTCTGACACAGAAGCTGCCCGATTTTGCACCTTATTATCAGGAAGACAGACTTTTGGGGAAAGTACGGGAAGCAGTCGGAGAAGAACATTATGTAGATGTGTACCATGCACTGCAGGAGCACGCAGAGGAACCTATTTACTATCGCACAGATCATCACTGGACCAGCCTTGGGGCCTATTACGGATTTATGGCCTGGGCACAGAGTGTGGATCGTTATCCGTTCCCTTATAATACGGCAGGCATGGAGACCGTATCGGATGATTTCCAGGGTACACTGCAGTCCCGGATCAATTTGGACTGGACCAAAGACAGTATTCAGTATTTCCCGGAAACAGAGAAAAAAGCGGTGTCTGTTACGTATGATTTTGAAGATATGTCAGATTCTCTGTATGCACCGGATTATCTGGATACAAAGAATCAATACGGCTTTTTCCTGAATGACAATCATGCATTTATCGAGATTCATACCGGATATAATCCGGGGAAAGCATTATTTGTGATCAAGGATTCCTATGCCAATAGTATGATTCCGCTTCTGACGACACATTATGAGACTATTTATGTTGTGGATCTCAGATATTTTAACGGAAAACTGTTTCAGTTCATGGAACAATATGAGCCGGAACAGGGCATGGATGTGCTGGTGTTGTATGATTGCATTCATTTCCTGGAGGATTTTAAATATTATTGATAAAGGAGATTCATTATGGCTTATTTGGGTATTCCCCAGAATACGATAGCGGTACTTCAGAAATATCATTTCAATTTTCAGAAAAAGTTTGGACAGAATTTCCTGATAGATACTTCGGTTCTGGACCGGATCATATCTTCGGCGGAGATTACAAAAGAGGATTGCGTACTGGAGATCGGCCCGGGCATCGGTACCATGACGCAGTATCTGGCAGAACGTGCGGGCAGTGTCGTGGCAGTGGAGATTGACAAAGCATTAATCCCTATTCTGGAAGAAACTTTGCAGGATTACGATAATGTGACGGTTATTAACGATGATATTCTCAAAGTAGATATCAATCGGCTGGTGGAAGAGAAAAACGGTGGACGTCCTATCAAAGTGGTGGCGAATCTGCCTTATTACATAACAACACCCATCATCATGGGCCTGTTTGAGAGCCGTGTACCATTGAAAAGTATCACCATTATGGTGCAGAAGGAAGTCGCAGACCGTATGCAGGTAGGACCGGGAACCAAGGATTACGGCGCTTTGTCTCTGGCAGTGCAGTATTACGCAAAACCGGAAATCGTAGCAAATGTACCGCCTAACTGTTTTATTCCCCGTCCCAATGTAGGAAGTGCGGTGATCCGATTGACGAGATATGAAGAGCCGCCCGTGCAGGTGAAAGACGAAAAAAAGATGTTCTCACTGATCCGGGCATCCTTTAATCAGCGTCGGAAAACTCTGGTGAATGGTCTGGGAAATGCCGGACTCCCCGGTATTACCAAAGAATCCGCGGCAACAGCTTTAGAACAGATGGGATTGTCTCCCACGGTACGTGGTGAGGCACTGACCCTGGAGCAGTTCGCGCAGCTCAGTGACCTGTTGTAAATAGAATGAGAAGGTTATCTTCAGCTCTTCCGATTTTCTTTTTGCTTCCTGCGAAGATCCATAGATGATAAGTATCCGACAGAGATAAAAAAGACTCATGTATATCAATTATCTGCCAGCGTGTATTATACACAGACTGTTAATAGATATACATGAGTCTCATTATTTAAGATTTGCCGGAGTATACTCTTTAATTATAATCAGAATGTTGACAAATCACACCTTCGTGCTAACTACTCCCTCATGGAATATTAATTTCTTGTAACTATCAGAATTATGCAATACTGTGTTCTGCAAATGCCTGCATTCAGGCAGATAAGCAGTTTTATATGGCTCTGAATAGTTACTATTCTTGACAAATAATATCAAAATCAATTGCCGCTGCCAACAGGTGAATGAAGAAACCTCAAGGGTAATTTGCATTATTGGTTTGCACTGTCTGCATCAATTACCGATTGAATCTGCTGCATCAGAGAGTCGTAGTTATCCTGGTTATCAATTCCCCCAAGGATCGGTTCCCCTACAATATTACCATTTCTATCGACAAGTATTGTTGTAGGAAATGCCATAATATCAGAGGCATATTTACCAGCATCGGAAGAAGAGTCAATGGAAAGATTGCGGTACTTTGCACCCTGGCTTTCAAGAACAGCGGCAGCTTCTTTCATGGCGGCTTCATTGCCGTCGAAGGTTTCGGTATTGATGCCGATTACTTCGCCGCCCATTGCTTTGAGCGTATTGTTTAATTCGTTCAGCATAGACAACTCAGCAACACAGGGCTTACAGCCGGTAAACCAGAAATTAACGACGGTTACTGCATTGCCGGAAAACAGACTTTCATCGACAGAATTACCATCAAAATCCTGACCGGAGAAATTCCGGAAGGGAGAGTCAGCTTCGGAATTGTTTCCCGGAGCAGTAGGATCGGCTGCGGTAGTTCCCTGTTCCAGTCCTGCGATCTGTTCTTCGATTTTCCGTATGGTTTCCATATCATCCGTAAGTGTTTTCCATTCATCATCTGTAAAGGAGCCCTTGTTTGCTTCGGCGGTATCAGCCAGATAATCAGCATAATTTCCGCTGGGATCAGCATTACTTTTGCTCATCATGCCGAATAGCTTGTTCCATACAGCCTCATGATCTGCAAAAATCTGGTTCTCCTGCTGATACAGATCATCCAGTGCAGTGTTGGAGCTGTCTGTGGATACTGTGCCGGTTTCCGTCAGAGACTCATTGGTTTTGTCCGTGCCGGCAGCATCCGTTGCGCCGCAGGCTGTAAGCAATAAAGCTATGCACAGTGTTAAAATAGTAAGGAATTTTTTGTTTGTTTTCATGATCGATTTCTCCTTTAAGTAATCGTAATAAGATTATTTTCCCATAAACCGGTAGTGGATCGCATCCTTGGGACAAGCCTTGATGCAGGCTCCGCACCGTATGCATT
>CAKRRU010000037.1 GCA_934394515.1 uncultured Acetatifactor sp.
TGGTGGTAGAGGGCGTGTATTCCGCTAAAGCGGCCATGGAACTGTCGAAAAAATATGATGTTCAGCTGCCTATTATCGAGCAGGTAAATGAAGTACTGTTTCACGGCAAAGCAGCGGATCAGGCTGTCAAGGAACTGATGCTTCGTGATAAGAAGCTGGAGGTATCCCATCTGCCATGGCCTGAGGCGTAGATTTTATTTTGCTGTTGACATAAAAAAAGAAAGTGACTATAATAAACTCATGTTCAGCAGAAAAACAGCCAACATATCATAAGAAAAATGCAATGAAGGGAAGAAGTACTGTTCCCCGACTTCTGACAGAGAGCAGCCGGCAGGTGAGAGGCGCACGGAAGCAGAGCAGGAATACATCCCGGAGCAGCCGGTGGAAAGGAAGGTTTTTAGATTAGATTCCGACCGAGTAGATCAGGACGGCAGGCACCGATATCAGCCGGAGTATTGATAGATACTTACTGAGCTGTCAGATGTGAGTCTGACGGGAACATTAGGTGGTAACACGAGTGATAAGCTCGTCCTTTTGAAAAAAGGGACGGGCTTTTTTAGTGTCTTCAGAGTCGGTCCCGGACAAACAAAAAGACATATTTTTCGAAACTACAGATTGAAAAGAGAAAAAAGGAGAAAAAAGATGACAGTATTTGACGAGTTGAAAGCGAGAGGACTGTTGGCACAGCTGACAGATGAAGAGGAGATCAAGGAATTGATCAATAACGGAAAGGCTACCTTCTACATCGGTTTTGATCCCACCGCAGACAGCCTTCATGTAGGACATTTCATGGCACTGTGCCTGATGAAAAGAATGCAGATGGCAGGTAACAAGCCCATTGCTCTGATCGGCGGTGGTACTGCAATGATCGGTGATCCGTCCGGCAGAAGCGATATGCGTACCATGATGACCAAGGAGACCATTCAGCACAACGTAGACTGCTTCAAAAAGCAGATGAGTCGTTTTATTGATTTCAGTGACGGTAAGGCTCTGATGGTCAACAATGCCGACTGGCTGTTAGATCTGAATTACGTGGAACTGTTAAGAGATGTAGGCGCGCATTTCAGTGTCAACCGTATGCTGACCGCAGAGTGCTACAAGCAGAGAATGGAAAAGGGATTAAGCTTCTTAGAGTTCAACTACATGATCATGCAGAGTTTTGACTTCCTGACCTTATACCAGAAATACGGCTGTAACATGCAGTTCGGCGGTGACGATCAGTGGAGCAATATGCTGGGCGGTACCGAGCTGATCCGCAGAAAACTGGGTAAGGATGCTTACGCTATGACCATCACATTGCTTCTGAATTCCGAGGGTAAGAAGATGGGTAAGACCCAGAAGGGTGCGGTATGGCTGGATCCCAACAAGACCACACCGTTCGAGTTCTACCAGTACTGGAGAAACGTAGCTGATGCCGATGTCCTGAAGTGTCTGCGCATGCTGACATTCCTTCCTTTGGAGCAGATCGATGAGATGGATAAATGGGAAGGCAGCCAGCTGAACCAGGCGAAGGAAATTCTGGCATACGAGCTGACCAATCTGGTACATGGTGAGGAAGAGGCCAAGAAGGCACAGGAGAGTGCAAGAGCACTGTTCACCGGCGGAAATGCCGCAGAAATGCCCACCAGTGAACTGACTGAGGCAGACTTTACCGATGGTAAGATTGATATTCTCAGTGTCCTGGTAAAATCCGGACTGTCTGCATCCCGCAGTGAGGCAAGACGTGCGGTAGAACAGGGCGGTGTTGTCGTAGCGGATGAGAAGGTTACCGATGTGAAGACCGCTTACGTTCCCGAGCAGTTTGACGGAGAGGGTCTGGTAGTCCGCAGAGGTAAGAAGAACTTCAAGAGAGTCGTTATGAGCAAATAAATACAGGATCCTACAGACAGGATCTTCCGTAAAATACGGAGGGTCCTGTTTTTATTTTACAGGCAACTCTCCTTTGGAGAACCGTAGAATTGATACATGTCTATTTTATTCTGGACGAAACTGAGACTTGAACTGATATAGTTGATCATTTTCTGCAAAAAACAGTTACTTTCTGCAAAAGATATTGTTTGTAATGAAAAAAATATTACTATTTAGATAAAGAGATATATAAATATTAAAGTGTTTTGCAAAAAGTCATGAGTAGGCGGATGTGTTGCAGAGTTTATTTATGCAGAGGGATATTCTGCGGAGCATACAAGACAATTAATTTCTATTGCTGATAATGACGATACTATACAAAATATTTCTTATGATGAAGAGGGAAATATTGATGAAATTGATATTTATAAGTATACGCCATACACATGTGCCAGTAATGAAAGCACTCATTCAGCCAATGTTCTATTTTTAGAAATTTATAATGGAAAAATGTTATCGAATTTTCCGTTATAGTTAGTAATAATGACAGGAGACAAAAATGTCTAAAAAATATTTGCTGATCAGCATTGGAATTATTGTAATAGTTATTTTTAGTATATGCATAAAGTGTGGGAAAAATGATTTGCCAACGACCTCTATGATGGACGCCGAAAGAATTTTGCAAGAGTACTTGAAAAGTGCTAATCAATGGGAAGAAGAGTATAGTCTTGAACCAACCGATCCGGTTGTTGGTGAAATTGATAATAATGAAGTGTATAGATTCGAAGTAAGATATAAAGAAAATGTTGAGGAGGTTGGAAGCAGACTGATTAATAACTATGCAATAACGATGGATGGAAAGACTATTTTTTTGTATGATCCCGCAAACGATCAGTGGATTATTCAAAAATGAATATAAGCAGATAATAATGAAGACTGAAAACATATCTATGGTTTTCAGCCTTCATTTTATTATCAAAAATTAATATAATGTAATTTTCAACTTCCTGTGATAAATATTTGAGTTCTTCCAAGCTATTGATTTTGAATTTCAGTCGTACTAATATGACATTACAGAGTGCAAAAATGATATATCAAGCTTGCTATTCTGACTTATATCAAATAATTGGAAAGTATAGATAGTCTTATTCTAAAGAATTTCTTATTTGTTTTCAAAATAATTATTGTAGCATAAACGAAAAACAGACGATATTGCCACCCATATAGTAAAAAAGTAAGGGAAAGGGGAAATTATGTTACGAATAGCAATATGTGATGATGAAAAGTTGTTTAGAGAAAATATTAAAAAATATGTATTAAAATATTTATCCGAAAAGGATATTTCATCCGAAATTGATATGTTTAATTCGGGGAAAGAATTACTTGGCTTGGGGACAGATTTACTTGGCTATAATATTATTTTTCTCGACATTAATATGGATGAGATAGATGGAATTATGACTGCACACAAAATTAGAGAGTATAGTATGGATATATATATTGTATTTGTAACTGCTTACGTAAATTATTCATTAGAAGGTTATAAGGTAGATGCGACAAGATATTTATTGAAGAATACTATTAATTTTGATGAGTCTATATATGAGTGTATGGACACAATTTTACATAAAATGAATTACATTGTATTAAAAAAGTATTTTAAATTTAACGAATGTGAAAAAAATGTACAGGTTGATAGGATACTATATATAGAAAGCAGATTGCATAAACTTGAGTTTCATATTATGGAAGATAAGGTTTTGATATATACATTGTATGCAACATTAAATGATATGGAAAGGAAAATGATGGAATATAAATTTATAAGGATTCATCAGAGTTTTCTGGTAAATCTAAAACATATAAAGAGTATTACAGGCTATAGTGTAATACTGAATAACAATCAGAAACTTGTTGTACCAAGAGCAAGGTATAAGGATGTTAAAAGTGCATTTATTGCATATAAAGGAGAAGTGTAATTTATGTTTACATATTTTTTTAGTTTAGCAATAATTGCGTTTGAAGTTATTTGCTGCAAAATATTTTTTGAAAGTTTTTGCGATAGCTCTGGGGAAAATAGAAAGTATAAAAGAACAATATTATTAGTTTTGTTGATTGCAATTTATTATATATGCGGGTTTACATTATCAAAATGGATTGTCCTTAAGCAACTATGTGCAATAATGTCAACTGCTATTATCATGCGATTCTATTTTGAAATAAGCTTAGTAAAGTCTGCGGTGTTTGCAATATTATATCAAGGATTATTGATGTTAGTGGATTATTTAGTTTATGCAGGAAATAGTGCAATCGTATCCAGAGAGGGAATAGTAACTCAAGAATATGCACTTGAGGGGAATTTAATTATTATTTTTAGTAAAGTTATTTCTTTTCTTTGCATCATACTAATAAAAAAACAATTTGGCAAAAAGTCAACAGAAGTACTGACAGACACCGAATGGACAAAGTTCCTTTTTTTTCCTGTATTTACTATTATTACAATAATTACATTACTAATGGAATTTCAATATACTGAAAATGAAATGCAAGCAAATGCTTTATATTCTATTTCGTTTGGAATGGTGGTAATGAATGTATTTGTATATTATTTAATTAATGATATAGTCATTCGGGATGTAAAGCTGCATGAAAAGGAAATGCTTGAATTGCAGGTTAAAAATCAGATTCAGATGTATCAATCTGTTTCGGAAAACTTTGACATACAAAAAAGAAAATCGCACGAATTTAAAAATCAAATATTGTGTATAGAAGCGTTGCTCAAAGACAAAGAATATGATCGGGCAGTAGATTATGTTAGTAAAATCAGTAAGGGCTTTTTCAAAGAGCGAAATGCAATAAACACGAATCAAGTAGTAGTAAATGCAATTTTAAATACAAAATATGAAGAAGCTATTAACAAGCATATAGTCTTTGTCTTTAAAGTTAATGATTTATCTAACATAAAAATGGAAGATGAAGATTTGGTTGTGATTTTGGCTAATCTGTTAAACAATGCAATTGAAGCCTGCGAAAATTGCATTGGTAAAAAAGTAATTAAGTTCAAGTTTATGATGGAAGAACAGATGATAATTTTATCAGTAAAAAATACATGTAATCAAATGATTATATATCATAATAATGAAATCGCTACTACTAAAATGATAAATCAGGATGAGCATGGTGTAGGAATAAAAAACATTATAAGAATTGTGGAAAAATATAATGGGGAATATGTAATTCAAAATGATGAAGATCAATTTTACTTTTCTATTATTATACCTTTATGAAGAAAAAACATTAGGTAATCAAAGGGATATTATTGAGTCCTATTAATTAGAAGGTGATTCAAGGAGGAGATTTGTTGTCAATTTCTGCAATAAATGTTCACTTTCTGCAGAAATGATTGAGCAGGCAAAAAAATTTGATATGATTTTATAAAAGGGGGCATAGATGTGGTTGAAATGATAGGCGGCTCCATAGTAGATGAGATGGAAAAAGACAATTTATTTGAAAAGGAAAAGGAAATGAAAGAACATTATGTATATGCATTGACACAAATCGGGCAATTCATTTTGCATTGCAATTCTTCATCAGCCTAAAAGACCTAAAAAATAAAAAGGCATTAAATAACAATTTATTAAGACAATTATTTTGAATAGATATTTAAGTGATTGTCCATACATAAGGTTGGTACTATTTAATGAAAAAGATATCTATATTGTGCTGAATGAGCACAATATAGATATTTTTTTATTGATATTTTTCTTGCATTTATAGATATGATATGGTTTAATATGGTTAGTGTGTTAAAAAAATATCAAAAGGCGGTAAAATGATATGGGCAACATGAGAGGGATCGATACACCGGTCAGACAGCGGAGAAGAAAAGTGTTCAAGGAAGTAGCCAATCTGGCTTATAATTCCAAGAATCTGAAGGATGATATGGAGGCACTGCCTTATAAAATCGTAGATTACGAAGAGTCTGAATTCTGGGAGAGTGTTTACCGTGACAGAGCGATCATCCGTGAACGTATCCGTCTGGCAATGGGTATGAGCTTACGTCCGGAAAACCGTGAGCGTCCCGGGCATCTGACAGAAGGACTGGAAGAGAGTAATATCGATGAAAAATATTATGAACCGCCTCTGATGCAGGTCATTCCTTCAGCATGCAATGCCTGTCCGGAGAACCGTTATGAAGTAACCAGCTCCTGTATGGGCTGTCTGGCACATCCCTGTCAGAGCGTCTGTCCTAAGGATGCGATTTCCATGAAGAACGGGAAATCAGTCATTGATCAGGAGAAATGTATCAAGTGCGGAAAATGCCGTGAAATCTGCCCCTATGATGCTATCTGCCATAAAGAGCGTCCCTGTAAGGCAGCCTGTGGGATCGGAGCCATTACGTCCGATCATGTGGGAAGAGCTGTGATTGATAATGAAAAGTGTGTCTCCTGCGGCCAGTGTATGGTTAGTTGTCCTTTTGGTGCAATCGCTGATAAATCCCAGATTTTCCAGCTGATCCGCGCCATGCAGTCCGGACGTAAGATCATTGCACAGGTAGCTCCTGCGTTTGCCGGTCAGTTCGGATCGAAGGTGACACCGGAGATGTTCAAGACGGCACTCAAGGAGCTGGGATTTGCCGATGTCTATGAGACTGCACTTGGTGCCGACATGGGATGTATGGCGGAAGCAGAACATTATGTGAAGGAAGTCGCAACCGGAAAACAGCAGTTTGCGCTGACTTCCTGCTGCCCTTCCTGGTCCGTAATGGCGAAGAACCTGTTCCCGGAGACCATTGATAAGATCAGCAATGAACTGACCCCTATGGTGGCAACAGCACGTCTGATCAAGCAGGAGCATCCGGATGCTTCCGTGGTATTTATCGGTCCCTGTGCTTCCAAGAAACTGGAAGCCAGCAGACGTACGGTCCGTTCCGATGTGGATTTCGTTATCACGTTCGAAGAATTGACCGGTATGTTTGAAGCAAAGGGGATTTTATTGGATGAGATCAAGGCAATGGATGAGATGAAGGATGCCACCGCTGCCGGAAGAGGTTATGGTGTGGCAGGAGGCGTTGCCAACGCCATCAAAGATTGCATTGAAAAATATTATCCGGGAACCCCTGTGAATATCCAGCATGCAGAGAGCCTAGCAGAGTGTAAGAAGGCATTGCTTTTGGCTAAGGCCGGCAGGATGAACGGCTGCCTGATCGAAGGTATGGCATGTCCCGGAGGATGTATTGCCGGTGCCGGAACCAATATTGCGATTCCCGTTGCCGCAAAGGCTGTAGATAAGTTCAAAAACGAAGCAGAAAAGAAAGTGCCTGACGAGAGCATGAACCAGGAAATGGTAGAACTGGAGAAGAGTAATTTATAAAAATCGTTGACGGAAATAAATAGGAAGCGGATTAAGAAACCATCATTTACTGCGATGGTTTCTTTTTTGGCAATAAAATCAGATATTGTTATTTCGAAAGAAATACTATAGAATAACGTGAGGTAAGTTATAAAATCTGTCAAAGATAAATTCGCAAATAAATCTGTGAAAGCATTTTAAAGATGTATAGTTTTACAAGGAAAGAAAGATATGGTTGAAAGTATGAATATTCAGGACAGTATTATTTTTTTTATGGAAATATTGGGAACGATCGCTTTTGCTGCGTCAGGGGCAATGGTGGGAATCCGGAAAAAAATGGACATTTTCGGAATCTGTGTACTGGGCGTTGTGACTGCTGTGGGCGGTGGTATGACCAGGGATGTGATTCTGGGAAAGGTGCCTTCCGCCTTACAGAAACCTGTCTATGTGGCAGTGTCAGTAGCTACGGCACTGGCTATTTTTGTGTTACTCTATATCAAGCAGGATCTTTTAAGTGGCAGACTCGGGACTTTTTATGATAAATCCATGCTGATCATGGATTCCGTGGGACTCGGTATCTTTACTTCACTGGGGGTAATGTCCGGCATTGATAACGGCTATCAGGAGAATACGTTCCTGCTTGTGTTTATCGGAATGCTTACCGGTGTGGGAGGCGGTCTGATGCGTGATATGATGGCGGGAGAGGAACCGTACATTTTTGTAAAACATATTTATGCCTGTGCCTCCCTGGTAGGGGGAATCTGCTGTGTCTGGCTGTATCGAGACTGGGGCAGACTTCCTGCGGTGTTTATCGCCGCTTTTGCGGTTATGATGATCCGGTTTCTGGCGGCACACTACCGTTGGAATCTTCCCCATCCGAAATCCGAGTCTTAACTGTTGCAGTTTTTGAAAAAAGGCGGTAGAATAAGAAAAGCAGTTCGTCTATGATATGGAATAACGAACAGAAATATATAGGTACGGAAAAGTCATGACGGACAAGACGATCCCGGGACAAATTCTGTACGGAAATGAGGAGAAAAATGACAAAGATCAGAACAAGATATGCGCCCAGCCCTACCGGTAAAATGCATGTAGGTAATTTACGGTCCGCATTATACGAATTTTTGATTGCCAAGCATGCCGGCGGAGATTTTATGCTTCGTATTGAGGATACCGATCAGGAGCGTTATGTCGAAGGTGCTACCGAGATCATCTATCGTACCCTGGAGAAGACCGGACTGGTACATGATGAAGGCCCTGATAAGGACGGAGGTTACGGCCCCTATGTCCAGAGTGAGCGTATGAAGACCGGTATCTATATGAAATATGCTAAGGAACTGATCGATAAGGGGGAGGCTTATTATTGCTTCTGCGATAAGGAGAGACTGGCGTCCCTGAAGACAGAAGTCGTAGACGGCAAGGAGATCACTGTGTATGACAAGCATTGCCTGCATCTGTCCAAGGAGGAAGTAGAGGCAAACCTTGCGGCAGGCAAGCCTTTTGTTATCCGTCAGAATAATCCGAAAGAAGGTACAACAACGTTCCACGATGAATTGTACGGAGATATTACGGTAGACAATTCCCAGCTGGATGATATGATCCTGATCAAATCCGACGGATATCCTACCTACAATTTTGCAAATGTAGTAGACGATCATACCATGAATATCACCCACGTTGTCAGAGGTAATGAGTATCTGTCTTCTTCACCGAAGTATGTGCGTCTGTATGAAGCTTTCGGATGGCAGGTACCGGTATATATTCATCTGCCGTTAATTACGGATGAAAATCATAAAAAGCTGTCCAAGAGAAGCGGACATGCTTCTTTTGAGGATCTGATCGATCAGGGATTTATTACGGAAGCAATTGTCAACTATGTGGCATTACTGGGATGGAGTCCGGAAGATAATCGTGAGATCTTTTCCCTGGATGAGCTGATCAAAGAGTTTGATTATCATCGTATCAGCAAATCCCCTGCGGTATTTGACATTGTAAAACTCCGCTGGATGAACGGTGAGTATCTGAAGGCAATGGATTTCGACAAGTTCTATGAGATGGCAGAGCCTTATCTGAAGGAGACCATCAAGAAGCCGTTAGACTTAAAGAAGATTGCCGCAATGGTTAAGACAAGAATCGAAGTATTCCCCGATATTGCGGAGCTTGTGGATTTCTTTGAGGAGCTTCCTGAGTATGATGTGGCAATGTACACGCATAAAAAGATGAAGACCAACAGTGAGAGTTCTCTGGAAGTGCTCACTGACCTGCTTCCGGTTCTGGAAGCACAGGAGGATTACAGTAATGACGGACTGTATCAGACTCTTGTAAAATATGTGGAGGAAAAAGGCTGTAAGAACGGCTACGTAATGTGGCCCATCCGTACCGCAGTATCCGGCAAGCAGATGACACCTGCCGGTGCTACGGAGATTATGGAAGTCCTTGGAAAAGAGGAATCCCTGAAGAGAATCCGCAAAGGAATCGAATTACTCAAGGCAAATGTTTGATCTTACAGAGTGTAATCCTTCCCAAAGGAAGGCTGTAACGTTCGGAGAGGGTCCGCTGTTATTATTGGCGGGCCCGGGCTCCGGCAAGACATTTACCATTACAAAGAGGATCCTTTATCTGCTGCAGGAGAAAAAAGTATCACCGGAAAAGATTCTGGTAATTACTTTCACAAAAGAAGCGGCAATTTCCATGAAACAGCGTTTTTCAATAACTTCTCCGTTAAGTAATACCGTCAATTTCGGAACATTTCATTCTGTTTTCTATCACATACTGCTCCGGTCGGGCAGAGTATCACCGGGTAACATTTTAAACGACAGACAAAAAGCAAATCTGATATTTCCCATTCTGAAAAAGATAAAAGAAGATAAGAAGATCGAGGTATCCGAATTCTCAGAGATCATCGGAAATTTCCTTACAGCGATCAGTTTTTATAAAAATACAGGTGAAAAAGAAGAGGCTGAGAATAAGATCCCGGAGGAATGGCGGGAATATTTTTCAAAGATTTACCATGCATATGAGGAAAAAAGAAGAGCGGCGAGAGGACTGGATTTCGATGATATGCTCGTAGAATGTGAAGAACTTCTGCAAAAAAATACGGCACAGAGAGAGTATTGGCAGAAGAGATTCAGCTATATACTGATTGATGAATTTCAGGATATCAATTACAGACAGTACAGTATTATACGGATTCTTGCCCAAAAGCATAAAAATGTGTTCGCAGTAGGAGATGATGACCAGGCAATCTACGGATTCCGGGGAGCAAAACCGGCCTGTATGAAAATGTTTGAGGAGGAATTTACGGCAGAAAAAATACTTCTGGAAACAAATTACCGCAGCAGGCAGGAAATTGTCGAGGCGTCATTACTTGTAATCAATGAAAACAGAAACCGTTTCCCAAAAGAACTTGTGTCATGCGAAGCTAACCGGAAGCGGAATGGGGATACACTGCATGCAGTAAAAGTAAAAGAATTCAAAGAGGCATCGGAACAATTACATTACCTCGTAACACAGCTGAAAAGCCGGCCGGAGGGGGAGACCGGTGCGATTTTGTTCCGGACAAACTTTGCGATGCAGAGTGTGGCAGCGAGACTTACACGAGAGAGAATTCCGCTGATCATGAAAGAAAAAATGTCTGATCCCTATGCGCATTTTATTGTGTGTGACATTATGGCTTATTTGCGCATTGCAAAGGGCAATGCGGTCAGAGCTGATTACCTGTCGGTCATGAACAAACCGTTCCGGAATATTTCCAGAGAGGCATTCGGAAACGAAGCATCCTTAGAAAATGCGGAACGATATTATTCCGGTGCATTATTTGTAATTGCGGATGCGGATCGCAGAAAAGTATATGAAGCTGTCAAATTATTCAGGAAACAGATGGAATTCCTCAAAAATACGGAATTAAAGACGGCGGTGATCTTTATACGAAAAGTATGTGGATATGAAAGGTATCTGCAACAGAAAGCAAGAATAGATCATGAGGAAAGAGCAGAGGAATGGAATAAGGTGCTCGAATGGATCACGGAAGATGCGGAACACTACAGTGACCTTGTACAATGGCAGGAAGCACAGGCTGCATACGGAGAATTTCTGCAAAAAAATGATCGGAAACAACAGGAACAGAAAAAGGAAAAGGCGGAAGATCGCGGAAAAGTAAGATTGCTGACTGTCCATGCAGCCAAGGGACTGGAATTCGATCATGTCTGGATCCCGGATTGTAACGAAAAGACATTTCCCCACGGTAATATGCCGAATCCGGAGCAGTGCGAGGAGGAACGCAGGATCTTCTATGTAGCCATGACAAGGGCAAAAAAAGACCTGGAACTTCTCTGCCTTACCGGCACAAAAGAGCGTCCCAGGTTCCCTTCCAGATTCCTTATTCCTCTGAATCGTTATCGTCAATGAGCTCGTCAAATTCACAGTTGTCCAGATATTCATCAAAAGCATCTGCAACTTTTTCGTAGACATCGTCATCTTCAATGTATGCAAGAACCGGTTCCTCGTTCGGGTCGTCCGGATTCTCGGTGTATCCGTAGAACCATACTTCTCCGTCATCGTTGTCACCGTTTTCGTTCAGAGGCATTAATACGATATAATCGTTTTTCTCTACGGTGAGAATGGTGATGATCGCACAATTGACAACTGTGCCGTCCTCCAGTTCCAATTCGACGGTCATTTCTTCATCTTCATAGCTTTCATTTTTACCCATGGAAATCCTCCTGATAGTTTTGTAGGGTGTAACAGTATTTTGTTCCCTTATTATAACCGTTTACAGATATTCTTGCAATGCTTGTTTTTCTTATCGTCACAGGCTATAATAAAACAGTAAAACTAAGACAAATCAGCGAAAAGACGGAGTACGATAATGACAGAAAAAAAGCATGCAATAAAGCCTTATCCGCTGGGAGTGCACCCGGAGGACGGGGCGATCCGATTCTCTTTTGCTTCCTGCGAAAAGGACTGTGGTGTGATTGTTTATGACAGGAAAAGTGGGAAAAGACTTCGTAAGATTCCTTTCAGACAGGAAGACCGTATGGGCAATGTATATTGCAGATATCTGGAACTGGATCCCGTGCAGACAGGTTATCAGTTCTATGAGGCGGAAAAAATAGTGCCGGATCTGTATGCCAAAGGTTTTTTTGGAAAACCCGCCTACGGAAAAGTACGGAAGAATCAGAATAAAATCGCTGTATTTTTGAAAGAGGATTTTGACTGGGAGCAGGATGCGCATCCGATGCTTTCCTATCAGGAGAGTGTGTGCTACTGTCTGCACGTTCGCGGCTTTACGATGCATACATCTTCAAAAGTCACACATCGCGGTACTTTTGCGGGGCTTACCGAAAAGCTGGATTATCTCCGGGAAATCGGTGTTACCACGGTAGAATTGCAGCCTGTCTACGAGTTTGACGAGGTACCGTCAGAGGCAGGTCCGCAGACATCCGGGGATATGGCAACTGCAGCTGCGTCCACTACAGAAAAAAGCAGAGAATGTCCGGGATACCGTTTGCTGAACTATTGGGGATATCAGAAAGGATATTATTATGCACCGAAGGCTGCATATGCCGCCGGTGAAGATCCGACGGAAGAATTCCGGCAGATGGTGAAGGAATTTCATAAACGTAGGATGGAAGTGATCCTGCAGTTTTATTTTCCGAAGGGAATGGATGCTGCGGAAGTCGGAAATATTTTGAGATTCTGGGTACTTACCTATCATATAGACGGATTTCATTTGATGGGAGAGGGTGTACCGGCACAGATGCTGGCAAAGGATCCGGCACTTGCCGATACCAAGCTGTGGTATTATTCCTTTGACGCTTCTGATATTTATACGCAGGCACAGTCACCGGAATACCGCAACCTGGCAGAATATCGTGATGATTATCTGTATACAATGCGCCGGTTCCTTAAGGGTGATGACAATATGCTTTCCGGCGTGTTATATGAAATGCGACATATTCCTTCTAAAATGGGCAGGATCCATTATTTGTCCAATTATTACGGGTTTACGCTGATGGATATGGTCTCTTACGATCATAAGCATAATGAGGCAAACGGCGAGGGCAATCGGGACGGAAATGATTATAACTGCAGCTGGAACTGTGGAGAAGAAGGACCTTCCCGCAAGAAGAAAGTGCTGGCACTCCGGAAAAAACAACTGCAGAATGCGTTCTGTATGTTATTGCTGACGCAGTCGACACCACTGATTTTCATGGGAGATGAATTCGGCAATACAGAGCAGGGAAACAATAATCCTTATTGCCAGGATAATAAGATTACCTGGCTGAACTGGCAGGATATCGAAAAGAACCGGGAACTGTTTGAATTCTGGAAGCAAATGGTTGCTTTCCGCAGGCAGCATCCGATTCTGCACCCGGAAGAGGAACTGCGTATTATGGATACACTTTCCTGCGGGTATCCGGATTTGTCGTATCATGGGCAGAATGCATGGAGACCGCAGACGGAGAGTTATAACAGACATGTCGGCATGATGTATTGCGGAAAATATGCGAAAAATGCTTTGGGCGGAGAAGATTCGTTCCTCTATGTAGCCATGAATATGCACTGGGAACCACAGAAACTTGCCTTTCCGAAGCTTCCTAAGGGAATGGAGTGGAAACCGGTCTTAGCAACGGAAAAGACACAGAATACGCTGACAGCGTTAGATACGGAGAAACAGCCGAAGGATCAGATGATAGGTGTAATTCCGCCGAGAAGCATCGTGGTATATGAAGGCGTGGAAAGTACTGTTTTCGTTAAAACGAAGAGGGATACCGGTCAAAGCAAAAATAAAATTTGAAACGAAAATAAAGAAAGCAGGATAAAACGAACAGTAAAAGTATGTATCATATCTGGAAACATTTTAAGACAATTACGTATCATAAAATCCTGGTGGCAGGAGGGTGCTTCCGGGTGGGATTATACAGACAGGGATTATTGCACGATATGTCGAAGTACAGTCCGACGGAATTCTTTGTAGGAGCAAAGTATTATCAGGGAACCAGGAGCCCCAATAATGCAGAGAGGGAAGATATCGGTTATTCCAGTGCATGGCTACATCATAAGGGTAGAAACAAGCATCATTACGAATACTGGATCGATTACAGTATGCAGGCGTTGCCGGGAGGTATGACACCGGTACCGATGCCCGACCGGTATATTGCCGAGATGATCATGGACAGGATCGCCGCAAGCAAGGTCTACATGGGAGAAGCGTATACTGACAGATCGCCGTTAGAGTATTATTATCGTGGAACGGATAAGGCACCGATTCATCCCGATACCCGTACAAAGCTTTTGCATGTACTTAAAATGCTTGCAGAGCAGGGTGAGGAGAAAACATTTCTCTTTATCCGTGAAAATCTGGTACAGCATAAACAGGAACTGGACTGGCAACAGTTGGAGAAAGCAGAATAGAATAGTAAAAACAGTGATAAGTAGAGAGACAATATGAACTGTATTATACTGTTATTGTTACTATTTTGCGGAGGCAATTCCTGTCAGAACGGCTGTGGATGTGGCTCTTGCGGAAACAATTCCTGCGTAGGTGCCAATGCCTGTGGTACACGTAACCGCTCTGAACGAAATGAGCGAAGTGGATCGGGCAGGGAAGGCTGCGACAATGATTGCAGGAAATCGGAGCCTGAGAGAGACCATAGGCCATCCAGACCGGAATTCCCTAACTTTACACCGGTGGACGATCCGGCATTTTCCAGAAGAAATGATGGAAGATGTGAGACCTGTGGATGTGAGCAGAACTTATAAATACAGCAATATAAGAAACGCCCCCTGAATCGCAAAAAGCCATTCAGGGGGTGCTTATCTGTTCGTATGATGTGCTCATAAATATTTTGTCAAAAGCAATTAGTTAGACATTACTTCTTTCCAGTATTTGTTGAAGAGTTCTTCTCCTTCGGTACCCAGATACAGGAAGGTCTCGAGATTGTGATACTGAGACAGATCCGGGAAAGCAATCGGAGAATTCTTCAGATCTTCATCTTCAATCAACTCTCTGGCAGCAACATTGGGAGTACCGTAGGTGATGTATTCGAAATTCTTCAGAGCCACATCTGCACGGCACATGAAATCAATGAACTTCTCGGCATTTTCTTTGTTGGGAGCATTCTTTGGAATGACCCATCCATCGATCCAGACATTGGTACCTTCTTCAGGAATGACATAATCCAGATCAGGGTTCTCGCTTATTACATAAATGGCATCTCCGGAGAACATAACGCCCAGAGCGGCTTCATTACCGATCATTTTGTCACGCACCTGATCCACAACGTAAGCCTGTACGAGAGGCTTTTGGACGATCAGATCCTGCGCAGCGATCTGCAGCTCGGACTCATCCAGACTGTTGGAAGAAAAGCCGTTCTTTTTCAAAGCAACCATGAGGGAATCCTTTACGGAATCCATCATCAGAATATTATCGGCATATTTCTCATCCCAAAGGTCAGCCCATTTGGTGGGAGGGGTATCTACCATGGTCTTGTTATAGATAATGCCGACGGTTCCCCAACAATAAGGGATGCAGTATTTGTTGCCGGGATCGTAAGCTGCAGCCTGCTCATAATACTGTTCACCGATATTTGTCTTGGCATTGGGGATCTTGTCATAATCGATCTCCTGAATCAGATCATTCTCAATCATCTTCTGCACCATGTAATCGGAAGGACATACAACGTCATAAGCGCTGGATCCGGCCTCTACCTTGGGATACATGATCTCGTTGGTCTCAAACTCATCGTAGATCACCTTGATACCGGTCTCTTCTTCGAACATGGTGATGGTCTCGGGATCGATATATTCTCCCCAGTTGTAGACGATGACTTCGCCGTTTTCACCACCGGCGGAAGAGGACCCGCAGCCGGTTAGAGCAGTTGCGGTAAGGATACCGCACAGAAGCAGTGTAACAAATTTTTTCATTCATTTTCCTCCTAAATATATTGAAAAAGTGATTACTTTTTCTTTCCTTTGGGTGTGTAGTTTACTAAAATAAGTAAAACCAGTACAGTGACAAAAATAATCGTGGACAATGCGTACATTTCCGGTTTGATGCCTTTTTTCACCTCGGTGTAGATCTTGGTAGACAGGGTGTCAACGCCGGGACCTTTGGTAAAGTGAGTAATGATAAAGTCATCCAGCGACATGGTAAATGCCATCAGAAAACCGGACAGGATACCCGGCAGGATATCCGGAAACACCACCTTGAAAAAGGCATATACATGAGATGCCCCCAGATCCAGAGCCGCTTCGTAAGTACTGGGATTGAGCTGCTTCATACGGGGCATTACACTTAAAATCACATAAGGAATGTTAAATGTAATATGCGCAAGCAGGATCGTACCGAAGCCGAACTTTACACCGAGACTGATGAATAACAGCATCAGAGAGATACCGGTGACGATCTCGGCATTCAACATGGGAATATTGGTAATACCCATGAGAATCGTACGGCTGGTGCGCTTCATGGACTGCATGGCGATACATGCGATCGTTCCGATCAGTGTGGCAATCAATGCGGATAACAATGCTAAAGCCAGTGTGTTCCACAGTGCCTGCATGATCTGTTCGTTCCGGAACAGAGAGCTGTACCATTTGGTGGTAAATCCACCCCATTTTGCACGGGTCTTGCTCGCATTGAAAGAGAGTACGATCAAAGTCAGGATCGGTGCGTATAAAAAGATAAAGATTAACGCAAGGTATATTTTTTTTGCGGTTGTTTTGATCATAATGCGTTCGCCTCCCCGTCTTTATCCGTTACCACGGAGATTACCATATTAAAGATGATGAACAGCATCAGTACGATGGACAGGCCGCTTCCGAGATTCCAGTTGCCGGTCTGCGTGAATTCCTGCTCGATCACGTTACCGATCAGCAGAATTTTGCTGCCGCCCAGGATCTTACTGATGACGAAAGTGGTCAGTGCAGGAACGAACACCATCGTAATACCACTGACCATACCGGGCATACTTAACGGGAAAATGATCCGCAGGAAAGTCTGCATGCCGTTGGCACCGAGATCGTAAGCTGCATTGATGACGTTTTTATCGATTTTTACAAGTACATTATAAAGAGGCAGAACCATAAACGGCAAAAAGTTATATACCATACCGAGTACGATGGCATAAGGTGTATTGATGATATTCAGCGCCGGCAGGTGCAGGGTAGCGAGAATGCTGTTAATGACACCTGTTTTTTCCAGAAGCGTCTGCCAGGCAAGTGTGCGGAGAAGGAAATTCATCCACATCGGCAGGATAAAGATCAGAACCAAAAAAGAGTTCTGATTGACATTCATATTGCACAGAATCATGGCAAGCGGATAGGCGAGAAGCAGACAGATCACGGTACTGATCACAGATAATTTCAATGCTTCCCACAATGCTTTCGAATGTTCTGCGGTGGCGATCGCCAAAATATTATCAAGCGTAAATGCTCCGGTCTTATCGGTCAGACCATAATAGAAGACCATGCACAGAGGCACAATGACGAACATGGCTGACCAGAAGATAAAAGGGAGCGATAATAATTTTTTATTCATTGACTCCAATAGCCTCCTCATCCTCGGATTCCGGCTTCTTCATGATCTGAATATTGAATGGATCTACCTTGATGCCGACTTTGGTACCTACGGGAACCATTTTGGTCGACTGTACCAGCCACTCGAAACCGTTGGCCATGACTTCCATCTCATAATGGACACCTTTGAAGATGGAGTGGGTCAGAGTACCCTGAATGATGCCTTCTTCGGGAGCAACCAGTTCCACATCTTCCGGACGGATGACAACGTCTACGGGCTTATTTTCACCGAAACCGGTATCCACACAGTCAAAACGGGCACCGAGGATCTCTACCAGACGGTCACGGATCATGGTAGCACCGATGATATTACTGTCGCCGATAAAGTCAGCGACGAAAGCGTTCTCCGGCTCGTTGTAAATGCTCTCCGGTGTACCGATCTGCTGGATATAACCCTGGTTCATAACTACGATAGTATCGGACATGGTCAGGGCTTCTTCCTGGTCATGTGTGACATAGATAAAGGTGATGCCCAGCTCATTCTTCAGACGGATCAATTCATATTGCATATCCTGGCGCAGTTTCAGATCCAGTGCACCGAGAGGCTCATCCAGGAGCAGAAGCTTCGGCTCGTTTACAATAGCACGGGCAATGGCAATACGCTGTTGCTGACCGCCGCTTAAGGAATCCGGCATACGGTTTTCAAAACCGTCAAGATTGACTAACTTCAGGGCATATTTGATTTTATCATTAATATAAGATTTACTTTTACCGCTGATCTTTAATCCAAAAGCAATGTTTTCCGCAATGGTCATATGAGGGAACAGGGCATACTTTTGGAATACAGTATTCAGATTGCGCTTATTGGGTGGAAGGTTAGTGATATCCCTGCCTTCGAAAATGACCTGACCTTTGTCAGGGGTCTCGAAACCGCCAAGGATGCGGAGGGTTGTAGTCTTTCCGCAGCCACTGGGACCCAGGAGAGTCAGAAACTCATTCTCGCGGATGTACAGATTGAGATCATCCAGAACCATCTGACTGTCAAATGATTTTGAAATGTTCACTAAATTGACTAAAGCATTTTTCATCAATTTTTTCCTTCCTGATGTAAAAAAATCCTGCAAAAATTCCATAGAAATCTAATTGAAAATTTTTTGCAAGTCGAATTAATATTATACATAAATAAGTGGAAAGTCAATGCGAAGTTTCGTATTTTTCGCCCTATTTTACCTAAACCTTACCGCAGAGAAAAAACAAGGGCTTTTTTCGGGATTTTTGCAGAAAAAATGTTTCACAATTTTCAGAATTGTGCTATATTTAAAAACATAAAAAGAAACAGAAGCATGTAAGGAGGATCCGGTCATGAGCAAAGAAAAATATGTTGCCTATGTTTCCAGTTACACACAGGGAGACAGCCACGGTATCAGAATATATGATGTGGATATGAAAAACGGTCGTTTTCAGGAAAAAGATAAGGTGGAAATCACCAATTCTTCTTATCTGACGATCTCCCATAACGGAAAGTTTCTTTATTCTATTACGGATTTCGGTGTGGAAGCATATACGATCATGCCGGACGGAGATCTGGAACTGATTAACTTTGCACCGATCAATGGTATGAGAGGATGTTATGTCTCCACAGACTATACAGATCAGTATCTGTTTGTAGCAGGTTACCATGACGGTAAATTAACGGTACTTCGCCTGAAAGAGGATGGCTCTATCGGCGAGATCACGGATGAGATTTATCACAAGGGTCTGGGAAGTATGGCAGAGCGCAATTTCCGCCCTCATATTAACTGCGCACGAATGACACATGATAACAAGTACCTGCTGGTGGCAGATCAGGGAATGGATCATGTCAATGTATATCGTTTTGATGCGGAGAGAGGAAAAGTAAAGCTGGAGGATATCATCCGCAGTGAAATGGAATCCGCACCCCGCCATATTAAGATTTCCGAGGATGGCAGATATATTTATATCCTTCATGAACTGAAGTGTTATATCGATGTTTATGAATACACAGACAATAACAATGATCCTACCTTTGAAAAGATCCAGACAGTGGAACTGATCAAACTGACGAGAGGCAATACCAACAGTGCCAGCGCTTTCAGCTTTTCACTGGATTACAATTATCTCCTCAGTTCTATCGCAGGAGACAATTCCGTAATTGTATTTAATGTGGATAAGAAGACAGGACTTCTGAAGAAGAATTTCCTGCTGCCCGTCAGCGGAGAATATCCGAAGGATGCAGAGTTCTTCCCGGACAACAAGTTCCTGGTATCCTTAAACCACGAGAGTAATACCATGACTTTCTTCCATATCGATCTGGAGCACGGTACCATGATCATGAACGGACCGGCAATGAAAGTCAATATGCCCAACTGTATTTTGTTCCATAAGCTTGGGTAACTTGAAAGTTAATTAAAATGAAGCAAAGGGACGAACTCCCGGAACGAACAGAATGCCTTCCGGCAGCTGTAACGTCTC
>CAKRRU010000038.1 GCA_934394515.1 uncultured Acetatifactor sp.
TGACGGAGTCAGAGTCCGTTGCCTTACCGTTTGGCGATAGCCCTATGTCGTTTACTTGATGAAGTATACACTATCTGTTTTCATTTTGCAATACCCAATTTGAAAAAATTTTAAAAAAGTATACAAAATTTATACAATTTCTGTATTATCACCTGGTAAACACCGTAATATAGGGATAGTCCGCACGGTTTACCGGCTGAAAATCATTCTGCAGCCAATTCCAGATAAAGCTGTTTTCACCTTCTGCGGCAATATCGCCATAGCAGCTTTCAAATACTACTACATCCGGATATCTGTCGGGATTGATCTCCCAGTAATCCAATAGCCTTTCGTCATACACCATGGAACAGATCGTATCCGGAGATGCCTGCGTATGTTCTCCCAGCATACAATAGAACTGCGATGCACCCACATACAGCACGGTACTTCCGGACGGCACCGCTTCGTTCCAGATTTCCATATTGTTGTTATACCGGAAAGCAGACATATAGTCTGTCAGAATTCCGGCACGCAGACCCTCTCTGTTAATGCCGCGGACATTGTTAAAAACGGGCGCATGATTATCAGACGCTCCGATCATCAGATAACAATAGCCGAATGCATTTCCCAGTACCAGGCACAGACACAGGATCCGGAATACCTGACTACCTTTTTCCGTAATTTTCTCCCAGTAGGTACCGATGCATAAAAGTCCCGCTACTGCGCCGAGGATCAAGTAGGTATTCAGCACATCCGGTCCCCAGTTAGACAACAGCAGTGCCGCAACGTAACTCACGCAGGTAATTCCTATTATGTATGCGGGGGTAATCTGCCTCCGGTCCTTCCGCAGGAAAATATAAAGCCCTGTCAGGATGATCCCTACCAGGGGAACCTGCGGATAAATTGCACTGGAAGGACCAAACAGCCAGAACCATACCTGGATCAGCAGTACTGCTGCCAGGAAAAACAGTCCAGGAACCTGAAGTGACTCCGGTAATTTCTTTTTTAACAGCTTCGTGATCAGAAGTTTCACACCCCACGCTGCCACAGCTGCCAGGATCAGAAGTGCACCAACGATGCCAAATCCTTCCGACCAGCTTACTATTTTCTCAAGCAGCGTCATCTTGTGAGACCCTTCGTTTAAAATCTCTTCCACCATCTGTAACATCGTGGCAGGAGCCATATAAGTACACAGATAAGCGAACATCGCCCCCGCACTGATCACGCAGGGAAGAAGATATGCCGCACATTCCTTCCACTTCCTGTCAGATCTCCGGAGCAACAGATACCCCATACAGCAGATAAATACCAGTACCATGCTGGGGTATGCCAGCACATCACATGTCATAAATATTCCCGACCACACTAGATAAGAAATCTTTTTCCCGGTGAAGAAATACCGAAGCATGCACAGGATCATCAGTGTGAAAAACCAGTTATGCAGATTGGAATATTCCGGTACATAGACGCATTTCGGCGTAACGATATAGTACAACATGGAAAGCAGTACCACTGTCTTCTGTTCCATAAGAGGCCAGACCTTACGCAGCGTTTTATATAAGAACACTGCCACACCGCCCTGAATGAGAAAACTGATGACCCGCAGGAACAGGTTCAGGTAATCGATGCCTCCGGTGATCATAAGAAACAATTTAATGAACACTGCGGTAAAAATTGCAGACGTCTGATGCGGCTCCCACATTTCCAGAAGCAGCCGGTCTCCCATAGCCAGACGATAGCCTGCCATGATACCGTAGCCTTCATCCATGTCTGCTCCGACAAACAGGTTTTTCAGTGTATATGCAATTAACGCAAGAATACATAGTATTTTCCAAAATTTTTCTTTTTTCATCATGTTGTTATCTTAACACAGGATTTTTCTCATCGCAACTGCGATTATCCGAAAACACCGGCATACAAAACAAGGCTCACTGCTTTTGCAGTAAGCCTCGTTCTATTCAACACAATGAGAGAAAAGTATTTCCAATATGATATATTATACTTCAAAGATCAGATCCCCATAGGTCGGTACCGGCCATACCTTCTTATCGACCATCATCTCCAGTGCATCCACAGGAGCTCTCAGGTCATCCATTGCGGTATGTACCACATCTTTATAGAAGAAAGCAAGCTTCTTGGGATCTTCGATGCCTGCTGCCTCTGCCAGCTTATCCTCCAGTGCGGTCTCTGCAGCCTGTGCCTCTGCCAGTTTCTCGGAAACGCTCTTCAAAACGGTAGTCTGTACTGCTGCATCTGCACCGGCGCTCTTCACTGCCAGTACGGTATCTGCCAGAGTCTTGGTATATTCCATAACTGCGGGAATGTACTGTTTCTTTGCCATATCTACCATGGTCAGCGCTTCGATATTGATGGTCTTGGAGTAGGTTTCATACAGAACCTCCTCACGGGATCTCAGCTCAGCCTCGGTGAAGATACCGAACTTCTCAAACAGCTTGATGGACTTCTCGGTGGTCAGAGTCTCGGAAGCTTCTACCATGGACTTAATGTTGGGAAGTCCTCTTCTGGCTGCTTCTTCTACCCATTCCTCGGAGTAGCCGTTGCCGTTGAAGATGATTCTCTGATGCTCGGTGAGGTATTTCTTGATCAGATCATGTACGGCAATATCGAAGTCCTCTGCCTTCTCCAGAATGTCAGCTGCTTCACAGAAAGCTTCTGCAACGATAGCATTCAGAGTAGTATTGGGGCTTGCGATGGAGTCCGCACTGCCTACCATACGGAACTCGAACTTGTTGCCGGTAAATGCAAACGGTGAAGTTCTGTTACGATCGGTAGCATCTTTATCCAGATCAGGAAGTGTGGATACTCCGGTCAACAGCTTACCACCCTGGATAGAATGGGTAGCATCACCGGTCTCCACCAGCTGCTTTACCACATCCTCCAGCTGCTCGCCCAGGAATACGGAAATGATTGCGGGGGGTGCCTCGTTAGCTCCCAGTCTGTGATCGTTGCCGACATCGGAAGCACTCTGGCGCAGCAGATCTGCATGCGTATCTACTGCTTTCAGGATACATGCCAGTACTAACAGGAACTGGATGTTCTCGTTCGGGGTATCACCGGGATCCAGGAGGTTCACACCGTTATCGGTTCCCAGAGACCAGTTGTTATGCTTACCGGATCCGTTGACTCCGGCAAAAGGCTTCTCATGCAGCAGGCAGGTCATACCGTGACGGCCGGCTACTTTCTTCATAGTCTCCATAACCAGCTGGTTATGATCTACCGCAATGTTTGCAGTCTCATAAATAGGTGCCAGCTCGTGCTGTGCGGGAGCTACTTCGTTATGCTGTGTCTTTGCTGTTACTCCTAATTTCCACAGTTCAATGTTCAGATCTTTCATGAAGGAACCGATTCTCTCACGGATGGTTCCAAAATAATGATCTTCCAGTTCCTGTCCTTTGGGAGCGGGTGCACCGAACAGGGTACGTCCTGCGAAGATCAGGTCTTCACGCTTTAAATATTTATCTCTGTCAACCAGGAAGTATTCCTGCTCCGGTCCTACACTTGCTACGACCTTGGTTGCTTCCATGTTGCCGAACAGTCTTACGATACGAAGTGCCTGGGTGCTGACAGCCTCCATGGAACGAAGTAACGGAGTCTTCTTATCCAGTGCTTCACCCTTGTAAGAGCAGAAAGCAGTGGGGATGCAGAGAATCACGCCGGTCGCATCTTCTTTCAGGAATGCGGGAGAGGTGATATCCCATGCGGTATAGCCTCTTGCCTCGAAAGTAGCTCGTAGTCCGCCGGAGGGGAAGGAGGATGCATCGGGCTCGCCCTTGATCAGCTCCTTGCCGGAGAACTCCATGATCATCTTGCCGTACTCATCGGGATGGGTTACGAATGCGTCATGCTTCTCAGCCGTGATACCGGTCAACGGCTGGAACCAGTGAGTATAATGGGTCGCACCGTTTTCGATGGCCCAGTCCTTCATTGCTTTTGCTACAACATCTGCGGTAGCCAGGGAAAGCTCTCCGCCGCGATCAATGATTTTCTTCACTTCTTTGTATACGCTCTTGGGTAATCTTTCCCTCATCTTACCCAGAGTGAATACCTTACTGCCAAAGATTTCTTCCACGTTTAATACTTCACTCATCTTCGTTTCCTCCTTGTTTTTCCCTATTTTTCATGCTGCCTGCGACTTTGTGCCTCTGTACCCGGCAACTGTGACTATTCAGAATCTCATTTGCGAAATCACATCCTCGATGCTCTGAACAGCAACAAAAAAGGCGCTTACACTCCCAGTGTAAACGCCTTCGTTTCGCATTGAAAAATATTAACTTATGAGGATCGCTCCTCTATGGTTCATTACTATACAACAGATTTTTTTTGATTGCAATACCTTTTTTCAAAAAATTTATTATTGCATCCAAAATGTCCTTTGAAGCGTCCTATACTTCAAACAACAGATCTGCATACGTCGGGAACGGCCAGTACTGCTTATCTACCAGCTTCTCCAGTTCATCCGCAGGCTTTCTCAGCGCATTCATCGCCACCATGACTTCATCGTGATAGCAGAATGCCTGCTCCTTGCCACGCTCCATGGCGGATGCTTTCTTCTCCACTTCGAGAAGTGCTTCGCTTGCTTTCTCCATCTCGGTCAGTTTTCCTGTGATCTGCTGCAGCATACGGTTCGGAACATAAGTGTCCCCGCCGGCTTCTTTGATAGCGATCACGGAATCTGCCAGAGATCTGCTGTATTTCATCACCGCGGGAATGATCTGCTTATTCGCCATATCCACCATGGTCAGTGCCTCGATATTGACGGTCTTCGCATAGGTCTCATACAGGACTTCCGCACGGGAACGCAGCTCTGCCTCGGTGAAAATACCGAATTTTTCAAACAGATGAATGGCTTTCGGCGTCGTTAAGGTATCTACTGCTGCCACCATGGAAGAAATATTGGGCAGACCTCTTCTGGCTGCCTCCTCTACCCATTCCGGTGCATAACCGTTGCCATTGAAAATAATTCTCTGATGCTTGGTCATATATTCCTTGATCAGGTCATGCACTGCCATATCGAAATCTTCCGCACCTTCCAGGCGGTCTGCTGCTTCGCAGAAAGCTTCCGCCACAATGGCATTCAGGGTAGTATTGGGGCTTCCGATGGAATCCTCGCTTCCCACCATACGGAATTCGAATTTATTACCGGTGAATGCAAATGGTGAAGTACGGTTTCTGTCCGTAGCGTCCTTTACAAAATCAGGCAGGGTGGACACACCGGTACGAAGTACGCCGCCCTCTTTCAGATTGTCGGCCTTACCGGTCTCCACCAGCTGTGCCACCACATCCTCCAGCTGTTCGCCCAGGAAAATAGAAATAATGGCAGGAGGTGCCTCATAGCCGCCCAGTCTGTGATCGTTGCCGACATTGGAAGCACTCTGGCGCAGCAGATCCGCATGGGTATCTACCGCTTTCATGATACATGCCAGTACCAGCAGGAACTGGATATTTTCATTGGGCGTCTGTCCGGGCTCCAGAAGATTCACACCGTTATCGGTCGTAATAGACCAGTTGTTGTGCTTACCGGATCCGTTCACACCGGCAAAAGGCTTCTCATGCAGCATGCAGCGCAGGCCATGCTTGCCTGCTACACGCTTCAGGGTCTCCATCACGAGCTGGTTATGGTCTACCGCAACATTGGCAGATTCATAGATTGGCGCCACTTCGTGCTGTGCCGGAGCCGCCTCGTTATGCTGGGTCTTGGAAGTCACGCCCAGCTTCCACAGTTCGATATTTACATCATGCATAAATCCGCCGATCCGCTCACGGATCACGCCGAAATAATGATCGTCCATCTCCTGTCCCTTGGGGGCAGGGGCACCGAACAGGGTACGTCCGGCAAAAATAATATCTTCACGCTGCAGCGCTTTTGCGGAATCCACGAGGAAATATTCCTGCTCTGCGCCAACGGAAGGCAGTACCTTGGTAGCCTCCGTATTGCCGAACAGGCGGACGATACGGATCGCCTGCCTGCTCAGAGCTTCCATGGAACGAAGCAACGGGGTCTTCTTATCCAGTGCTTCGCCCTTATAAGAGCAGAATGCCGTAGGGATGCAGAGGGTCGGACCGGTAGCAGTCTCCTTGATGAATGCAGGGGAAGTGATATCCCATGTGGTATAGCCTCTTGCTTCAAAGGTAGCACGTAAACCACCGGATGGGAAAGAAGATGCATCAGGTTCTCCCTTGATCAGTTCTTTTCCGGAGAATTCCATGATCATCCGGCCGTCTTCGTCAGGGTGCGTCACAAAAGCATCATGCTTCTCTGCGGTGATTCCGGTCAGCGGCTGGAACCAGTGGGTATAATGGGTCGCTCCGTTTTCGATTGCCCAGTCCTTCATGGCTGCTGCCACGACATCCGCAGTCGCCAGGGAAAGCTCTCCTCCCTGATCCATAACTTTCTTGACTTCTTTGTAAGTACTCTTGGGGAGTCTCTCTTTCATCTTGCCCAGGGTGAATACCTTGCTGGCAAAAAGCTCCTCTACATTCAATTCTTCGCGCATGTGTCTACTTCCCTCCGGTATAATATAGACCTAAACGATTTCCTCCACGCTTCGTGCCTTCGAGATCGTCTTTATTGTCTTATACAGTGTACAACACGTGCGTTATAGTGGTCAATGATTATTTTCTGCGCTTTTTTCCACTAATATTATCAATAAAATAAGCCAGGCTTAACACACTTCCCAGTAGCAGCCCCGGCATCTGGTTATACAGCTGCCGGCTGTTTGCCTCCCAAAGCATCAGGAAGAGCAGGGTCCCACCAAACGCCAGTTGGCAGACCATCAACATAACCGGTATTTCTTTTCCCTTAATTGCATTATAAATGCAGACTGCCGCACCCAGCAGGAATAATACATAGACCGTTTCCAGATAACAGAAGCAATACTGGCTTGTCCGCCAATAATATTTTCCCCACGGAGAGAACATATTCCACAATAAAGTCCCGTCATCATACTCAATAAAAAGGAAGCTGCTTACTCCCATATTCCCGTCTGCGAAGTTACAACCCGCTTTTTTGACCAGGTGTTCTTTGTCAAAGAAATTGTTTTTATACGCATTGATACGTTCCAGGGAATACGCCGTTTTTTCTTTTTTATCCGTCAGCTCATTCAGCCGGTCCACAAACTCTCTGTTATCTTCATAGGAACCGTTTCCGTCAATTCCCAGAGCCACCCAGCTGATCACAGGATTTCCCGTATTTACCGATTGTTTTGAAATCTCATATGTATTTATCCACATATTGAGTCCAAGATAAAACATCAGAAATGCCACAACATATAACAGCATTTCCTTCCGGTGCTTCTTCGCTTCTCTCCGGCCAAGGATGATTCCGCCGGCGATCACAATGATAAGTGCCGTCACCTTCCATGCCGCGGCCAGTACCATGACAAATGCCGCCGCAACATACCAGAAAAATCTCTTTTTGTCATTGCATTTCGTTCCCTTTTTCAGGCATGCGATTCCGAGGATCCCCAGTCCAAAGCTCATGGAATCCGTGTAAAAAGCGGATACCATCCCCCATAGCGGAAGAAAACACGCAAATACGACCAGCATCGGAAATCTCCATTTGTTGTCCCCTTCTTTTTCCGCCAGATATCCGCAGCCCCATATGACAGCAAGCACCTGCAGCACGTTAACAGCCAGTATCAGCGGAAATCTCGGTATCCGGAGCCACTGCGCAATCCTGAACAGCAACGACAACAGTAACATGGGTTTCAGATTGTTTCTGTAGATCAGAAAATATTCGGGATTCGGAATCGTTCCGCCTTCCGCCAGGCTTTCGGCCGCACGGTATACTTGCGAGTAATCCGCATATGTATAGGCATTCTGCTCCCTGCCCAGTGACGTGAAATATAACGCAATTCCAAATCCAAGCAGGGCTATGATATAGAGTATCGTTCTTTTTCCGATGTGTGCATAGACTTCATTCCATATTGCTCCGGCGATCAGGCTTATGATCACCATGCCTACGGTTCCGAGCAGCATCTGCCGTGAAATAAGATGATTATCCGGATAGCTGACCGTTATTCCCACCAGCAGCAATAACACGACCGCAAATACAATATAGATACCTGTAAGTACTCCTCTATAAATATAATGTCCTGTCCTATGAGTCACTTTTTTGTCCTCTTAGTCTGTTCTACGCTTTTGTACGAAGCAGATCATAATGTTTGGCCGCTCCGGACAGTTTTATCCACAAGACCTGCTTGGGATGCGGAGCACTGTCCACACTTTCTCCGTCTTCTGTGTACATTGCTTCCACCGTGACCTGTACATTGCTGCCGTCAGGCTTCATGATCTCTATCGCGTCTTGGACACAGAATTTATTCCGCTGTTCGATTCTGCACAAAACATCCTGTGGATTCAGCCCTTCCGGAACGGTCTCCCAGATCTTTGCCGCTGTCTTTACCGCTTCCGCAATTCCCAGATAAGTATACTCATTCACATAAGTATTACTATCATAGATCTGGGTATTTTCATCAGGCTTTCCAAAGTAAAAACCTGTTGTGAACTGTCTGTAGGTACACTTGGAGATCTCCGCTTTATACCAGTCCATATTTTTCTCGTACAGTTCCGGATCCGTAAAATAATCATCGATTGCCTTCCGGTAGGTTCTGGCCACAGTTGCCACATACAGCGCGGTCTTCATACGGCCTTCGATCTTCAGGCTGTCAATTCCCGCTTCCACCAGTTCCGGAATATGTTCGATCATGCACAGATCCTTGGAATTAAAAATATAAGTTCCCCGCTCATTCTCATATACCGGCAGATACTCTCCCGGCCTCGTCTCTTCCACGACCGCATATTTCCAGCGGCAGGGATGGGTACAGGCTCCTCTGTTGGCATCTCTTCCGGTGAAGAAATTGCTTAAAAGACATCTTCCGGAGTAGGAAATGCACATAGCACCGTGCACGAAGCTCTCAATCTCCATGTCTGCCGGGATTTTTTCCCGAATGCCCTTGATCTCCGTCAAAGATAATTCTCTGGCAGATACCACTCTCTTCGCACCCAGTTTCCACCAGAACAAATAGGTCTCGTAGTTGGTATTATTTGCCTGTGTGGAAATATGCACCTCCACCTGCGGCCATACTTCTTTGGCGATCATAAACATTCCGGGATCGGAAATGATCAGCGCATCCGGCTGTTCCGGTTTCATATCCCGCAATTGTGCAAAATATTTCCGGGCTCCGTCCAGATCATAGTTATGTGCCAGGATATTAGCCGTCACATAGACCTTTACTCCATGTGCATGCGCAAAAGCAATTCCCTCTGCCATCTCTTCACTGCTGAAATTCTTCGCCTTGGCGCGCAGTCCGAAGGCTTCTCCTCCGATATACACCGCATCCGCCCCGAACATGACAGCAGTTTTCAATACTTCCAGGCTGCTGGCCGGGATTAATAGTTCCGGTTTTTTATAGGTCATTTTATTTCTCCTCTTTCTCCTTCATAACATCTTTTTCACGATAAGCACACCATGCCAGATTCAGCGGAAGCATTACCATTACCGGAAGCATATAGCGGAGATACCCATTTACCGGTGACAATATGCATACCGCAAACACAAGTATTGTCGGCATCATCAGCAAGATTCTCTTACGTTTTCCGGCTGCCATCAGATAAACCACACATCCGATCAGCACATACCCGTGAAATCCCGCATTGTAGAGCAGAGAGATCAACGGAAATACTGCCGCTGTATGTGTCAGCTCCACCAGAAAATCTCTAGCAGCTTTCCTCTGTGGCAAAAATCCCACTTCCATATAAAACTCATCCGCGGAAAGCTGTTCCCTTCCGATGGTATTCTCTACGATCGGAGGATCTTTTGTATCCTTCCGGTCCATATAAAAATATCCGTAGGTCTGATTAAAAATTGCCTGAATGCACGTATCCGGATGCCTGAAAAACTGCGAAAAGCAGACCTTCAGGTAATCTCTCAACTGTTCCTTTGTCGGCTCACCCAATATCTGAAATTTGGAAGCATCGGAAATTTCAGGCGTATAATGTGCCGTTCCCAGCTGATCATAATCATCAAAAAGCTCTGATAAAACTTCGTGTTCCCATTCCGTAACATCTTCGCTATGGTCCCTCTGGTATCTTGCAGTCTGCTGGGTCAGGATAGATAACGCCTCCGCAATGTTTCCCTGGGGTATATTGTGGGCCGGCATATAGATTTCTTCCACTGCAAACAAAATTGAAAAGCCTGTTACTATTGTAAACAAATACAGTTTCCATTGTTTTTTATAATATATAAACAGACAAACCAAAGAAACAGCCAGCAAAAAGCGCCCTTCTTTTCTGGTGAGGATCATGCCGTAAGAAGCGCAGCAGAAAACGATCTGTTTCCAGTGTTTCCGTTTTTCGGTTCCGTCTATCAGCATATCCGCAAATGACACGCAGAAATACAGCAGACTGATATAGTACTGCGTGTCTTTCGCCACTGTATATCCCCACATAGGGAACAGGGGCAGGACCGTAAGGAATAAAAGACCAAACCAGCGGATCCAGACCGGTGTCTTCATCTTTTTCAGAATGTACATCAGGTAAGCTATTCCTGTCCATTGCAGCAGAGACTGTAACATTGTATACGTGCAGATACCCAGATTATCCGATCCCAGCACCGTTCTTCCGAAAGCCAGACACCTTCCCATTAATGCCGTAGATACCACCGGATGTTTATTGTCATTTTCAATAACTCCCATGTATTTCCACAATTGTTCAAAGGCATCTGCCTGGATCGGTCCGGGGAAAAAGCTGATCACATAAGGCAGCGCACAGATCATTGCGAAGAAAAAAGGCCCCCAGAAAGGCTGCTTTTCAAACAAGAACTGTTCTACCGCTCCTTTGGCTTCTCTTCGCTGTATTCCCTTCCGGTACTTCGGGACACAGGATCCCAAAACAATGAGACTGGAATACAAAAAGTAATAGCCTGCCATTACCACAAGTGCCAGTAAAAACTGCGGAAAGCTGCCAAAAAGATAGTCCCAGTCCGCCAGCTCATGATAGCTCATCCCCAGTACCGTGGTAAAAGCAAAAAAACCGCACAGAATACGCAGCCATTTGTTTTTGCTTATTTTTTCTTCCCGCGTGATCCAGAGGACAGTGCCGATACCAGCCGCCAGAAATACAAGTTCCACGTGCAGCCCGTTCAGGCCGCCGTTCAACGCCGACAGGCTTCCGGGTGTCAATGCATATACCATCAGCAATATTTTTATAAAAAATCCCGTTTTTTTCCGGAATTCTTTTTGATCAGTCATTTGCTCCATCTGCTGTTTTTCTCCTTTGTCCCCGGTATTTAAATGCTCTGTCCAAGACTTCCATCATCAGTAAATAAATCAAAGCATTTCCCATCCAGTAACCCCCGATAATGACGATCTTATCCGGATGTATCTCATAGGAATATCGTGCGGTCGCCTGTGCGTCATCCGCTCCGAACAACTCCCCGTTTCTTTCCAGGCGGATATTTTCGGGAGCCATGCCGTTTCCATGTTCACCGTACATAAAGCAGATATCGCAGCCGGAATTCTCAGGCACCGTCAGGGTCCAGTGATACATCTTCTTTGTCGAAAGTCTTTTTTCTATAGGAATGGTATAATAATGTTCTGCCGTCATATCCTGCAAAGGAATCTCCTGTGACAACATTTCCGTTCCTTTTTCGTCATACAGGCCAAAGTACAGCTTCTGATCGCCGGCGGCCTCCTGTACAAACCCCAGCGCGAATTCTATCTGATCCAGTCTGGAATAAAGCGGTTGAAAATACTGTGTGATCTGAGTCTCTTCCGTTATTGGTTCGCTGTACACCGCATACTCGCTGTAAGAAGAGCTCAGATATGCATTATGTACCAGATATCCCGGCCAGATCGCCAGCTCTGAAACGATCAGCAAAAGCGTTAATAATCCTTTACAGATCATCTCCGCCCTGCCTGTTTTTCTTTTCGCTTTTGCTTCTCTCATAAAACAGTTCTCCTTGCTGTAAATATCACCTTTTGCGACAATTTACAATGTACTTTATCTTCTATCTGTGATAAACTGTTAACCATCATTAATACACTATATCTATATAAGGATACACGAGATGAAGAATTTATGCAAACAAAACCTCATATTACTGTTTATGCTGTGTGTCACGGTCTTCTTAAGATTCTACAAGCTCACGGTATTACCCGATGTTTTACATGTAGATGAGGCTGCTCTCGGATATAATGCCTGGTGTCTGGCCAATTACGGCACCGACCGTTATCTCAATGTATTGCCGTTTTATCCCCAGAATTTTTATGGTGGGCAGAGCCCGCTCTATACTTATTTGGTGGTTCTGCTGATCAGGTTTTTCGGAAAGGGAAACTTATCTCTTTTTCTGGTACGTCTCCCCGCCGCTGTTGCAGGGATTCTTTTATGGTGCGCCGGAACCAAAAGCATGGATCTTGTCTTTGAGAACAAGAAGCTGACGGTGACCGCTTCCCTTTTTCTTGCTTTTTGCCCTTATTTTATTATGGCAGGCAGATATGCTCTGGATTGCAACCTGATGTTATGCTGCGTTGCCTGTTCCATTCTGGTCCTTTTGTATTATCTGAAGACAGAGAAACTGTCCTGGCTGCTTCTGTCCGGAGTCTGTTTTGGGATTACGATGTACTCCTATGCCCTGAGTTATTTGATCGTGCCCCTGTTTCTGGTTCTGATCTCCCTGTATCTGCTTTACCACAAGAAAATTACGGTACGGCGCATTTTCTTCTGGGCTGTTACTTTTTGTGTTACCGCGCTGCCGGTCATTCTTTTCGGCTATACACTGTTATTCCATACGGAACCCATTCATTTTCTTGGGTTTACCATTGCTCCCATTTCCGGCAATCGCATGGAGGAGCTTTCGTTTTCCTCTCTGTGGCCCAATTTTCTGCATAATCTTAAGATCACACTGACCTACAGCATTTATCCCATGGATGCTGTGGACAAATTTTATACCTTATATCCCGTTTCCATTCCGTTTATCCTGCTCGGTATGCTTTGTTCCGTTTATGACTTCGGAAATTCCTTCCGGACACACAGGTTTCACTTCAGCACGATCTACCTGTTCTACTTTGTCTGCTGCTCTTTCATTGTAGCGCTGACACCTACAGAGCATCTTTATCGTGCCAACAGTGTTTATATCTGTTATTTGTTCTTTTTCCTGCGTGGAATTTTAGCCTGCTGTCGTTTTCTTACTGTTTACCGCATGGCTTTCGCAGAAGTTCTGGCCTGTAGCTATCTGCTGTGGAGCATGGCTTTTCTGCGTTACTATTACACCATGTATTCCATGCTGGACCTTTATTCCTATGCCAATTCCTTTTACTTTGCCGTAATTCCCGACATTGTAACCTACATTGATGAGAATCTGCCTGACTCGGAATTGTATGCGGACTGCGTGAATGTGGAAGAATTCTTATATTTTTACTACCCGATCTCCCCTTATGAACGTGTTCCGCTGTCAGCCGGGGAAGAAGCCGGCGAATCCACTCCACATTACATTGTGGACGGTTCCACACCGCTCACCCCAAAATCAGCCTACATCGTCCGCAAAGAGAATCAGGAGTTCATCGACCACATTACCGATTCCGGATTTACTTATCATGCGGTGGAATTTGCACCCTATTATTTATTCTATTTTGATTGATCACGAGGTATCTGCAGATGAAAACAACCTTCAAAAAATACCGGTATCCGGCAGCGATCCTTCTTTTATTCCTTGTTGCTGTCTTTTTACGCATCTATCGGCTGGAAGAGCTTCCCGATGTCCTCCATATTGACGAAGCGGGGCTTGGATATAACGCCTGGTGTCTGGCGCATTACGGAACCGACCGTTATCTCAATGTCCGCCCCTTTTATCCGCAGAATTTTTACGGAGGCCAGAGTCCTCTTTATACCTACTCTCTGGCTCTCTTCATTAAGACTATCGGTCGCGGAAATCTGTCCCTGTGGATTTTGAAGCTTCCGGCCATACTCGCCGGTCTTCTTCTGTTTTTTGTGGGGACAGGGAGCATCCGGCTCCTGTTTCAGGATAAAAAATGGTGCATTACCACAGCTTTCCTTTTGGCAGTATGCCCTTATTATATCATGTCCTCGCGTTTTGCCCTGGACTGCAATCTTATGCTGTGCTGTTCTTCCATAGCTTTATTTTTTCTGCTCCGTTTTACACAGACAGACCGGCTGGCGGATCTTATGGCATCCGGCATCTTTTTCGGTATTACTCTGTATTCCTACGCCCTGAGTTATTTCTGGATCCCCATTTTTCTGGTCAGCATTACCCTGTATCTGTTATTCACGAAGAAAATTTCTTTCCGCAAGGTTCTGATCTATGCCGCCTGTGTATGCATTACAGCGATTCCTGTGATTCTGTTTGCCTGTTCGCTTCTGTTCCACTGGGAGCCGATTCATTTTCTCGGTCTCACCATATCTCCGATTGCTTCCGACCGTATGTCGGATGTCGGTATTACTTCTTTCCGGGAAAATATTATAGATATCATAAAGATTACATTGACATGCGGTTCTTACCGTCTGGATGCTGTGCCTAAATTCTATACCTTATATCCTGTATCCATCCCCTTTATTATTTTAGGTTTTGGAGGTGCAGTGTATGATTTTCTGTTGTCTTTCCGGAAAAGGATTTTTCACGACAGTAGTATTTATCTGTTGTTTTTCCTCAGTGGCCTGATCACCATCGGTTTTTCCGGTTCCGGTTATGTTTATCGTGCCAACAGCTTTTTCCTCTGCTATCTTGTATTCCTGATAAAGGGGATTTCGCTCGTATACCGTTTTCTTTCCTCTTACCGGACTGTCTTTGCCGTTCTGTTAGCCGGAAGTTATTTCTTATGGGGCATTTCTTTCTGCAGCTTTTATTTCCGGGTCTACACCATGACCGACGTCTGTCCGAATTATCTGTACTCGATTTCTTTTAAGGAGTGTATTGATGATGCGAATGCTGTTCTCGATTATTCCGACCTCTACGTGGATCTGGTGGGTATGAAAGACTTCTTCTACTTTTATTATCCTGCCTCTCCCTATGATACACAGGACGGGGAAACTTTCACCGACGGCATACACACTTATCATTTTCTTACCGACTACTCTACAGAGATCGCACCCTCTTCTGTTTACGTAGTATATAAGCAGAATAATGACTTTATGTTGAAGCTGCGGGAATCCGGTCTTTCCTGGCAGGTCATGGAATATCCCTATTACTATGTCATTTATTTTGAATCCTGATTCCGCTCTTCCTTTTTCGTACTCAGTGTCACACCATCACCCACCGGCAGGATCACCGTCTCCAGCCCCGGGTGATGTTTTAATTCATACAGATATTCTCTCATTCTCGCATGGATGGTACGGTTCCGCCTGGTAACGGCGAAGCGGGACTCTATGATGTCTCCGTCCTGTAATACATTATCGGAGATCAGAAGTCCCCCGGGTGACAATAGCCGCAGAATATCCGGGAGGAAATTAATATACTGTCCTTTGGCTGCATCCATAAAGATCACGTCATAAGTACTGTCCAGTTCTTTCAGAATCTCCGTGGCATCTCCCTCCAGAAGTGTAATGCGATCTTCTCTCCCCGTTTTGCGGAAATTTTCTTTCGCAATGGGAATTCTTTTCTCATATTTTTCAATCGTGGTGATATGACAGTCCGCCGGTGCATATTCACTCATCAGTAACGCAGAAAAGCCGATGGCTGTCCCGACTTCCAGGATGCTCTTCGGCTTTGTATAGGTCAGTAAAAATTTTAACAGACTTTGCATTGATCTGCGTATGATCGGGACCTGTGTCTCCAGCGCATATTTTTCAATCTCATTCAGCCACGCCGGATTCCCGCTGTCCAGGGAATCAATAAATGCGGACATTCTCTCGTCTATGATCATACTATTCTCCATTCCGCAAACGCTTTTGTCTCGCAGAGAGCCGCAATGTGTATCCGGGATACGTATCGTTTTGCGACTATTGCAGGGTGTCTTCCGTCTCCTGCGTTTCTCCGGTTACTGCGTTTCCGTTATCTATGGTCTCAACCGACTCTTCCGTCGTGTCTTCTGTCTGGTCCGACATCACTTCCATCATCTCTTCCGCTGTCATTGCGGTACTCAGTTCGTAGGTTCCGGGTTTCCAGTCCTTTTTATACTCTGAGAACAAATACTGTAATGCGAACAGTTTCCCGTCTCTTACCAGCCCTTTGTCCTGCATGGTCTCACCGATCTGCGTGGCTGACATATCCGACGTCAGTGTCACTGTGATCTTACGTCCTTCTCCGGAAGAAACTGCCGGTTCCGTGAAAATACGATAACCATAGTCATAGCACGTCGATGCTCCGGTATAAACCAGATACACCACAGCTACCGCAAATACTACTTTTAAAATGGCGCCCAATACCACACCCGCCAGATTTGCTGCTTTCATGTTTTTATCCTTTCCTGCAAGTCCGCCCTGTTTCATTTGCCGGATCGTGACCGTTCAAACGATTTACTCAAACTGCATCTGATCTGTAACGTAGAGACCGATTTCCTGCATCATACGGCAAAATGCCAGTTCTGCTGCCAGGAAATCCGTCACAAGAGGATTCTCTCGAAACGCTTCATTTTCTCTCGTGAACTGGTCGATCTTGTCGAAGTTGGTATCCCTGTTGGTCTGCAGTTCAAAATTACGTGTCCTGTAATCGTCAATCTGCTTTTTGAGTTCTGGCTGTTCCTTCACACGCTCCAGTTGTCTGCGATATTCTAAATAAGTGTCCGTGCTGCGGATTGCCTGTACCATCTGTTCTACGGCCTGATTTACGTTTTCGTCGGATGTAATCTTCATCTGCTTACGACCTTTCCAGCAATTGCTAACGGTTTATACTTCCATAATGATCGGAAGGATCATGGGACGTCTCTTGGTCTTCTTCCATACATAATCGCTGAGGACATCCTTGGTGGTAGTCTTCAGCTTGCCCCAGTCTGTGATTCCTTTATCCAGACATGCCTGCAGAGCATCGTCCACAGTGCGTCTGGCTTCCTCGATCAACTCATCGGATTCCTTCACATATACGAAACCTCTGGATACGATATCCGGACCTGCCACCAGTTCTCCGCTTGCCTTGTCCAGACTCATAACTACGATCATAATACCATCTTCTGCCAGGTGCTGTCTATCTCTTAAAACGACATTTCCGACATCACCGACGCCGAGGCCGTCTACCAGAATTGCACCGACAGGTACTCTGCCGCTTACTTTTGCCTGTTCCTCGCTGACTTCCAGTACATCTCCGGAGGATAGGATAAAGATATTATCCTTGCTGATGCCAAGACTCTCTGCGATCTTGGCCTGTGCCTTCAGATGCTTATATTCACCGTGCACGGGAACTGCATATTTCGGATGGATCAACGTATAGATCAGCTTGATCTCTTCCTGGCAGGCATGTCCGGATACATGGGCATCCTGGAAAATAACGTCCGCACCCTTGCGGAGCAGTTCATTGATGATCTTCGTTACGGACTTCTCATTGCCCGGGATCGGGTTGGAAGAGAAGATTACGGTATCGCCCGCACCGATCGTGATCTTGCGGTGCATGTTGTTGGCCATACGTGACAGTGCCGCCATACTTTCACCCTGGCTGCCGGTGGTAATGATGACCTGCTGCTCATCGGGATAATTCTTCATCTGATCCAGATCTACCAATGTGTTTTCCGGAATATTGATACACTCCAGTTTAATGGCGGTATCCAGAATGTTTACCATGCTGCGGCCTTCTACCGCTACTTTACGGCCGAATTTGTAGGCGGTATTGATAATCTGCTGTACACGGTCCACGTTGGATGCGAAGGTTGCCACGAAAATTCTGGTGTTTTTATGTTCTTCAAATAAGGTGTCAAAGGTCTTACCCACAGTCTTCTCGGAAGGAGTAAATCCGGGGCGCTCTGCATTAGTGGAATCACACATCAGTGCCAGTACACCCTTTTTACCGATCTCCGCAAAACGCTGCAGATCAATGGCATCTCCGTATACCGGAGTGTAGTCCACCTTGAAGTCACCGGTGTGCACCACAATACCGGCAGGGGAATAGATTGCCAGTGCTGCGGCATCTACAATGCTGTGATTTGTTTTGATGAATTCCACACGGAAATCACCCAGATTGATGGACTGACCGAACTTCACTACTTTACGTTTGGTCTTCTTCATGAGATTATGCTCTGTCAGCTTGTTCTCAATGATGCCCATAGTCAGGCGGGTCGCATAAATAGGGACATTGATATCGCGCAGCACATAAGGCAGTGCTCCGATATGATCCTCATGCCCATGAGTAATGACAAATCCCTTTACCTTGTCGATATTGTCTTTCAGATAAGTTACATCCGGAATTACCAGATCAATACCCAGCATATCATCCGCCGGGAATGACAGACCGCAGTCCACCACAATAATACTGTCCTCATACTGGAAGGCAGTAATGTTCATACCGATCTGTTCCAGGCCTCCCAAAGGAATAATCTTCAGACCTGAAACATTCATATTCTCTTTTTTCTTTTTCAACGAAATTACCTCCAAATTCTATACGTCTATACATTTAGTTTCGTGTATGTACCTCGGCGTTAGAATGGGATATTGTGCTCTGCAAACAAAGACCTGTCATTTTATCTGCTCCTTACGGCTCTCTTCTCGAAAACTCCCGTAAAGGTCAGACGTCCCAGATCTTACGATTTCACCAAACAACGGTGTTTTCTCATGCTCTTCGCGTATTCCCTGTCACTTTTAGCATAAAACCATTCTATGTTGAAACCGGCAAAACAGACTGTATCCCTCTCTGCCAATCATACAAATCCTATATAAATATAAGACCGTCTCACTCTTAAGGCAGTCTGTATTTATCTAAATTAACCGCACAATCAGTCCGTGCCATTCGCAAAGCCGCACTGTCGCGGCTCCCTTTGTTCCTAGCTGAATTAATTGTTAAACCAGATCTACATCATCCAGCATATCCGCAAATACTCCGGATACCGCTTCCAGTTCTTCATCGTCAGAGACAACATCGTAGACGCTCTCTTCCTCACCGTCCTGAGACATATCCTTCAGGATCAGGGCATCTCCGTCGCCCTCTTCCACATCGGTCACCAGAATATAATTATGTCCGCCGATCCTGGTCTGTTCCAGTACATAAAATTCTACGGGTTCTTCGCCTTCGGGGCGAAATGTGATTTTCTCTAATTTACTCATTCTGTTTCCTTTTTCTTCTCATTGTTCCTGCGATCCAGATATCCCTGCAGGATCAGGGTAGCCGCAATCATATCCACATAGTCCTTACGGTTCTCACGTCGGATCCCCGCTTCCATCATTGCCTTGTCCGCAGCTACGGTCGTCAGTCTCTCATCCCAGAAAATGACCGGAAGACCGGTTCTGCGCTCCAGCTTCTCCTTGAACTCCTTGGTCAGTTCCACACGGACGCCTTCCGTGTCGTTCATATTCTTGGGAAGTCCCAGTACGATCTCTTCCACTTCATTTGCCACGATCAGTTCTTCGATTCTTGCCAATGTCTGTCGTAATTTATTTTCTTCTTTGCGGCGAATGATCTCTACTCCCTGCGCTGTTAAAAGCAGACTGTCACTAATCGCCACGCCCACGGTACGTGAGCCGAAATCCAAACCCATGATACGCATGTGGGTCCTCCTGATAGTTGTGATTATTTCCAGTGTTTTGTCTTAATATACTCTGTGAGCAGTTCTTCCACCAGCTCGTCCCGTTCCACCTTCATGATCAGGCTGCGGGCATTCTTATGGCTGGTAATATATGTGGGATCCCCACTCATGATATAACCCACGATCTGGTTCACCGGGTTGTATCCTTTCTCCGTCAGTGCCTCATATACGGTAGAAAGCACCAGCTTTACACCGGTCTCAGGTTCTGTCTCTACCTTGAAGTATTGTGTATTTCCTAAGTCCTGCATACGATCCTCTTTTTCTGC
>CAKRRU010000039.1 GCA_934394515.1 uncultured Acetatifactor sp.
AACAGGGCAAAGCAGAAGTTAGTCGTGCAATTCTTTTTCTGAAGCGTGGCAGTAGAAGTTACTAATGCAATCAACTTTATTAAAATTTTTTGAAAAAAGTTGTAAGAAATTAGGATTGGTGGACATGAAGTATATAGAGGGATATTAGTAGAAAACTGATAATCCCCACAAGTGTAGCAAATATTCTTATGATGGAAAGGAGTTTACTGATTGAAAAAGAGAGGAATGAGGAAGTGGAATGTTCGAGCAATAGCAATTTTAATGACAATGATATTTGCTGTAAATATTCCAGGATTAAAAACACAGGCGAAAGAAGTAAAACAAAGTAGTGACTCGACAAATTACGATGTGGGAACAACGGATAAGATTGTTGCTTATAGTTCGGCAGTACAGCCGTTAACAACCATGTTTAACTGTGAAATTATTTTGGCATTTACGTTAGAAGGATTAGAAATGACTTTTACTACTTCTTCTGTAAAAGATTCATCGGTAATTGGTGTGAAAGACATTAAAGTACAACAGAAAATGTGGTATGGCTGGAAAACGGTAATGACTTCAGACGGGGCAGAAAATCAAAATGCATCTTTGTTTATAGCTGGGTTAACTTATCCTGATGCAGTTAACGGAAAAACCTATCGTGTTATTTGCACCCACTACGCTAATTATGATGTTTACGAAGAAACTGTAAATGACACTGGTGCCTTCAAATTTGTAATATAAAAATTAGAATTATTAGGTAACGTACAAGTGCAATACCCATTGCTACACTTACAAAAACTACATAATGAAACAACTGCAAGATAAGTTCATATTTGCAGTGCACTAAGAGGGCGGGGATACACAAATGTACTCCAAAGTATGCTTAAAAACCATATAAGGGTAATACGAAGGGAAAATATAATACACTGCGTTTGTCATAGTGGGTGGGACAAAAATCTTCATGTGAAAGTATAAAGGGGAAATCTTTCAGAAGAGATATAGCTGAACGCCTTACAGCTAACGGACATTTATGTCAGGGTTGACAAACAGCAGGATCAGAAAGAGAGATTAATTGAATGAGAAGGATAGAATGGAGAAATTCTATGATTAAATCTGCTGGATATGATGCCCAGCAACAGCTGCTGGAAATCGAGTTCGTAAGTGAGGGGCAGATATGTCGGTTTGACAATGTGCCGGAAGAAGTCTGGTATCAGTTTCGAAGACACCATCTGCCGGAGATATTTTTCCATAACTTTATTATGGGGTGTTATCCGGAGTGCAGAATGCAAGATAAAGAATAGGGAGACTGAGCATACGGGGAATACAAAAAGGGAAATGCAATTAAACTAAAAATAAAATTGGGATCAAAAGCCGCAGAGATAGCAATATCTTCCGCGGCTTTTAAAGTTTTGCATAAATCTCTTTCCCAAAAAAGTGGAATATGCTATACTATTACAGAAATATTGTCTAACGGAGGCTGAGCCTTTCGAATCAGGAAGAGAGACGTTAATATATTCATGGCAAGGGAACTTCAACAGACATCGTCGGAAAACCGGCGGAAAAGAGTGCAGCGGTTGAAGAAGATGATCATAGGTATCGTGGCAGCGGGGCTGGTGATTCCGATTCTGTGCTGCGTGTATCTGATCTGCAGACTGCATATCATCAACGGAACATTGAAGGATCTGGAGCAGAGGCTGGAGGAACTGGACAGCCGGAATCAGGAGATACAGACGCTGTTGCAACAGCTGAAAGAACGGGAAGAGACACCGTCGCAGACATCGCAGACCGGGGAGAATCCGACGGTCGAAGAAGCCACGGGACCGACAATAGCGGAAAACACCGGGCAGGAAACGATCCATAAGGTGTATCTTACTTTTGATGATGGCCCCAGCATTTATACAAATGAAATATTGGATATTCTGGATAGCTATCATGTGAAGGCCACCTTTTTTGTAGTAGGAAAAGAGGGCAGCAATGCCGAGGAAGCCCTGCAGCGGATCGTGGAGGACGGACATACACTGGGAATGCATTCTTACAGTCATAAGTATAAGGAACTGTATGAATCCATGGACAGCTTTACGGAAGATTTTGCACAGATCAGAGATTATATCTATCAGGCAACGGGTGTGGAGAGTGTCTGCTACCGTTTTCCGGGCGGAAGCTCCAACACGATCAGTGAGATCGATATGCATGATTTTATTGACTATCTGGACAGCCAGGGAGTGGAATACTACGACTGGAATGTATCTTCCGGAGACGGCGGAAATATGAAATTGTCTACGGAGACGCTGTTGGAAAACTGTACGAAAGATATCGACACCAGAGACACGTCTATCATATTGATGCATGATTCGGCGGAAAAACCAACAACTGTGGAGGCTCTTCCGGACATCATAGAAAACATTCTGGCCAGACCGGATACGGTGATCCTGCCGATCACGGAGAATACCAGGCCGGTTCATCATATAGAATAAGATAACTTTACAAGACACTTATAATATAAAGAAATAAACGGAGGTACATACTCATGGGATTTTTCTCAGATTTAAAGGAAGATCTGTCTCAGGCAGTGAATGAATTGATGCCGGAGGAAGATCTGGAACAGGCGGATGCCGCAGAGGTTAAAAAACAGCCTTTGGAAAATGCACAGGAAACGGTGGCAGAGAAAGAAGAGACAGCACAGCCGGTTGCCGAGACACCGAGTGACAATGCAGCACTGGAAGAAATGTTAAAAAATCTGGATACGATCGAACTTCCCAAGGAAGAGCCGGAAACAATACCGGTGGGGGAAGATACTCAAGTGGCAGAGGAACCTGCAAAAGAGTCAGTACCGGAACTGGATCTGGACAGTGTGCTTCAAAGTGATATGACTGTGGAAAATGTCCCGGAACAGGATAATACAGAGAATAACAAAGGAGCAGAGAAGAGAATGGACGCAAAAATCGCATCAGATGAAACAGCAGTTATTACCGCCGGTATGGTGATCACCGGAGATGTCAGCTCCGAAGGATCTATGGATCTGGTAGGTACGGTTAACGGAAATATTGATATTCTGGGTAAACTGAATATTACCGGATATATTACCGGTAATTCCAAGGCAGCTGAGATCTTTGCAGAAGGTGCCAAAATCAATGGAGAGATCGTTAGCGAAGGTTCCGTAAAAATCGGTGCAAGTTCTGTAGTAATCGGTAACATCACCGCTACAAGCGCAGCCATTGCAGGCGCGGTAAAGGGCGATATCGATGTACAGGGACCTGTAGTTCTGGATTCTTCTGCTATTGTAATGGGTAATATCAAGTCAAAGTCTGTACAAATCAATAACGGTGCGGTAATCGAAGGTATGTGCTCTCAGTGCTATGCGGATGTCAGCCCGACTTCCTTCTTCGATGATTACAAGCCCGAGAAAAAGAAAGCAAAATAAGGAGCATAAGACCATGAAGAGAATATTACTGAAACTCAGTGGAGAAGCACTGGCAGGAGAGAAGAAGACCGGTTTTGACGAAGAGACTGTCAGAAAGGTAGCACTGCAGGTAAAGGAACTGGTAGATGACGGCATTCAGGTGGGTATCGTGATCGGCGGAGGCAACTTCTGGAGAGGACGTTCCAGCGAGAATATTGACCGTACCAAGGCAGACCAGATCGGAATGCTGGCTACCGTCATGAACTGCATTTATGTCTCCGAGATTTTCCGCTCCGTAGGCATGATGACCAATATTCTGACTCCGTTTGAGTGCGGCTCCTTCACAAAGCTGTTCTCCAAGGACAGAGCCAATAAATATTTCGCGAAGGGTATGGTAGTATTCTTTGCAGGCGGTACGGGCCATCCCTACTTCTCTACCGATACAGGTGTTGTCCTTCGTGCCATCGAGGTAGAGGCAGACGTAATTTTACTGGCCAAGGCAATTGACGGTGTCTATAATGCAGACCCTGCCAAGGATCCCACAGCGAAGAAATACGACGAAGTATCTATTGATGAAGTCATTGCCAAGAACCTTCAGGTAGTGGATATGACTGCATCTATTCTGGCAAGAGATAACAAGATGCCGATGTGGGTATTCGGTCTGAATGAGGAAAACAGTATTGTGAATACGCTGAAGGGTGAGTTCCATGGAACCAAGGTGACTGTGTAAGTCTGACTAATATGTGGAACGACATAACACAAGCAGGCGGATTACGACCCGTAACTAAAACATTTTAGCAACTGAAAATTGCAGGAATAGGTTAAAAAATATAATAAAAATATAATAAGGAAAGGCGCAGAGCGCAGAAGAGAGGAAAATAATGGACGCAAGAGTACAGGTATATAGTGACAAGATGCAGAAGGCTTATGAATTTCTGGAGGCAGATTTCGCTGCCATCCGTGCAGGACGTGCGAATCCGCATGTACTGGATAAGCTGAGAGTAGATTATTACGGAACTCCTACCCCGATCCAGCAGGTAGGTAACGTAACCGTTCCCGAGGCACGTATCATCCAGATTGCACCATGGGAGAAATCTCTGATCAAGGAGATCGAGAAAGCAATTATGACTTCCGATATCGGAATCAATCCTTCCAATGACGGTAGCGTGATCCGTCTGGTATTCCCGGAGCTTACCGAGGAACGCAGAAAAGACCTGGTAAAAGAAGTAAAGAAGAAGGGTGAAGAAGGCAAGGTCGCTATCCGTAATATCAGAAGAGACGGTAATGATGCTTTCAAGAAGCTGGCAAAGACCGAGGTATCCGAGGACGAGATCAAGGGTCTGGAAGAGGATCTGCAGAAACTGACCGACAAGTATGTAAAGGATATTGATGTCCTGATCGACAGCAAGTCCAAGGAAATCATGACGGTATAATACTGCTTAAGAAGGTTTGAGAATATGGAAGAAAATTTGAAGATTCCAAATCATGTGGCAATCATTCTGGACGGCAACGGCCGCTGGGCCAAGGCAAAAGGAATGCCCAGAAATTACGGTCATGTGCAGGGAGCCAGGACGGTAGAAGTCATCTGTGAAGAAGCTTACCGTATGGGAATACAGTATCTTACGGTATATGCTTTTTCCACAGAGAACTGGAACCGTCCGCAGGATGAAGTGGATGCACTGATGAAACTGCTCCGTAATTATATGAAGACCTGCCTGAAGACTGCGGAGAAGAACCGTATGTGTGTCAGAGTGCTGGGAGACAAGACCAGACTGGACGAAGACATCCGGACACGTATCGCAGAGCTGGAAGAAGCTACGAAGAATAATGACGGTCTGCATTTCCAGATCGCCATTAATTACGGCGGCAGGGATGAAATCGTCCGTGCAGTCAGAAGGCTGTCTGCAAAAGTGCGGGACGGTGAGGTGTCACCTGAGACGATTACAGCAGATGTTCTGGAGGATTACCTGGATACGGCAGGCATCCCGGATCCGGATCTGCTGATCCGTACCTGTAATGAACAGAGAATCTCTAATTTCCTGCTGTGGCAGCTGGCGTATACGGAATTTTATTTTACGCCGGTACCCTGGCCGGATTTCACAAAAGAAGAATTGATCAAGGCTGTGGAAGCATATAATCATAGAGACAGAAGATATGGCGGCCTGAAGGAGGAATAGCTTATGTTTTGGACCCGTTTGCTCAGTGGCATCGTACTGCTTATCATCGCACTGGCTACGTTCAGCTTCGGCAATGTATTTCTGGCAGTGCCGTTGTGGCTGATCTCTCTGATCGCATACAGAGAGCTTACCAAGGCATTAAGATGTGCAGCCGATGATAAAAAGTTCAATGCGCTGGAATGGATCGGGCTTGCAGGAGTGACGGCATATTATGCAACGCTGTTCTTTACCAGAGATCATACCTTATTGCTGATGTGTATTGTGGCACTTTTTATGGCAGAGATGTTCTGCTATGTGGTGCTGTTCCCGAAATATCAGGCCAGTCAGGTTATGGCAGCGGTATTTTCGTTCCTGTATGCACCGGTGCTTTTGTCTTTTGTCTATCTGACCAGAGAGTGTGAGACCGGAATTTATCTGGTATGGCTGATACTGATCAGTTCCTGGGGATGCGATACCTGCGCATATGTGGTAGGCAAACTGATCGGAAAGAAACATATTTTTCCGGAGTTAAGTCCGCATAAGTCTCTGGAGGGATGCATCGGTGGTGTCGCAGGTGCGGCTCTGATCGGTGGTTTATATGCACATTTCTTCGTGGAGGCTGCGTTCCCGGATCAGACGATCACATGGATCATTGCGTTTATCTGCGCGGCAGGCGCGGTGATGAGCATGGTGGGAGATCTGGCAGCATCTGCGATCAAACGCAATCATAACATCAAGGATTATGGAAAACTGATCCCCGGACATGGTGGCATTATGGACCGTTTTGACAGTATGACGGTAACAGCGCCCATGACGTATTTTCTCGCCATTTTAATGATAGGGCTCAGGTGATATTTGCGCAGAAATGAGGAATAACATATGAAAAAGATTGCAATCCTGGGGTCTACCGGTTCCATCGGAACCCAGACTCTGGAGGTCGTCCGCAACAATCCGGAACTTAAGGTGGTAGCACTGGCAGCCGGAAAAAGTGTGGAACTGATGGAAAAGCAGATCAGGGAATTCCAACCGCTGATCGCAGCTATGTGGAGTGCGGAAGCGGCAGCAGACCTGCGAGACCGTGTGGCAGATCTTCCTGTGAAAATAGTAGCGGGCATGGATGGACTGCTGGAGATCGCGGTGATGCCCGAGTCGCAGGTATTAGTGACGGCAATTGTGGGAATGATTGGTATCAGACCGACGATCGCAGCTATTGAAGCAGGCAAAGACATTGCGCTGGCGAATAAAGAGACCTTGGTGACTGCCGGACATATCATTATGCCGTTAGCGGCAAAAATGGGTGTAAAGATCCTGCCGGTAGACAGCGAACACAGTGCGATTTTCCAGTCACTGAACGGAGAACCGAAGGAGAGAATTGAGAAAATCTTACTAACTGCATCCGGCGGACCGTTCCGGGGCAGAACTACAGAACAACTGCGGAATATTCAGGTGGAAGATGCGCTGAAACATCCCAACTGGTCCATGGGGCGGAAGATCACGATCGATTCTTCGACCCTGGTAAACAAAGGACTGGAAGTCATGGAAGTCAAGTGGCTGTTCGGTGTGGATCTGGATCAGATCCAGGTCGTCGTACATCCACAGAGTATTATTCATTCCGCTGTACAGTATGTGGACGGTGCAGTCATTGCGCAGCTTGGCACTCCGGATATGAAGCTTCCGATCCAGTATGCGTTGTTCTATCCGGATCGTCGACCGATGCCCGGAAAGCGTCTGGACTTTTACGAGCTGGGACAGCTGACATTTGAAAAACCGGATACGGATACCTTCTATGGGCTGAAGCTAGCCTATGATGCACAGCGTATCGGCGGCAGTATGCCGACAGTATACAATGCGGCGAATGAGAAAGCGGTCGGATTGTTCCTGAATCGTAAAATTAAATATCTTCAGATTCCGGAACTGATTCAGAAGGCGATGGAACAGCATAAAGTGATCGAGAATCCAAACGTGGATGAAATCCTGCAGACAGAGGCTTCGGTTTACCGGTATATTGAAGAAATGGGTTTTTAAAAGTTTTGAAAAAGTATCTATAGATGAGAGGCAATAAATGGTTACTTTGATCTTGTTTGTACTGATTTTTGGGGTGGTGGTGATCTCACATGAATTCGGACATTTCCTGCTGGCGAAAGCCAATGGGATTCATGTGATAGAATTTTCCGTAGGTATGGGGCCGAATCTGTTTTCCTTCCAGAAAGGAGATACCAAATATTCCCTGAAACTCCTGCCCATCGGCGGTGCCTGTATGTTTGAAGGCGAGGACGGGCTGAATGAGAAAGAAGACGGGGAAGATCACAGTGGGTCATTCCTGAATGCCAATGTATGGGCGAGAATCTCCACAGTGCTGGCAGGGCCGGTTTTTAACTTTATCCTGGGCTTTATCATTGCCTTCATCATGGTGAATCTGATCGTGATCCGAGATCCGGTAGCCACGGAGATCGTGGACGGCGGTGCTGCACAGGAAGCGGGGCTGGAGGCAGGCGACAGGATTTTATCGCTGAATGGCAGCAAAATACATCTTTATGAGGAAATACAGTTATTTACCCTGACCTATCGCGGCGGGGAGGTAACGGTGGAATATGAGAGAAACGGTACAAAGGAAACGACCACTCTGACTCCGAAATATGATGAAACACAAGGGCGTTATATGATCGGTATCAGTAATGCAGATTTTGTGGAATTGTCAGGACTGGACTGTTTCCGGTATTCCTGGTATGAGATGCGTTATTGTGTGACGATGACGTGGAAGAGTCTGGCAATGCTGGTACAGGGGCAGGTGTCCAGACAGGATGTGGCAGGTCCCGTGGGTATTGCTGTGAATGTCGTAGGCAAGACCTACGAGAGTACCAAGGACTATGGCTGGCAGAATGTACTGGTGAATATGCTGAATATCACCCTGATGCTTACTGTGAACCTGGGAATACTGAATCTCCTGCCGGTTCCGGCACTGGACGGCGGCAGACTGGTATTCCTGATCTGGGAAGCTGTCACGCACAAACCGGTACCACCGGAAAAGGAAGGCATGGTACACTTTATCGGCCTGATGTTTTTCATGGTACTGATGGTGTTCCTGCTGTTTAATGATCTGGTAAATATTTTTGGATAACAGTTCAGCAACTGCAACATTGACAAAGGGCATACCTCATGGTATGCTCTTTTTATGTTCGTGTCAGAGACACGATTCTATATTATTTTCATGCCGATCGGCAAAAGTTTCCAAGATTACTGAGAACAAAAGATAAGAAGGGAGGAGTGCGTATGGAGCACGTGACGGCCTGCTATTGGCAAAAAGAAGCGGTACCGCGTCTGTTTTTGAGCATGCAGCAGAGAAAATATCGGACAAAAGCAGCTTCCGTTGTACTTTCCTGCATTTCTGACAGCAGGGAGCAGGTGATAAGTCTGCAAAAGAGAATGGAGGAAGAACTGGAACAAACGGATATTTGGAATTCGCGGGGAGAAATCATACAGGAAAAGTGGACGGAATATATGGCGGATCAACCGGAGGACTGTAACTGTGCGGGGATTCTGTGTGTGGAGAACAGCCTGTTGATGTATAGCCGCGGGAGAATGCGCATCTGTGGATTTTTCAGCAGATTCGGGAGAAACACGTGGAGAGTCCGGAAGGAACAATGTATCGTGGGAGAAGTGGAACCGGGTACGGCAGTATTGTTGACGGATAATGCATTTTTGAATCTATGTGAAGATGAACTGGCGGCAGGCTTAAGACCGGGAAGCATCGGCAGAGATTCACCTGCGGATATGGCGGAACGGGCACAAAAACGATTGTGGGAGCTGGGACGGAACGCAGAACAACAGGGAGGAAGACATATGGGTGCAGTATGGATTCTTCCGGTAATGAGATGAAGGAGAGAACGTGACGACAGTATTGACAAAGAATCAGGAAGACATTTTAGAAAAGCATGGATATGGACAGCCTGTGCCGGTCGGGGAAGGGAGCTTTTCCAGGGTTTACCGTGTCAGCGACAGAACCGGACGATTCTGGGCCTGCAGAGTGTCGGAAGCTACCGGACGCTGGGAACAGGAATGCCGGAACTGGAAAGAGATCATGCATCCGCTGTTTCCAATGTACCGGGAACAATGGACGGAGGGCAGAACAGGATATCTGGTGATTGAATATTGGGAAGGCATGGATCTGTGTGAATTCCTGAAACGGAGAAAAAGGCTGTCGCCGGAGCAGGTCGTCTTCATAGCCGGACAACTTGCGGAAGGTCTGCGATATCTTCATGAGAGACCACATCCGTTTCTCTACCGGGATCTGAAACCTGAAAATATCCGTATTCGATCCAATGGGAAAGTGGGGATCCTGGATCTTGGGTGCCTGTGGAACAGAGAGCAGGAATGGTCGGGGGCGGGAAACCGCATTTACAGTGCTCCGGAACAGTTCCGGCCGGGAGAAGTCCCGGGGGAAGAAAGCGATGTGTATGCGGTGGGAAAGCTGCTTGGAGTTATGCTGGGGGAGGATAACGGGAAGGTGCAGAATCCTAAACGATGCCGGGACAGACACAAGACGCTGAACCACTGCGGACGGAAACAGAAACGACAGGAGAAGTGGCTGCGCAGACTCGGCACGATGGCAACCTGCGGGGAACGGAAAATGCGTATTCCGGATATGGAAACACTGTACCGGCTGCTGACTGTAACGGACACACCGGAAAGGGAACGCAGACACGCTTTACAGACAGCGGATTTCTATTATATCCGTAAGTTGTACTATCCTTAGCTGTACACTCCGTGCTCGAACACAATCTAGAAAATTTGCAAAAAAGTGCTTGCTGTTTGAAAGAGAAATGAGTATACTGTAGATAAAGGTTCGGAATTGACTTATGAGGACCGGAAGCAATTAAATTTACATAGCAAAAAGGAGAAGAGTTATGCGTTTTTTTATTGACACTGCCAAAGTAGAAGACATTAAGAAAGCAAATGACATGGGGGTTATTTGCGGAGTAACGACCAATCCCTCTTTGATCGCAAAAGAGGGCAGAGATTTCAAAGAGGTAATTAAGGAAATCGCATCTATCGTAGACGGACCGATCAGCGGTGAGGTAAAGGCTACCACCGTAGATGCGGAAGGCATGATCAAGGAAGGAAGAGAGATCGCAGCCATTCATCCCAACATGGTAGTTAAGATCCCTATGACGGTAGAAGGCTTAAAAGCATGTAAAGTATTAAGCTCCGAAGGCATCAAGACCAATGTGACTCTGATTTTCTCTGCAAACCAGGCTCTGCTGGCAGCACGTGCAGGTGCTACCTATGTATCTCCCTTCCTGGGCAGACTGGATGATATCAGCCAGAGAGGCGTAGATCTGATCCGTGATATCGCTGATATTTTTGCGGTGACTGATCTGGATACCCAGATTATCGCAGCAAGTGTACGTAATCCTATCCATGTAACCGATTGTGCACTGGCAGGCGCTGACATCGCAACCGTTCCCTACGCAGTCATTGAGCAGATGGTAAAACATCCTCTGACCGATGCCGGTATTGCTAAATTCCAGGCAGATTATAAAGCAGTCTTTGGTGAATAGTCTGTCAATGCATAGGCGGGACGACTGCTTGCAGGCAGGAACGCCTATGCATTAGACGGACAAAAGACATGAGCAAGTAGGGCGACAGCCCGGAATGCGAATGGCTGTAGCGGTTCGAGAGTGCGAAGCACGGAGAAGCGCGTGATTCACCAAAGATACTGACACAGTAAGAAGCTGTACAGAGAATCCCTCTGTACAGCTTCTTTTGGCTTCTGATCCGACAGGCAGACAGAGCTTATTTCATCTGCTCTTCCTGCTTCTTGATCATACGACGAACCATTTCACCGCCGATGCTTCCTGCTTCCTTAGAAGTAAGGTCGCCGTTATAACCTTCTTTCAGATTAACACCCAGCTCGGATGCTACCTCGGTCTTGAAACGATCCATTGCAGCCTTAGCTTCGGGAACTTCTACTCTATTGGTTTTACTTGCCATTTCGTTCACCTCCGTTTGGAATTCGGTTTTCTTGTTTCAGATAAGCGTTTTGGAATCACTTATCTTGGTATTAGTATGAGCATCGTCCTTTTTTTCATGCTGGTAAGTTTTTCATTTTTACGTTATAATCAAAAAGCAACAATAGGAAACGGAGACCGGAAAGAAGGCGGTGAGCCTCACTGACCGTAATCCCACAGAAGTGACTGACCTTTGAAGCCCGATGAGATCCGGCGGAGCTGAGAAGAGAAGGTGTTTTTTTGTTGCTGTAATTTATTCTATACAGAAAGGCGAAAAAACAATGAAAAAGAAAACAGGAATCACAAAAGCACTGGCATTTGCGCTGACTCTGGGACTGTTGTGCGGCGGTCTTGCGGGATGCGGCCGGACACAGGGGGAAGCCACAGTGCCGGAAAGTCAGGCGACGGAGAGTGTACGGCCTGACGGGACGGAAGAGAACACAGTGGTGGAAAGCGCGGAGACCGCAGCAACAGAAAGCACGGAGAATACGGATGGCACGACAGTACGTGTGGCATCCTTAAAGGGACCGACCTCTCTCGGACTTTTATTTTTAATGGATAAAGCCGGGAAAGGCGAGACCTCCAATACTTATGAATTTCAGATGGCGACCGGAGCGGATGAGATCCTGCCCCTGATGGTAAAAGGCGAGCTGGATATCGCACTGGTGCCTGCCAATGTGGCAAGTATCCTCTATCATAAGACGCAGGGCGGCGTGGAAGTCATTGATATCAATACTTTGGGCGTACTGTATATGGTATCCGGAGAAGATTCCGTGACGAGTTTTACCGACCTTGTGGGAAAAACGATCTACCTGACCGGAAAAGGAACGACGCCGGACTATGTATTACAGTATCTGCTTGCTGCGAACGGCATGTCCGCAGAGGATGTAACATTGGAATATAAATCGGAAGCGACCGAGGTTGCCTCAGTGCTGGCGGAGGACCCTACAGCAATCGGACTTTTACCACAGCCTTTTGTCACCGCAGCATGTATGCAGAATGATGCGCTGAAGGTGATCCTAGACCTGAATGCGGAATGGAACAAAGTACAGGGCGAGAACGGCAGCAGTATGGTCACCGGCGTTACGGTCGTCCGCAAAGAGTTCCTGGAAGAGAATGAATCTTGTGTAAAAGCTTTTATGGAAGATCATAAGGCAAGTGCGGAAGCAGTAAATGCGGATCCCGAAACCGGTGCCGCATTGGCAGTGGATGCGCAGATCGTGGCAAAAGCCCCGATTGCGCAGAAGGCAATTCCGAATTGCAATATTACTTATATAGATGGAACGGAAATGAAGCAGGCACTTTCCGGATATCTGGAAGTACTGTTCGGACAGGATTCCCAGTCGGTAGGCGGCGGACTCCCTGAGGATGATTTCTATTATGTCGCAGAGTAAATATGTTATTTTTATCAAAAAAATAATAATATTGATATTCTGGCTGGCAGTCTGGCAGATCCTGGCAATGTGTGTGGACAATTTTCTGCTGATTGCTACACCTGTGCAGGCATTGCGTGCGCTGATGGTATTGATTACACAGGGAGAATTCTGGAGAAGCGTTTTCAGTTCGCTGTGGCGTATCGCGGCGGGATTTTTGCTGGGAGTGATTGTGGCACTTTTTCTGGCGGCGATAAGCAGCCGATACGGGATCGTGGAGGAAGTGCTTCGTCCGTTCATGGTGTTCTGCAAGGCGGTGCCGGTGGCGGTTTTTGCGGTACTGTTGCTGATCTGGTGGGGATCGGGTATGCTGGCGGTGGCAATCTGCTTTCTGGTAGTATTTCCGAATATTTATCTGAATACGCTGGAAGGCTTAAAGAATGCGGACAGAGAACTGCTGGAGATGGCTGAGGTCTTCAGGCTTCCGTTCGGTACCAGATTTTTCTATATCTATCGTCCGGCGTTAAAGCCTTTTTTGCTCAGTGCCTTTCAATTATCTCTGGGAATGTGCTGGAAGTCCGGGGTGGCGGCGGAAGTGATCGGTACGCCTGTGCATTCCATCGGCGGCGCACTGTATCTGGCGAAAATATATCTGGATACGGCGGATCTGTTGGCCTGGGCAGCGGTAATCGTATTGTTGAGCGTTATTTTTGAAAAAACAGTGTTCTTTTGTCTGGAAGTATTTTTCAGGTGGGAACCGGTTTGCAGATGTCCGAATATGGCGAGAGGGGGCAGGCAGAAAAATGCGGTTCGGAGAAATGCCGGGCCTTTGGCGAACACTGGGTGCGAACGACCGGTGCTCAAGGTATACGATCTCGGAAAATGCTACCATGACCGCTGGGTTTTCCGACATGTGACCACAGAGTTCCACAGCGGAACGCCATACCTGTTAGATACGCCTTCCGGCAGCGGCAAGACGACCTTTTTCCGGTGTCTGTGCGGACTGGAACAGCCACAGGAAGGTGAAATATCCGGCATTGATACCTTTGCTGTGCAGTTTCAGGAGAATCGGCTGTGTGAGGACTATAGTGCGGTGAAGAATCTGGAGATGGTACTGGGGGATGTGACACAGGCACGGACGGCACTTGTAAAAGTGCTGCCGGAGGAAGCACTTGACATTCCGTGCAGAGAGCTCTCCGGCGGAATGAAGTGCAGAGTTGCGTTGGTAAGGGCAATGGAAGCAGAAGCACAGTGTGTGCTGTTAGACGAACCGTTCACCGGACTGGACGAGGAGAACCGGAAAAAAGTGCAGGACTATATCGGGGAGAAGACAGGTGAGCACATTCTGCTTATGGCGACGCATATCCGGCCTCAGGCTGAATGTAAATAGATTTAGAAAATCAGAACAATGGAGGCAACGATGGAAGCAGGCAGGGATAACACGCGAGTAACTTTGATCGGTATCATTGTAGAAGATACGGAGGCAGCACCCCGGATCAATGGACTTTTACATGAATATGGGGAATATATCATCGGCAGAATGGGGATACCTTATCATGAGAAACAGATGAACATCATCAGCGTGGTAATGGACGCACCGCAGGAGAAAATCAGTGCCCTGTCAGGGAAGCTCGGTATGATCCCGGGAGTGCGTTCCAAATGTCTCTATGCGAGTAAGGACGAAACCGCTTCAGACAAAATCAAACAGTAAAACCTGAAATACTCGATGAAACCGTATACAACACCCCATAAAACGCAGGAATAAAAGGGTTGTCATTTTGCCAGACTTATGCTATAATTGCAAAATGACTGCGACTGGATACAGACCCGCAAGGGTATAAAGGAGGAAATTTTATAATGAGTTTACAGGTTGAAAAGTTAGAGAAAAACATGGCGAAGCTGACCATCGAAGTATCTGCTGAAGAACTGGAGAAGGCAATCGAAGGTGCTTACCAGAAGAATAAGAACAAGATTAGCATTCCCGGTTTCCGTAAGGGCAAAGCTCCCCGTAAGATGATCGAGCAGATGTACGGCAAGTCCGTATTCTATGAGGATGCTGCCAATGCACTGATCCCCGATGCTTATGATAAGGCTCTGGAAGAGTGTGAGGAGCAGGTCGTATCTTCTCCGAAGATCGATGTGACCCAGTTAGAGGCCGGCAAGCCTTTCATCTTTACCGCAGAAGTAGCTCTGAAGCCGGAAGTTACGCTTGGTAAGTACAAGGGTGTCAAGGTTGACAAGATCGAGATCAAGGTAAGTGACGAAGAAGTTGACGCTGAGATCAACAAAGAGCGTGAGAGCAATGCAAGAACCATCAATGTAGAAGACCGTGCTGTGAAGGACGGCGATATGACCGTAATCGACTTCGAAGGTTTTGTAGACGGTGTTGCATTTGAAGGCGGCAAGGGTGAGAACTATCCTCTGACCATCGGTTCCGGTTCTTTCATTCCCGGATTCGAAGAGGCACTGGTTGGCGCGAAGCTGAACGAAGAGACAGAAGTAAATGTAACCTTCCCCGAAGATTACCATGCAGAAGAACTGGCAGGCAAGCCCGCAGTATTCAAGTGCACTGTGAAGGAGATCAAGGAGAAGCAGCTTCCTGAGCTGGATGACGAGTTCGCAAGCGAAGTATCTGATTTCGATACCATGGCTGAGTATAGAGAAGATGTACAGAAGAAGCTGACTTCCAAGAAGGAAGAGGAAGCTAAGATCGCTAAGGAAGAGGCAGTTCTGGATGCAGTCATCGAGGATGCACAGATGGAGATTCCCGATGCTATGATCGAGACCCAGCAGAGACAGCTGTTAGAGAACTTCGCTCAGAGAATCCAGGCACAGGGTCTTACTCTGGAGCAGTACATGCAGTTCACCGGTCTGACCGCGCAGGCCATGATGGAACAGCTGAAGCCCGAAGCACTGAAGAGAATCCAGTCCCGTCTGGTTCTGGAAGCTGTAGCAGCTGCTGAGAAGATGGAAGCTTCCGATGAAGATTTCGAAGCAGAGGTTAAGAGCATGGCAGAAGCTTATCAGATGGAAGCAGACAAGGTAAAAGAGCTTCTGGGTGAGCAGGGCGCCAAGCAGGTAAGAGAAGATCTCTGCGTAAGAAAGGCAGCTGATTTCATCGTAGATAACGCTAAGGAAGCAAAGGCTGCAGCCAAGAAGACCACCAAGAAGGAAAAGGCAGCAGAAGAGAAGCCTGAAGAAGCATAAGAAATGCTTTAAGATACGATACGAAGAGAAAGCGGACTGCCAGGTCCGCTTTCTTTTAAATTTTTATTAAATCTTCGGAATCTCGTTGAAAAAGCTTACTAAGTAGGATAACATAGTAGTATTAATTAGAAATCAATGGAGGTTTTAGAATATGAGTTTAGTACCTTATGTCATTGAACAGACCAGCAAGGGTGAACGGTCTTATGATATTTATTCCAGACTGTTGAAGGACAGAATTATTTTCCTGGGAGAGGAAGTCAATGAGACTTCTGCCAGCATTGTAGTGGCACAGCTACTGTTCCTGGAAGCAGAGGATCCGGACAAGGATATCCATCTGTATATCAACAGCCCGGGCGGAAGTGTTACCGCAGGCATGGCAATCTATGATACCATGAAGTATATCAAGTGTGATGTTTCTACCGTATGTATCGGCATGGCAGCCAGCATGGGTGCTTTCCTGTTAGCAGGTGGTACCAAAGGCAAACGCTACGCACTTCCGAACGCAGAGATTATGATTCATCAGCCGCTGGGCGGTACCCAGGGGCAGGCAACCGAGATCGAGATCGCAGCAAAGCATATCCTTCGTACCAAGGAAAAGTTGAACCGTATGCTGGCTGAGAACACCGGTAAGGATTATGAGACCATCTGCGCAGACACCGAGAGAGATAACTGGAAGAGCGCCGAGGAAGCTTGTGAGTACGGTCTGATCGATAAGGTGATCACTTTCCACGAAAATTAACAGGAGTATAGTAGTAATGGCAGGAAAAAATTCTGGAAATGAAATCAGATGTTCATTTTGTAACAAAGCCCAGAGCCAGGTCCGCAAGCTGATCTCCGGACCTGCTGGAGTATATATCTGTGATGAGTGCGTGGATATCTGCGCAGACATCCTGGAGGAAGAACTGGAAGACGAAGAAGTGGAAGAGACCGCGGCTCCGGATATCAATCTTCTCAAACCCAGGGAAATCAAGAATTTCCTGGATGAATATGTCATCGGACAGGAAGAGGCGAAGAAAGTGCTCTCTGTTGCGGTGTACAATCACTACAAAAGAGTGACGGCTCCCAAGGATCTGAATGATGTGGAACTGCAGAAGAGTAATATCATCATGGTGGGACCTACCGGTTCCGGTAAGACCTATCTGGCACAGACACTGGCGAAAATCATCAACGTTCCGTTTGCCATCGCAGATGCAACGACTCTGACTGAGGCCGGTTATGTGGGCGAGGATGTAGAAAATATTCTGTTAAAGCTGATTCAGGCAGCAGATTATGACGTAGAGCGTGCACAGTACGGTATTGTGTATATTGATGAGATCGATAAGATCACGAAGAAGAGTGAGAATGTTTCTATCACGCGAGATGTCTCCGGTGAAGGTGTACAGCAGGCACTGCTTAAGATCATCGAGGGTACGGTGGCAAGCGTTCCTCCTCAGGGCGGCAGAAAGCATCCCCATCAGGAACTGATTCAGATCGATACCACCAATATCCTCTTCATCTGCGGCGGTGCGTTCGACGGACTGGAGAAGATCGTAGAGTCCAGACTTGACCGCAAGGCAATCGGTTTCAACACCGAGCTGGGTCACAGAGAGGACAAGGATATCAGTGAGCTGCTACAGGAAGTAACGCCGCACGATCTGGTGAAATTCGGTCTGATTCCTGAGTTTGTAGGACGTGTGCCTATCTGCGTATCCTTACGGGGACTGGATAGAGAGGCCTTGATCCGTATTTTGCAGGAGCCTAAGAATGCGTTGGTAAAACAGTATCAGAAGCTGTTCCAGATGGATAATGTGAAACTGGATTTCGAGCAGGATGCTGTAGAAGCAATTGCCGATAAGGCGTTGGAGCGCAAGACCGGTGCCAGAGGCTTACGTTCCATTATGGAGTCCGTAATGATGGATACTATGTATGAGATCCCTTCGGATGACACCATTGAAGAATGTGTTGTCACCAAGGCAGCGGTAGAAGGAGAGGGCGAGCCGCTCACGATCCGCGGAGAATCTCTGAAAAAGGCAAAATAATTTCAGACGCTGCCTTGTGATGACCACAGGGCAGCGTTTTGTGCAAAAAAATGTTTTAGGCTGCGGAAAGGCATGGTTATTACTATGGTTATAAAAAATGTGAATCTGGAAACTGTCTGCGGAATTACCAGTAAGCTTCCGGAAAATATACATCCGGAAGTGGCATTTGCCGGAAAAAGTAATGTGGGCAAATCCTCTCTGATCAACGGACTGATGAACCGTAAATCACTGGCAAGAACCAGTGCCCAGCCGGGGAAGACACAGACGATCAATTATTACAATATTAATGATGAAATCTATTTCGTCGATCTGCCGGGTTACGGCTATGCACAGGCCAATGAGCATGTGAAAGCCCAGTGGGGCAAGATGATCGAAGATTATCTACATAAATCGAAACAGCTGAAACTTGTGTTTTTATTGATTGATATCCGGCACGCGCCTTCGGAAAACGACCGGATCATGTATGACTGGATCCGCCGTAACGGCTATGACCCCATCATTATCGCAACGAAGCTGGATAAGATCAATCGCAGCCAGATCCAGAAACAGGTAAAACTGATCCGTACCACCTTACAGGCGGGAACGGATACACAGATCGTTCCTTACTCTGCACAGACGAAGCAGGGCAGAGAGGAAATCTACGAGATTCTGGACAGCGTTCTGGCGGCGGAGAATCCCGCACAGGAATAGATAGTGGAATGACGAATATGCGTAGAAGGCAGAAAAGGCAGAATGCGTGAGAGAGTGAGGGTATATGAAGAAATATTGTAAAGCCTTAGTGAATCTGGGTGTGGCATTTATTATATTGATGTTGATCGTTTTCCTGGTGCCAAAGCTGTTAGTATTCTTTGCACCGTTTGTGGCAGGCTGGATCATCGCGTTGATCGCCAGTCCTTTGGTTCGTTTTTTTGAGGAAAAGGTAAAGATCAAGCGAAAAGCGGGAAGTGCCTTTGTCATCGTGGCGGTCATCGCACTGGTGATATTGATCCTCTATCTGGTAGGGGCGAAGTTAACCGATGAGATCATGGGACTGATCGGTGCACTGCCGGATATCTGGGACAGTGCGGAACATGATTTCGCCGATATCGGACAGAACCTGAGTGTTATCTATAACCGTTTTCCGATGGATGTACAGCAGAGCATCATGGATGTCATCAATCAGATCGGAAGCTATGTGGGGGATCTGCTGGGTAAGATCGGCACCCCTACGATCAATGCCGTGGGCAATTTCGCCAAGCAGGTTCCTTCGATCCTGATCGGACTGATCATGGCACTGCTTTCTTCTTATTTCTTCGTAGCAGAGAGGGATCAGCTGGCAACATGGTTCCGTAAGCATACACCGGCGGAAGTACTGTCCTGGTATTATATGCTGAAGCGTGGACTGGTCAAAGCAGTAGGCGGATATCTCAAGGCACAGCTTAAAATCGAAGTGTGGATGTATCTGCTATTAGTCATCGGATTTGCTGTTCTGCAGGTAGATTATGCGTTGCTGATCGCACTGGGAATCGCATTTCTGGATTTCCTGCCTTTCTTTGGAACCGGAACCGTCATGGTTCCCTGGGCCATTATCAAGATCTTAAGCTCGGATTATAAAATGGCCATTGGACTGCTGATCATCTGGGGCATCGGACAGCTGGCGCGTCAGCTGATCCAGCCGAAGATCGTGGGAGATTCCGTGGGAATGCCTCCTCTGCCGACTCTGTTCCTTC
>CAKRRU010000040.1 GCA_934394515.1 uncultured Acetatifactor sp.
TGGTAAAAGATGATCAGGTACTGATCGTCGATGAATTTACCGGACGTATCATGCCGGGACGCCGTTATTCCGACGGACTGCATCAGGCAATCGAAGCAAAAGAGCATGTAAAGGTAAAGAGAGAGAGTAAGACTTTAGCATCTATTACTTTCCAGAACTTCTTTAATTTATTCGATAAAAAGTGTGGTATGACCGGTACGGCGCTGACCGAGGAGACCGAGTTCCGTGAGATCTACGGCATGGATGTTGTCGTGATCCCTACGAACCGTCCCGTGATCCGTAAGGATCTGCAGGATGCTGTATACAAGACGAAGAAAGAGAAGCTGAACGCTATCGTGAATGCGGTAGAGGAAGCACATGCTACCGGACAGCCTGTACTGGTAGGTACGATCACGATCGAAGCCAGTGAGGAACTAAGCAGAATGCTGACCAGGCGCGGCATCCAGCACAAAGTTCTGAATGCGAAATTCCATGAACTGGAAGCAGAGATCGTAGCCGATGCCGGTATTCACGGTGCTGTGACTATCGCTACTAACATGGCAGGCCGTGGTACGGATATTAAGCTGGATGATGAGGCAAGAGCTGCCGGCGGTCTGAAGATCATCGGTACCGAGCGCCATGAGTCCAGACGTATCGATAACCAGCTGCGTGGACGTTCCGGACGTCAGGGAGATCCCGGTGAATCCAAGTTCTATATCTCTCTGGAAGATGATCTGATGAGACTGTTCGGTTCCGAGCGTCTGATCAGCATGTTCAATACTCTTGGTATTCCGGAAGGACAGGAGATCGAGCATAAGGCACTGACCAATGCCATCGAGTCTGCCCAGAAGAAGATCGAGAGCAACAACTACGGTATCCGTAAGAATCTGTTGGAATATGACCGTGTCATGAGTGAGCAGAGAGAGATCATCTACGAAGAGCGTCTGAAGGTACTGAATGGTGAAAGCATGCGCGATGTCATTTATAAGATGATCACTGATATTACAGAGAACTGCGTGGATATCTGTATCAATGATGATGCGGACATGTCCGAGTGGGATTTCAATGAACTGAATACCCTGCTCATTCCTACGATTCCTTTACAGCCTCTGACACCGGAGCGCGTGAAGAAACCTAAGAAGAACAGCCTGAAACAGCAGTTGAAGGAAGAGGCTGTGAAGCTGTACGAAGCAAAAGAAGCCGAGTTCCCCGAACCCGAAGCTATCCGTGAACTGGAGCGTGTGGTTCTGCTGAAAGTCATCGACCGTAAGTGGATGGATCACATCGATGACATGGAACAGCTGCGTCAGGGCGTGGGCTTACAGGCATACGGACAGAGAGATCCTCTGGTAGAGTACAAGATGAGCGGTTATGAGATGTTCGATGAGATGACCCAGAACATCCGCGAAGAGACCGTGAGACTTCTGTTCCATATCAAGATCGAGCAGAAGGTAGAGCGTGAGCAGCAGGCACAGATCACCGGAACCAATAAGGATGATTCCTTACAGAAGGGACCGGTAAAGCGTGAAAATGCAAAGGTATATCCCAATGATCCCTGCCCTTGCGGAAGCGGCAAGAAGTACAAGAACTGCTGCGGACGGAAAGCATGACGAGAATCCGGCAAATTTAAAAGTCCGGCTAATTATCGACAGCTGTATCAACTGCAGCAGAATAAAATTAAAATCAGAAAGTGGGTGACGTTAAGTGGTTGAATTAGATCAGATGAAGACAGAAATCCTGTCCTACGAAACACCTTTAGCGGAAGTGAGGGATTCACTTTGACCTCGCTAATAAGGTCAAGCGAATCGAAGAAATGGAACGTGAGATGGAGGCTCCCGGATTCTGGGATGACCCGGAGCGTTCCAATCAGAAAATGAAAGAACTGAAAAACATGAAGGATACTGTGGGAGAGTGCGATAAGCTTTCCACACAGTATGACGATATCCTGACCCTGATCGATATGGGATATGAGGAGAACGATGAGTCCCTGATCCCGGAGATCCGGGGAGAACTGGACGAGTTTATCAAAGAATTTGATGAACTGCGTATCAGTACGCTGTTGTCCGGAGAATATGACAAGAACAATGCCATCCTGAAGCTCAATGCCGGTGCCGGCGGTACCGAGAGCTGCGACTGGTGCGGTATGCTGTATCGTATGTATACCCGTTGGGCGGAGCGTAAGGGATTTACCGTGGAAGTGCTGGATTATCTGGACGGTGATGAAGCCGGAATCAAGTCGGTGACTTTCCAGGTCAACGGTGTGAATGTTTACGGTTATCTGAAGTCGGAGAAGGGTGTGCATCGTCTTGTGCGTATCTCTCCGTTCAATGCACAGGGCAAACGTCAGACTTCTTTCGTATCCCTGGATGTTATGCCGGATATTGAAGAAGATCTGGATGTAGAGATCGATGAAAAAGATCTGCGTATCGACACCTACCGAAGCAGCGGCGCCGGTGGTCAGCATATCAACAAGACCTCTTCTGCTATCCGCATCACCCATATCCCGACAGGAACCGTGGTACAGTGTCAGAACGAACGAAGCCAGTTCCAGAACAAGGACAAGGCAATGCAGATGCTGAAAGCCAAACTGTATCTGCTGAAACAGGAAGCCAATGTAGAGAAGCTGTCAGATATCCGCGGCGAAGTCAAGGAGATCGGCTGGGGCAACCAGATCCGCTCTTATGTATTACAACCGTACACACTGGTCAAAGATCACCGTACCGATGTAGAGACCGGTAACGTGGACGCAGTACTGGACGGCGGCCTCGATATCTTCATCAATGGCTATCTGAAGTGGATCAGCGTACAGGGCGATAAGAAAACAGAAGCATAATTGAACATAGGTACAAAAATAAGACAGTGCAAGGAGATGGGAATTCACCGCGGTTTCCACTCAAAGCACTGTCTTTTTTGTTGCCTGTCTTCCTTTGTCAATGCTCCCCCTGCATCAGATCCAAGAAATACAGCGAGCAGGTCATGCTCTGGTAAGCTTTTACCCAGAGATTACCGATACCAAAACTCAACAATCCCAGCAGATACATGGGAATAAAGCTCAGGCGCAGGCAGAACAGTTCCCATTTATGACCCTTCATGATACGGAAACTCAGTTTCATGATCTCCGATGCACTGTACTGGGGGAAATCCAGTAACAGGTAGAAAGACTGGGATAACCCGAACGCAATCGGCAGGTATACGCACATGCCGATAATGATAAAAGCAATGCACAGCAGTGCCAGAGGAACCTTATCGGTGCTTTTTCCCATGAGAAAATAACAGATCTCATAAGGGAGAGAACATACGGCATTCAGCAGGATGACCACTGCGGAAATGGTCAGTGACTTCTTGAACATATATTTATATCCGTAGAACAGATTGGATATCGTAGCAGGTCTTCCACAGGACAGATTCAGATAGAACAGTGTAGTACCGGTACGGAAAATTCCCGTGAATACAGAACAAATCGTGGTACACAGTGTAAGAAGCAGGAATTCTGCAAGACTTGATTCACCGCTGCCACCCATCAGAATCTGAATCGTAGAGATCATGGTGAAAATCATACTGACCGCAAAAGTCAGAGAAAAAGTAATCAATCCTTCGCAAATGGACATTAAAATGGCATTACCGTATTGCCCGGCCATTTTGTCACGGGCGTGATCTTTTAGCTGAGATCTGGAAGTATATTGTACCATGGAAACTCCTCATTTCTGCACACAATCATAAAATCATATGAAACCGTCAGATTTAGATTAGACAGGTTCTGCATTCGGCTGAATTCCTCCTGTGTGCTGTGAGGAACTCTGTTGTATTCCGTAAAATGAAAATAGAATATGTTAAATACCGTATTTGAGCAGCACGATAAATGAACTACACAAATAAGAAAAGGCGGCTCCTTACATATAAGACTGCCAGAATTCATCGATACCGACACCGTACATCTGCTGATACATCTGATCCAGCATATTAAAATAAGCAGGATCGGTGAATACGGTGATCATGCTGCTGACAGTGATGAAAATACCAAGGGCAAGTCCCACACAGGACAGCCAGATGCCGGCGACACACATAGTATTCATGCGCTGTCCGGATTTTCTGGTCAGCAGAGCAAAAAGGATGCCGAGAGCGCCTGCCGGAATAGACAATATACCGGTGCAGCACATAACCAGGGAGCAGATGCCACATACCATGGAAGCAATGGACAAGCCTCTGTAGCGTGGATCCTCCTGCGGCATATTCTGGTTCATTTCGTTATTCTGATTCTGATAATAATCCATAAGAATCCTCATTTCCGAGTGAAATAGACATGCTTTTGATACGTTTCACTCATAATAAATACTGTAACATTTTTTGTGTCATTAAGCAATGAAATAAGAATGAAAAACAGATGAAACAATTTTAAACATTGAGAAATCTTCCGGATTCCAGTATAATAGTTTTGCTAAGCAAGAAGGCGGAAGCCGAATGGAGGAACTATGGATATTATACAGAAAATCAAAGAAGAACTTCAGGTAGAAAAATGGCAGGTGGAAGCTGCGGTCAGGCTGATTGATGAGGGGAATACCATTCCCTTTATCTCCCGGTATCGTAAGGAAGTCACCGGATCGCTGAATGATGAGCAGCTGCGTAACTTAGGCGAGAGACTGAACTATCTGAGAAGTCTGGAAGATAAAAAGGAACAGGTACTGAAAAGTATCGAGGAGCAGGGAAAACTCACGGATGAGCTGAAGGAAAAGATCCTGGCTGCCCAGACACTGGTAGTGGTGGAGGATCTGTATCGCCCTTACCGCCCTAAGAGAAAGACCCGTGCCGGCATTGCGAAAGAAAAAGGACTGGAGCCCCTGGCAGAATATATTCTTCGCCAGGATGCCACAGAGCCGGTGCTTACCGAGGCGGCAAAATATGTATCTGCGGAAAAAGAAGTAAAGACCCCGGAGGAAGCCTTGCAGGGAGCACAGGATATCATTGCAGAGATGATCTCCGATGATGCGGATCACAGACGCTATATCCGTGATATTACCGTAGAGGAAGGCATCGTCACAAGCACTGCCAAGGACGAAAAAGCCCAGAGCGTATATGAGATGTACTATAACTTTGAAGAACCGGTGAAAAAGATTGCCGGTCACAGAGTGTTGGCATTGAACCGCGGAGAGGCAGAGAAAATATTGACTGTAAAAGTAAATGCGCCGGAAGAGAGGATTCTCCGTTACCTTGAGAAGAAGCTGCTCACGAAGGAAAATGAATATACGGCTCCGGTGATCCGTGCTGCAGTGGAAGACAGCTATGATCGTTTAATAGCACCTGCTATTGAAAGAGAAATCCGTAATGATCTGACGGAAAAAGCAGAGAACGGCGCTATCAATGTCTTCGGTAAGAATCTGGAACAGCTGCTGTTACAGCCGCCCATCGCCGGTAAAGTGGTACTGGGCTGGGATCCGGCGTTCCGTACCGGATGTAAGCTGGCAGTAGTCGATGCGACCGGAAAAGTACTGGATACCAAGGTAATCTATCCTACAGCACCCCAGAATAAAGTGGAAGAATCCAAAGCAGAACTGAAAAAACTCATCAAAAAATATAATGTAGACTTAATTTCTGTAGGAAACGGTACGGCATCCAGAGAATCCGAGCAGGTGATCGTAGAACTGCTGAAGGAACTGGATCGCCCGGTACAGTACGTGATCGTCAACGAAGCAGGTGCTTCCGTATATTCCGCAAGTAAGCTGGCAACGGAAGAGTTCCCGAATTTTGATGTGGGACAGCGGAGTGCTGCATCCATCGCCAGACGATTGCAGGATCCGCTGGCAGAACTGGTAAAAATCGATCCGAAGTCCATCGGAGTCGGCCAGTACCAGCATGATATGAACCAGAAGAAATTGAGTGATGCCCTGAACGGTGTCGTAGAGGACAGCGTAAATAAGGTTGGTGTGAATCTGAATACCGCATCCGCATCTCTCTTGGAATATGTCTCCGGTATCAACAAGACGATTGCCAAAAATATTGTCGATTACAGAGAAAATAACGGGCGTTTTGCAAACAGAAAGCAGCTGTTGAAGGTGCCGAAGCTGGGACCCAAAGCGTACGAGCAGTGTGCAGGTTTCCTGAAAATCCCGGATGGAACGAATCCACTGGATGCCACCAGCGTACATCCCGAGTCTTACGAAGCAGCAGAACAGCTTATGACAAAGCTTGGGCTGACCATGGAAGACATCAAGGAAGCACAGAAGCAAGCGGCTTTGAAAAAGGCTTCCGGCAAGAGCAGTGCAGGACAGGCATCCGGAAAGACCGGTGCAGATACTGCGCCGAAGAAACGTGAGGAGCAGAAGAACAAGAGCGTACGTGTGCATAACACGAATACTGCAATGGGAAAAGCCCTGGCGGCGGCAATGGGCGGTGTGACGTTTGCGGCAGACGCAGAGAACTCTGCAAAGAAGAATCCTGTCAATGCAGCAAATGCAGTAAATGATGCAAAAGATATTTCCGGACTGGAAAAACGTATTAAAAATAAGAAACTTCTGGCAGAAGAACTTGGTATCGGTGAGATTACGCTGACGGATATCCTGAAAGAGCTGGAGAAGCCCGGCAGAGATCCCAGAGACGATATGCCGAAGCCGATTCTGCGCAGTGACGTACTGGATATGAAGGACTTAAAGCCCGGCATGATCCTAAAGGGAACGGTGCGCAATGTTATTGACTTTGGTGTATTTGTAGATATCGGTGTCCATCAGGACGGACTGGTGCACATCTCCCAGATCACCGACCGCTATATCAAACATCCGCTGGAAGCTGTCAGCGTCGGCGATATCGTGGATGTGCAGGTATTGACGGTGGATGTGGCGAAGAAGCGGATCGGACTGACCATGAAGATCCAGAAGCAGTAAGAATAGATATTTGAATTATATTTATATAAGAAGAAAGAGGGATAGCACAGTAAAATGCTATCCCTCTTTCTTATAATACTTATCCCCTGTGTCCGGTCTTAATGATAGGGCTTAAAGGTTTGTAAATCAGCAGTGTGACCACGGATACCAAAGTTCCTTTGATCAGATTCATGGGAGCAACACATGCAACCACAAAGCTTATAATGCTGCCTTCTTTGGCTAACGGATTTACCTCGGTACCCATTGCCAGGATGGCATCCATGGGCATTCCGTAGAATTTTGAGAAGGCGGGAAGCAGATATACGGCATTGAACGCAGTACCGAATACGGTCATGACCAGAGTACCCGCGATACATGCGATAACGGCATTTTTCTTCGTCTTTTTAAAGGAATAGACGGCGGAAGCGGGGAGAATCAGGCTGCATCCCACAACGAAGTTTGCCAGATCTCCGATGAAAGCGGTGGATGTACCTTTCACACACAGTTTCAGCAGAATCTTTACGAATTCCATCATGACACCGGCTACCGGACCGAAGGCAAAGGAGCCGACTAAGATGGGCAGTTCACTGAAATCCATCTTATAGAAGCCCGGGGCGAAGAAGATAGGGAAATCCAACACATGCAGGATCATGGCAATGGCGGAGAACATACCGATCATGGCCAGTTTCCTTGTAGTGAAGATGGGCTCGGAAATTCCGTTTTTCTTTTGCGCGCCTTTTTCCAGCACCACGGCTGCCAGGAAGCATCCTACGATAACAGCCAGGAAGATCACGACATAGACTACATTTTCAGTTACGGTTTGCATTAAATTGTTCATTTCAGAACTCCTTTCTTATGAAAAAATGAAAGGAAAGTCTTCAAAAAAAGCCCCGGAATCCAAAGACTCCGGGGCATAGGTATCACAAAAAATATAAGTGACACTTCTTCTTTCATCCAGACTGTACTGTTGGTCCCGGATTTACACCGGATCAGCCGCAGATCAGAGAACTGCGGGTCGCGGACTGTAAGCTTACGCTTTCACCGCCAGTAGGGAATTGCACCCAACCCTGAAGAACTTTACCTTATGGATGGAATATAACACCTCGTGAATGAATTGTCAATATAGAAAATCTTTAGAATTTTCCCAACTATTTTTTTCATTTTCTCTGCTATAGTAGATTTCATCAGAATAATAAAAATGTGTTGACACTCAAAAGATATTATTGTATTATTCGAGTAGTACAGTAACACAAAGGACAATACATGGCAAATGTATCATGAAACGGGAGTATATGAGGAATGAGTGCATTAGTGGAGATCAAAGATGTGTGTAAGGTCTACAATCCGGGAGAGAATGAAGTGCGGGCTCTGGATCATGTCAGCCTGACCATCGACGAGCAGGAATTTGTAGCGATCATCGGACATTCCGGAAGTGGTAAATCTACTCTGATGAATATGCTGGGGTGTCTGGATGTGCCTACCAGCGGAGAGTATTGGCTGCATGGACAGGATGTATCAGCATTGACGGATGATGAACTGTCAGATATCCGGAACCGTGAGATCGGTTTTATCTTTCAGGGATTTAATCTGATTCCTAATCTGACGGCAGTCGAAAATGTAGAACTGCCGCTGATCTATCGGGGAGTAGCGAAAAGCGTACGACAGGAGCTTTCCAGAGAAGCTCTGAAAAAAGTCGGCCTGGAACACCGTATGAATCACAAACCGTCCGAGATGTCCGGAGGACAGCAGCAGAGAGTGGCAATTGCCAGAGCAATAGCCCAGGCGCCGCCTGTGATCCTGGCGGATGAACCTACCGGTAATCTGGATTCCAATTCTACGAAGGAGATCATGGATATCCTGAAAGGATTACACAGCGAGGGAAGAACGGTCATCCTGATCACTCATGACAATGATATTGCGGCACAGGCAAAGCGGGTGATCAAGATCAAGGACGGTAAAGTAGAATCCGATTCAGGACAGAGTGTTCCTACGGAAGAACTGCCCACAGGGGCGTAAAAGAAAGTTACAGAACAGAATAGCGGAAAGGATCATGAGGGATGATGGAACAGCAGGAAAAAACAGAACAGACACTGAGTGCCAAAGAAATAAAAAGAGAAGAAAAAAAGAAATTGAAAGAAGAAAAGAAACAGCGGAGGCAGCAAAAAGCTCCGAAATCAGGCAAAAAACGTAAAAAAGCACCTGTTATTATTGCGGTTATCGTGATCTTACTGATCGTGATTCGCATGGTAAGCTGTGCATTTTCCGGTAATACCGGGGTGATGGTAACCACTACCAATGCATTCCGCGGAGATATTGAAGAGAATGTCAGCACCAGCGGAAAAGTAGCAAGTGAAGAGAAGGTCGTTCTCTTTGCCCCGGTCAGCGGCAGACTGAACGAAGTCCGTGTGGCAGCCGGAGATGCTGTCGAGGCCGGAGAGGTACTGATGACCTATGACATGGACCAAATGGAAGAACGCCTGCAGGAAGCAACATTACAGCAGAACAAGAGCAACGCATCTTACAACAGTACCATGTCAGAGAACAGTAAAAGCAATGCGAAGCTGAGCGAGGCTAACACGAATCTGGCCGTGCTGGATCAGCAGCTGGCGGATTATAAATCTTATCTGAAGGATCTGCAGGATAAACTGAGCACAAGTCAGAGAGAGACCCAGAGACAGCTGTCTGAGGAAAGCTACAATCTGAGCAGAAGAGCGGCGGATCTGAATAAGGAATTGCAGGATGGCGTGACGCAGGAGCGGGCAGCACAGATCAATAAGGAATTGCAGGATATCAGCAGCGATCAGGCGAGAAACACTTATGTGCAGTCCATTGCCAATTCCAGTGATTATGTAGTAAACATGCAGAATGAAATCGCAACGGTACAGGAGCATATTACCGAATGTGAGAATTACAAGGCAGAAATGAAGAGCCAGAAGGGAAGCAGCGAAAGCACGATCCTGAACGGTTACCAGTCCCAGGCTTATGCGGCAGACAGGGATCTGGCACAGCTGACTTACAAGGAAGCACAGGAACAGTACGACAAAGCGCAGAAAGGAATTGTTGCGGATTTCGACGGTATTGTAACGGAATGTACCGGAGTCTCCGGAGCCAGTGTGGCAGAGGGAGCACAACTGATCACGCTGGAGAGCAGCCGGAATGTAAAAGTTACCTTTGATGCTTCCAAGTCCGATGTGGCAAAACTTGCTATCGGTCAGAAAGTAGATGTTACGATCTCCGGCAATAAATACGAAGGAGAGATCGCTAAGATCAACCGTATGGCAACCCTGAATGCTTCCAATACTCCGATGGTGGGGGTAGAAGTACATCTGACGAATCCGGATGACAAGATCATTCTGGGACTGGATGCGAAACTGACAGTACATACCAACAGCGCAAAAGATACCCTGATGATCCCGGTAGAAGCGATCAATGCGGATAAAGACGGCGACTTTCTGTATGTTGTGGAGAATGGAACGGTCGTAAGACGCACTGTAACCTGCGGTATTTCCTCCGATGAATATACAGAGATTCTGGACGGCATTACGCAAGAGGATGAGATCATTGTAAGCAGCATTACCGGTGAAAGTCTGGAGGAAGGCATGGCAGTTGCTGTCGTGCCACAGGAGTAGGGGGCGGATTATGGCACAGGTATGGGAATACATCAAAATTGCATTGATGAATATCCGAAGCAATAAAGGCCGTTCCGTTCTGACAATGCTGGGAATTATCATCGGTATCTCCTCCGTGATCATGATCATTTCCATCGGCGATGGTGTCAAGGGCGGCATCAACGGAGAACTGAACGCCATGGCCGGAGGACAGATATATATATATTCGAAGGATAACGATGATGGATCTGCCATTGAGTTTTCGGAAGAAGATATTGATGCTATTATGGAAAAGGTTCCGAATGTCAAGGCGGTAACACCTTCGTGGGGATTTGGAGGATCTGCCACGGGAAGAAAAGGAACATTTGCCGCATCGGCATCTTTTGGAATGCCGGGACTGGAGTATTCCAGCAACGATCCTATTATCAAAGGCAGATATTTTACGGATACGGATTACTATTCTGCCAATAAAGTCTGTGTTATCACAGAGAGCAGCGCAAGAACGCTGTTCGGCAATACAAATGTAGTGGGAATGACATTTGATTTCAGTCTGTATGGAGTGACACAGGAATTCACGATTGTCGGCATCCGTAAGGATAATGCGTCCAAACTCATGAGCATGGTAGGAAATACCACGATCTCTCTGGAGGCACCCATTTCTGTTGTTTCTGAGGATTATGGTTTTTATGTGACCTATAATGATCTTCTGATCATCAGTGACGGTGGGGAAAATGCGTCACAGGTGGCTTCGGACGTAGTAAGACTTATGGAAAACCGGCATGGTGTACGCGGTAAAAATCTGATCGGTGTTGAGAACTTTAATGACTATATGAGTCAAATGAACCAGATCTTAAGTTATATTACAATATTTGTGGTATTTGTGGCAGCCATTTCCCTTCTGGTAGGCGGTATCGGCGTTATGAATATCATGCTGGTATCCGTAACGGAACGTACCAGAGAGATCGGTATCCGCAAATCCCTGGGAGCCCGGACGGGATCCATCCTGCTGCAGTTTTTGTCGGAATCCGCCATCATTACCCTGTTGGGAGGACTGATCGGTATCCTCATCGGTGTGGCAGGAGCCTTCGGTATCTGCAGTCTGATCGGATTTACCGCAAAGGTAAGTGTGGGAACAGTGCTGGGAGCAAGCCTGTTTTCATCGGCAGTGGGTATCTTCTTCGGAATCTATCCGGCGAAAAAGGCAGCAAAATTAAGTCCCATAGAAGCTTTGCGACATGAATAGAAGATAAAAGTTAAAACACAATTAAATAAATATGGATAAATTAAGAACCGCAAGAATCGGATATTGGAATCCCTGCGGTTCTTTACTTGCTTTTTTAAAGGAAAAAATTTATAATGATTTTTGTAATATGCAATCCTGCGCGTTGTTGGCATATTGTGGGAGTGCGTAGCACGGAGCAATCCGCAGGCATCAAAGTCGGGGGCTTTTGACCCCGACATCATTATATTAATATTATATAAGGAAAGAATTCATATGGTAGAATTAGATGTTAAGATTACATCGGGGGACTTATACGACTTTTTATTGCGGCACAGCTATAACAGTATTTCCGGACTTCTGGGGGCGGTGATCGGGGCTTTGGGGATCATCGTAGGTATTTCCAGACAGTATTGGATCTATCTGATTCTGGGAGTGGTGATTCTGTTATATCTTCCATGGACACTATTCATTAAAAGTAAACAACAAGTTGCTGACAGTCCGGTATTCAAGGAGCCGCTGCACTATGTGCTGGACGAGAACGGGATCACCATTTCCCAGGGGGAGACATCGACCTGCCAGAAATGGGAAGACTGTCTGAAGGCAGTATCTACCGGACGCAGTGTTATTGTATATACAGCCAAAAACAATGCAACGATTTTCCCCAAAAACCAGATGAATGATAAGACAACAGATGTTATCGAAATGATTTCCACGCATATGCCTCCTGCGAAGGTGAAGATCCGCAGCTGACGAGAATGAACTTTGGCATTACATAAATATTAGGAAAGTGTAATAAGAATGACAACAGGTAACACAGACAGCAAAAAAGAAATTATAGAGTCCCATAGTGCAGAAGAGACCTTCGCGCTGGGCCAGAAGATCGGAAGAGAAGCGCTTCCCGGACAGGTCTATACCCTGATCGGAGATCTGGGGGTCGGCAAGACGGTATTTACCCAGGGAGTGGCGGACGGACTCGGGATCACGGAGCCGGTGAACAGCCCTACCTTTACTATCGTGCAGATCTACGAGGAAGGCCGTATGCCGTTTTATCATTTTGATGTTTACCGCATCGGAGATGTGGAGGAGATGGAAGAAATCGGCTATGAGGACTGTTTTTACGGGGAGGGACTCTGCCTGATCGAATGGGCGAATCTGATCGAAGAGATCCTGCCGGAACATTACAGGCAGGTGACCATAGAAAAGGATCTGGAGAAGGGATTTGACTATCGACGGATCACTATTGAGGAGATGACGACAGTATGAAGATATTAGCATTGGACAGTTCCGGACTGGTGGCGAGCGCCGCAATTGTGGAGGATGATGTCCTGATCGCAGAATACACTACAGATTATAAAAAGACCCATTCCCAGACATTGCTGCCGATGCTGGATGAGATCCGTCAGATGATCGATCTGGATCTTCACACCATTGATGCAATCGCTATTTCTGCGGGTCCCGGTTCTTTCACCGGACTCCGGATCGGAGCAGCAACCGCAAAGGGGCTGGGCCTGGCACTGAATCTCCCGCTGGTAGAAGTTCCGACTTTGGAAGGTCTTGCCTTTAATCTCTGGGGGACGGACAAGCTGGTATGTCCCATTATGGATGCCAGAAGAAATCAGGTATATACCGGGATTTATGAGTTCCGTAAAGCAGAGAATGCGGAAAATGCCGGTACCGGACAGCACCTTGAGATGCATGGTATAAAAGAACAGTGTGCCATTGCGGTGGACGAACTGGCAGAAGAATTGAATCGACTGGGCCGGGAAGTGATCTTCCTCGGTGATGGTGTACCGGTATACCGCGGTCAGATTTTGCAGAAGCTGCAAGTCCCCTGTTCTTTCGCTCCGGCAGCCAATAACAGGCAGCGTGCTGCCAGCGTGGCTTCGCTGGGAGCCATTTACTATGCACAGGGCAGAACGGTAACAGCTGCGGAACACGAACCGGAATATCTGCGCAAGAGCCAGGCAGAGCGGGAACGCGAGGAACAGGAAAGATCCGCTGCCGCCAAAGAGGCACAGGTATGAAGATAGAAGTACGCTTGCTGCAGGATACGGATATCGACGAACTGAGCCGGATCGAAGCTGCCTCTTTCAGCATGCCATGGTCGGCAGAAGATTTCAGAGGACTTCTGACGAGAGACTATTGCCTGTATGTTGTAGCAGAGGTGGACGGCCGGATCGCAGGCTGCGCCGGATTGACAGACAGCTTTCATGAGGGGAACATTGATAATGTCGTGACGGCACCGGAGTACCGGAACCTGGGGGTAGGCAGTAAAATGCTGGAAGAACTGCTGCGTCTGGGTGCTGAGAGAGGAATCACGGCGTATACTCTGGAAGTCAGAGTGAGCAATGCGGCGGCGACCCGTTTATATGAGAAGTTCGGGTTCGTTTCCGAAGGAATCCGTCCGGGATTTTATGAGAAGCCGACAGAGGATGCCATGATCATGTGGCGTCGTTAACAAGTATTACCACCACCATCCGGCGGATTATCCATTATAATAAATAAAGGATGGAAACGTAACATTTACAGTCAGAAAGGTGGAAGGTAAGATGCGAAAAGAAGAAAACGGTAAATTGAAACAGGTAATATGCAATGGCTGCGGCAGGGAGCTGAAAATAGAAAATGAGATCATCCGGGAAGGATATTATGCGGCGGATGTCCGCTTTGGCTATTTCAGCAGAAAAGATGGCATAAGACATACCTTTGATCTGTGTGAAGACTGCTACGACAGATGGATCGGGTCGTTTCGCATTCCGGTGGAGGAACTGCCGGAGACAGAACTTTTATAATGATATTGCCGTAACAGGATAATAAGATGCTGTGCAGACAGCAGATTGTGAGGAAAGATGTTAGACGTTTGCTTATTGGGAACAGGAGGAATGATGCCGCTGCCTTACAGATGGCTGACTTCCCTGATGATGCGTTATAATGGGAAAAGCATTCTGATAGATTGCGGAGAAGGTACACAGATCGCTATGCGGGAAAAAGGCTGGAGTCCGAATCCTATCGATATTATCTGCTTTACCCATTTTCATGCGGATCATATCAGCGGTCTGCCGGGAATGCTATTGACCATGGGAAATGCAGAGCGCACGGAACCGCTGCTTTTGATCGGACCCAAAGGACTTACGAAGGTGGTAGCTTCTCTGAGAGTGATCGCACCGGAGCTTCCTTTTGAAGTGAAATGCATGGAAATCACAGAGAATGCGCAGACTTTTTCATTTGAAGGCTTCCGCCTGGAAGCTTTCAAAGTCAATCATAATGTGCTCTGCTACGGCTACAGCTGCGTGATCGACCGCGCCGGCCGGTTTGATAAGGACAGAGCCATAGAACAGGGCATTCCCATGAAATTCTGGAACCGCCTGCAAAAGGGAGAAAACCTGGAAGAAGACGGACGTATCTACACTCCGGATATGGTACTGGGAGCGGAGCGCAAGGGGCTGAAGGTGACTTACAGCACCGATACCCGCCCGACTGAGAGCATCCGTCAGAATGCACAGGGAGCGGATCTGCTGATCCTGGAAGGCATGTACGGAGAGCCGGACAAGCTGGCGAAGGCCAGAGAACATAAGCATATGACCATGTACGAGGCTGCGAAGATCGCCAGAGAGGTGGGAACACCGAAACTGTGGCTGACCCACTACAGTCCGTCCATGACAAGACCGGAAGAATTTATGGACGATGTCCGCAAGATCTTTCCGGCAGCTTATGCGGCGAAGGATGGCTGGACCATGGAACTGAACTTTGACGAAGGGGAGTAGGAAGGTATGAAAAAAAACAATACGTCCATGACGAAAATTACCATTTTTCTGATATTCCTCATTGTTCTGGTAGTGGGATACTATTCCTACCTGTCAGGGAAAAACCGGACGGAGCAGCAGGAAGCCCTGATGTCTGAGGTAGACACGGCACTTTCCCGGAATCTGAATAATAATTATCCGGCCACACCCAAGGAAGTCATCAAGTATTACAATGACCTGATCAAATGCTTCTACAATGAAGACTGTACCGTTGAAGAGATTCAGGAGTTAGGAAGAAAATCGTTGCAACTGTTTGATGAAGAGCTTCGGGAAAATAACGAGGAAGATACCTATCTGATCCGATTACAGGGAGAAATTAAGAATTATAAGGACAGCAAGAGAAAAATAACAAGTGTTTCTCTTGCAAACAGCACCAACGTAGACTATTATACGGCCGATGGATATTCTTTTGCCCGGATTTCCTGTGGTTATGGAATTACAGAAAATGGAAAAAAGAGTTCCACCATGCTGGTATATCTGTTACGTAAGGACGAAAACCGCAAATGGAGGATCTACGGTTGGGAAACAGCAGACCAGGTGAATGATTCTCTGGAACAGTCACAGAATAATTAAAAGCAAAGTAGGCAGAAAAATGGCAGAGACAGAAAAACAAAAAGATATTTATATTCTTGGAATCGAGAGCTCCTGTGATGAGACGGCGGCTTCCGTGGTGAGAAACGGCAGAGAAGTACTTTCCAATGTCATATCTTCACAGATCGCATTACATACATTATACGGCGGTGTAGTACCGGAGATCGCTTCCCGTAAACATATCGAGAAAATCAATCAAGTCATTGAGCAGGCACTTGCGGATGCACATGTGACACTGGAAGACATTACAGCCATTGCGGTGACTTATGGTCCCGGACTGGTGGGAGCGCTTTTGGTCGGAGTCTCCGAGGCGAAAGCCATCAGCTTTGCTACCGGTATTCCACTGGTAGGCGTACATCATATTGAGGGTCATATCAGTGCGAATTTCATAGAGAACAAGGAGCTGGAACCTCCGTTTATCTGTCTGGTGGCTTCCGGCGGACATTCCCACCTTGTAGTAGTTAAGGATTACGGAGAATACGAGATCATCGGACGGACCAGAGATGATGCGGCGGGAGAGGCTTTTGACAAGGTGGCCAGGGCAATCGGTCTGGGATATCCCGGTGGACCTAAGATCGACAAAGTGTCGAAGGAGGGCAATCCGGATGCGATTCATTTCCCCAGAGCGGCAGTGGCAGAGAATGAGTATGATTTCAGCTTCAGTGGTCTGAAATCCGCGGTATTGAATTATTTGAACGGATGTCAGATGAAAGGAGAGGAGATATGTCAGGCAGATGTGGCTGCATCGTTCCAGAAGGCTGTAGTCGATGTGTTGGTAAGCCATTCTTTGCATGCGGTAAAGGCGTATGGCCTGAACAAATTCGCCATTGCCGGAGGCGTGGCATCCAATTCTTCCTTAAGGGCAGCGTTTGAAGAGGAATGCGGAAAGCGGAATATCGCATTTTATCATCCATCCCCTATTTTCTGTACGGATAATGCTGCAATGATCGGTGTTGCGGGATACTATGAGTATATCAAAGGTGTCCGCAGCGGTTACGATCTGAATGCAGTACCGAACCTGAAACTGGGCGAGCGGTAAGAACAAAAATTAAGATTTCAAAGAGAGATAGACGGAATATGGTAGACAGAGTAGCACAGGACAGAAATCTGACAGAAGATTATACAACAAACAGAACAGAAAAAGAGGAAGAGTACGATCAGGAGCTGGAAAAGAACGGCGGAAAGCCCAGATGTACCGCCATAATACTGGCGGCGGGCAGCGGAAGCCGCATGCAGTCAGCAGTGGCCAAACAGTTTCTTCCGTTAAAAGGAAAGCCGTTGATTTGGTATGCACTGCATGCGGTAGAGGAATCGCAGATCATTGATGACTGTATTCTGGTGACGGCGGAGCAGGATATTCCCTATGTCCGGGAAGAAATTGTACAAAAATACCGTTTCACCAAGGTAAATATCATTACTTCCGGCGGTGCAGAGCGGTATCTGTCCGTGAGCAGAGCCTTACAGCTGATCGCAGATGGAAGACTGAAAGTGCCTAATGAACATGGGCTTGTGTTCATCCACGACGGAGCCAGACCCTTTCTTACAGAGAAGATATTAGTGGATACTTACGCAGCAGCAATACAGTATCATGCCTGCGTGGCAGCGGTACAGAGCAAGGATACTGTGAAGATCAGCGACGGTGAAGGCTTTGCCCTGTCCACTCCGGATCGAAGAACGGTCTGGAATATCCAGACACCGCAGGTATTTGAGACCAGTCTGATCCTGCAGGCATACGAGAGACTGAAAAACCGTCTTCCCAGGATGCAGGAGCAGGGAATACAGGTAACGGATGATGCCAGTGTGGTGGAATTGTTCACCGAGACGAGAGTGAAGCTGGTAGAGGCTTCCTATCAGAATATTAAGATCACAACACCGGAAGATATGAAAACAGCCGAGGCATTTCTGGAGGATTAAATCCTCCGAAGATGTCCCGGCTGTTCCTTTGTGCATTTCTATCAAGAGATCGTTCTATTTTTCCCGCATGGCACTGGGGGTCACTCCGTATACCTTCTTGAAGGCACGCCGGAAAGTATTGGAATTATTATATCCCACAGCAATATACAGCTCATTCAGACTGATATCGGTCTCCTTGATCAGTCTTGCAGCTTCTGTCATACGGATATTCTCCAGATAAGTGGAGAAGTTGACTCCGGTCTTTTCCTTGAACATATGCGAGAAATAACTCTCCGAGATCTGGAATTCATCGGAAATCTTGTTCAATCCCAGAGAGGGATCCTTATAATTTTCCTTAATATATTTCTCAATAGTAGCGGATAAGGTGTTGTCATCCTCCTTATTACCGAAGAGATTACACAGGGACAGCGCCAGATCCTCACACAGCTTGAAGGTCAGGTGCTCGTTGAAACGCTCGTCCAATGCTTTTACTGCTTCCGGATCCGCGTCTTGAGGCAGTGCAAATCTTGCCTTCAGCAAGGTGTTACGGATATCCGACAGCAGATATTTCAACAAATTGACCGGCAGGGAACGTTCTTCGATGTTCTCCTGATGGATCAGGTTGAAGAGCTCCAGTACCTGTGGAGTATTGCCCGTAGAGATGAAGTGGATCAGCTTCGTAGAGATCTCCGGCGGGTAATAGAACACGTTGGAATCCTTTTTGATGAATTCGTACGGGAAGAAAATGTAATTCTTCGTGGTATAGCTTACTGCCTCGGAAGCCTGCTGATAGCATTCCCATACGTTCATCAGAGAATCGGTATTACGTCCGATTCCGGCAAAGAGCCAGATGTCATAAGTATCCAGCAGATAGTCGTGCAACCGCAGGATACAGTTGTTGATCTTCAGGATCAGGTCTTTTTCTTCGTCCTCCGAACAGTGGAGCAGTACGGAATAGGTACGGTCCGAAGGGCTGAAAAAAAACAGAGGTGCATCGAAGAAATTCTCCAGCGCCTTTTCGATGATCTTCTCCAGCTCTTCCACAGACTCCACACCGCCGGGAAGGGCAGTCTCTGTATTATCACCAAAGTTATTATAGTAAACGATGTATAACACATTATAATAAGAAGAATCTGCAATACCCAGATAGTTTTCCATGTAGGCAACTTCATCCTCGGAAGTAGCAGTACCGGATAATAGCTGTCTCACATAGGAGGTACAGATGATCGGACGCTGGCTGTCCACCACCTCCTGCAGATTTTTCTGTACTTCCACAGCGGTCTGCAGCTCCTGACCGAGTTCAATAATAGGCTGCACATTCCGACGGGAAAAATAATATACCAGAGAACCGCCGATAAGCAATGCCAACAGGGCAAAGAAGATAAAAAGCAGCTGCGTTCCCCCCAGGCCTGCGGCAGCCTGGTAGGAAGGAAAACTGAAATAGTAAGAATAACCTGTGTTATCTGACGTATATTTTCCTATGGTCAGCTGCTGACCATCCAAAGTAATGTTGGCATATCCCTTATCGAAGTCCATTGTCATCAGTTCTTCCGGTGAAAATTCCCCCGAAGGATTGATGGAGAGTACCATAGAGCCGTCTGCCGCAACAGAAAACAGGAAATTACTGCTGTCCATCTCCACGCAGTCGAACAGATCCGCCATTTTATCCTGCTCGAAGATAAAGCATACCTTTGCATGGGCATCCATATAGTAGAGATCGTTCAGGTCGATGATATACATATAGTATTTTTCGCTGTAATTTGGCATGAACTGA
>CAKRRU010000041.1 GCA_934394515.1 uncultured Acetatifactor sp.
AGCGGCCAAAGTACGCCCGCTAAGTACCGGCGTCTGTTTACGGTCAGCTTATTCTTATATGCAACCGGGTCTACTGGATTACTGAAAACTTTAGAACCGCAGAACTCCCGGGACGGACAGAAGGGCTCTCTTTCAGTTGTTTGTCGGAGAGTGTTGATATTTTCTTGAAAAGTGTAGAAAGACAGGGGGAAAGCGGACACGATGTCCGCGTCAGCCGATTCGCGCCATGGACGGCGCGTGTAGGCGGCCCCGTCCGGTTTAGAACCGCTAAATCACTTTTCTTAGAAAATTCACACTCGTAGACTTTACAACTGAAAGAGAGCCCTTCTGTTAGTTCCGGGAGTTCGTCCGGTTAGCCAGTGATCATTGACTAACTTACCAGTTAATAATACATGACCCCCTTCAGGAATCCGTAAAAATAGTACAGTCCGCATATCAGGTGCCACAGATATGCCAGCCACTGTATACCGATCACCACACGGATCCTGCAACATTTGCTACGTGCTTCCGGGTTTGATCCTGCCTGTAATTCCGCTGCTTTCTCACAGGCACGCGCTGTGGCACGCAGCAATACCAGCAACGCTCCCACAAACGCAAAAAAGATACCGTACATATATCCCCAGGAAAAGTTGAAATCCATCTCCCGGAATCCTTTTTCATACAGACAGAATGCCATAAGGAAGCTCATGACATATATCTGCCAGGAAAAACGATAGATACTGTCTCTGCGCAGTTCTTTATAGTTCAGCAAAAGCACCAGGATCGGAAAGCCTGCTGCCAGACCGATTGCCAGTGGAATATTGCTGCAATACTGCATCCACACATGACCGAAGGTGAATCCAATACCGCCTTCCTGTCCTTCCTGCGGGACGAACACTCCGCGGAACTGGTAAAGCAGATCCACAAATGTGGGAATAAAACATATCCCCAGCCGGATCGTCGGCAGAAAATTCCGAAACTTACTGCCAAACATTCTCCACAGCATCAAAATCCCCGCTGCGCCCACCAGCACAATGGTAAAACTGGGCTTCGCCATTGTAGCCAGCAGCAGATAAACGGAAAACAAAAGATAATCCCTGCCATGCTCTTTCCATGCATTCTCATGTCCATACAGAGGCAGAAGCTCTCCATACTTGAAAAAAGCCAGAATTGCGAAAGGGCGCGCCGCCATATAAGTTGCGTTATGAAAGGGATTCGGTGTAAACACTCCCAAATACTTGTACTTGATCCCCGGCAGATAGATACCTGTGGGAGGATATACCATGGATACAAAAAATAAAGATACTGCCACAATCCCCGTTATGACTCCGGGAATCCACGCTTTCCCGTTCCTGCCTCCGGACAGCTTCGCAGATCCGGCTGCCATAGCTCTCCGCAGGTCGGGACCCACATGCTTGTCCAGCATCACTTTCAGTGCTATCATAGCCGCACTGTTTAACAGCATCGTTGCCAGTGCCATTGCCAGTTCCGCTCCGGTATCGAGAGAAGACGTAACCAGATGGATCGCCGCTGCCAGTTTGAACAGAATCGGATAAGGAAAACTGTATCCGCTGTCCAGCCCCTGCATCTCCAGGATATAAGCTTTCATATCGGAATGATACAATCCTGTCCCAAGCAAGCTTTCCACACACTGCCTGTAAAACAGCCGGAACGTAACCACCGATGCGATAACCACCAAAAAGCCAAATACCGCAATATCTATGAAATTTTTGTGTGGTGTTTCCGAAATATGATTACTTCCTGTGTTCTGTTTCATTCTGCTCCATATCCCATTCGTTTCAATAACGATCCGTTAATATACCTGCACTTATTTCAGCTTTGTATAATATGCCACTACCTTTTTCACCGCATGAATCACGTCTTCCACGTCCTCATCAGTCAGACCGTAATACAGAGGAATACTCATAACCTCGTTATAATACTTCTCCGCATTGGGGCACAGTCCTTTTTTGTATCCCAGCTTCTCATAATAGGAATGCCAGTATACCGGCAGATAATGTACCTGCGGGCAGGTGTTCTCCGCATACATTGCGTCAAAGAACTGCCGTCTGTCACAATTTAAGTGTTCCAGATTCAGGTGCAATACATACAGATGCCAGGTCGTGTCGGATTCCAGAATCTCTTTCTGCAGGATCAGCTCCGGCATGTCTGCAAATGCCTCATTATAGCGCTTGCGGATCTCTTTTCTGCGCTCTGAGAATTTAGAAAGCTTCTTCAGCTGACTCAACAGAAGTGCCGCCTGGAACTCGGTCATACGATAGTTGAATCCAAGCTCTACCTGCTCGTTGTACCACATAGCGTCCGTGGGATGTACCATCTCTTCGGGATCTCTGGTAATACCATGGGTACGCAGACGTAACAGATGACGATACAATTTCTCATCATTCGTTGTAATGGCTCCACCCTCTCCGGCCGTTACGGTTTTTACCGGATGGAAGCTGAAGCAGGTCATATCCGCCAGACTGCCTACCGGCTGTCCCTTATATTTTGTACCCATGGCGTGAGCTGCATCCTCGATCAACAGCAGGTTATGCTCTTTACAAATCTTTCTGATTTCATCCAGTTCTACAGCCTGTCCTGTAAAATCAACTGCCACCACTGCTTTGGTCTTCGGCGTGATCAGTCTGCGCACCGATTCAGGGTCAATATTGTAAGTCTCCGGATCAATATCTGCGAATACCGGCTTTGCACCCGCATACAGTACGCAGTTAGAAGATGCTGCAAACGTGATGGAGCTGACGATCACCTCGTCTCCCTCTCCAAAGCCTGCTGCCAATGCCGCCAGATGCAGTGCTGCGGTTCCGTTGCACACTGCCACCGCATATTTTGCATGAGTGACCTCGCACAGATGCTTCTCCAGTTCACTGACCTGGGGACCGCTGGTGATCACATCCGCCGTCAGCACCTTCGTTACCGCTTCAACATCCGCCTGATCAATATATTGCCGTCCGTAGAAAATCTTCTTCTCACGTACCGGCTTTCCTCCAAATATAGCTAACTGTTCCATCTCTGCTTCCTCCTGTCCTCTGACCAGATTCTGTCGTTCTCATATTTATAGCTTAAGCAAGCTTACCACTGTCTGTTTTTCCTGCATTCTTTGAGACCGGTTTTCTGAAATCCCAGTATAATTTACGGACTTATCTTATCATATTGCGGGAAGAAAAACAACAATGGTGTTGGCATGCCCCGCCCTGTGCGGTATAATGAGTCCATCTGAAGAAAGGATTTCACATCCCATGAAAAAACAAAGCTTACACAAAAAATCTCCTGTAAAGATACTCCTTACGGTATTTATTATCATCGTTTTACTCGGTATTTTATCAGGGGGACTTCTCTATTATAAATACTATGAACCCGGAAAACGCTCCGCAGATCTGCAAAGACTTGCGCAGGAATCCTATGAGGGTGTATTTTTCTCCATGTATGTCCCGGATGCTTTTCCTGAGGATATTTACCCTGCCTATATGGGCTACGATGTGGTAGGCTGTTCGCATAAAATCGCCTCTTTTTCCGACCTGTCGGACTATCTTGCCGCAGCCTTTTCCTCCGGCAGCGAGGTAACCCATGTATTCCTGGTCCTGGATCCCATGGCGCTCTGGAACAGCTGTCTCCACAGGAACAATCTCTTTTATAACGCTCTGGATGAGAAACTCCTGGCCTATGTAGATACGCACCCAGAGACAACGTTCACGATCCTGTACTCCGCTCCTTCGCTGGAATACTGGCAGTCCCACGCAAGCGGCGATCTGGATACTTTCAGCAATGTAGTACAGGTGTTGTCTGCGCCGCTGGCCGCCAGAGAAAACTGTTCCCTGCATTTTGCCAGCGGACAGGAATGGCTGATCGCCAACCCCACTGCCTATGACACGCCTCTGGAACTGAATGCGGAAGCAGCCCGCTACACCATGCTTTTAGTACTGGGCGGTGACTTAAAACTGCAAAATACGGAAAAAGTAAACAGCGTGGAACAGTTTCGTAACCTGATCACAGAAAAGACAGCTTCCCCCGCTGTCTATTCCGACCTGTCCGATGCCCATATCATCTATTTCGGTGACAGTGTATTTGGAAATTATCATGATTTTACCTCCATTCCCGGCGTGATCAGTGCGCTCACCGGTGCCCGCTCGGACAACCGGGGGATCGGTGGTTCTTCCGCCACACAGTTAAATTCCGATGACAACTCTTTTCCCAGTGTCGTGCAGCGTTTTCTGGCAGAGGAAAATATTACATCCATGGATGCACAAAAACTGTGTTTTGTCATCAATTATGGATTAAATGATTATTTTTCGGGATATTCCACTGAGGACTACCGGAAAGGACTGGAGGATGGTGTCCGGGCATTGCAGGCTGCTTATCCGGAGTCAAAGATTCTGATCGTATCCTCCAATTTCATCTCTTCCTTTCATAACGGTACCGAAAAAAAGAATCCACAAAGAGAAATTTTATCAGACTTTGTGGCTGCTGCTGAAGAATCCGCTGCGGATCTGCAGGTGGATTTTCTCAACGTAAACAATTCCCTGCAATGGGATGCTTCCAATGTCAACAATTATATGGCGGATGCTGTCCATCCCAATGAACAGGGACGATTTTTATTTGGCGAAGCATTAATTCGGGCCTTAGAGGAAATTCTCCTCTAAGGCCCGTTTTTTCTTCTGTCTTCTGCTTTTCAGGGATTCGGATATTTCTGTTTATCCTGCACACTAATGTCTTTTCCAAGCTGTACTTCGATCACCTGCAGTTCTGTATCTGCCAGGATCGTGTGTCTGCAGCCCGCCGGCATACGCAGTACATCTCCGGCTTTCACCTTTTGCTCCACTCCATCAATTATAGCCCGGCCTTCCCCGTAAATCACGGTCCACACTTCATCTCTGAGCTCATGGCTGTGATAATTCATCCTGTGTCCGGGATTCAGGGTCACCTTGATGGTCAGGCTCTCTTTCTCCACATCCATTACCCGGAAACTCCCCCAGGATTTCTCTGCGAACATGACCTGCTGGTCAAAACTGCTCACATAGGGCTTTATATAGCTGGACTGTTCCTTATCCGATACCAGAATTCCTTCCGGACTGGCTGCCACCACCATATCCTTCAGCCCCATGCAGAGAACCGGCATATCCAGTTCATTGACCACATGGACATTTCTGCAGGTCTCATTGAACACTGCCTTACCGACGCACTCACTGTCCATAGCCTCCGTCAGTGTATTCCAGGTGCCCAGATCCTTCCAGGTGCCGGCGAACCGCATCACCTCGATCTCCGGCTCCTTCTCTACCACTGCATAATCAAAACTGATCTTCTGCAACGTACCGTATTTTTCTAAAAGGTCTTCATATCCCTTAAAATCGATCAGCTCATGAGCCTTTTCCAATACATAGTTCAGTCGGAAGGCAAACACGCCGCCATTCCACAACGCTCCCTGACGGATATATTCTGCCGCCAGTTCCTTGTCCGGTTTTTCCTTAAACATCGCCACCCGGCTGACAGCTTCCGATGACTTCGGAATAATATAACCATATTTTTCGCTGGGATAGGTCGGTTCCATTCCCATCAAAACCAGATGGGCAGTACTGTGTGCCGCACGTTCCTCCAGATTCTGCAATGCTACAAAATAATCCTTTTCCACGTAAGGATCCACCGGGCATACGATGACCGGCTCTTCCTCCATCACACCCTGGACATCCTTCAGATAAGCCGCCGCCAGCGCAATTGCCGGAAAGGTATCCCGCCTACAGGGCTCCATGCTGATCCCCACCTCTTCTCCCAACTGGTTGTGAATGGAAGAAATCTGCGCCTTGGACGTGGCTATCGTGATCTTCGCTAACGGGTCTGCCTCGCGGATCTGACGATATACCCGCTGCACCATGGATTCCAGACCGCCGTCTTCTGTATGAAATATTTTGATAAACTGCTTGGAACGGATCTCATTGGACAGGGGCCAAAGCCGCTGTCCGGAACCGCCCGACAAAAGTATGATGTTCATAGTCTGTCCTCTCTCAATTCTGTACCGTAAGCAACAGGTAATCTCCCACCGTGTCCACTACATCATAGGAGAAATCAAGATACTGCAACTCTTTCCGGTGCAGTACCATCAGACCATCTCCCACAGTCTCAGCCAGCTCTGCAGCCTGTTGCTCCGGATAGATGTAATGATACCGGTCCCCATAAGCCGGAAGCTCCCTTCCATTGGAAACATTACTCTTCCCCTGATAATACTGCGCATCTATCCTGCAGACATACTGCGTCAGAATCTCCGTAGCGTCCCGGTTGAACTGCCAGCCCAGATTGCCGGTGATATACAGACTGTCGTAATCCTCCAGAGCATCCGCTTCCGCCACTGCCTCCATGAAAGCTTTGTTATAGTATTGTCCACTTTCCTCTGCATAACTTGTAAAGTAAGTTCCAAAGAACAGAACGCTGCTGATCCCGTAAGCAGCTGCGACCACCGGCCACAGTTTTTTCCACTTGCTGACTGCCAGGCCGATTCCGTACGCACAGAGCAGAATGACCGGATAAAAAATAATATTCACACGGTTAATGTTGACTTCATAGGTGATCAGTCCGACCCAGATCCCGGTAATCAGGAAGCCCCATAATGCCAGCATCTTTGTCTGTTTTTCGGTGATTTTCTCCCGGAACAGCTGTATGGTAAATACAATGATCCCCGCAAAAACAAACGGGATCGACACATGGTATAATGGGCCGAAAGCCGGAATCGAATTAAAGAAAATATCCGGCAGCTGCAGGAATACGTGACTGAACAGAGCCCAGGCATTTTTCCCAAACTGCGCAAAAGAAAAATTCAAAAGCAGGATATCTGCGCTTCTCACACTGTCCGGGAAATAGGGCATGGTAAAAAACGGAGTGCTCAGGGTCCTGCCGAAATGGATCGCATTAATTCCAAGGACGATGACCTCCGGCAGTGCCACCAGCGTAAATAACAGTGCGCATAACACGCCTTCCCGGAATTTCAGCTGCCGTTTCCACAGACACCATACGAAAAATACAAAAAGGAATGCCGTCACAGAGTAAGCTGCTACTCCATAACAATAAAACGTCAGTCCGAAAAAGATCATGGACAGGTATAAATAACGTCGTTTTTCCAAACCAAGGAGCAGTAAATAGAAGCCCAGTAAAAATACATGGGGAAACAGATTACAATCCAGAGACCAGCGGCTCTGCATAAACTGCCAGGGATTCACCGCCGTCAGCAGCATTGCCAACATGGCGATCCGTTCAGAGAACAATTTCTTCCCTACAAGGTACACCAATGCTACTGCGCCGGAGGAGACCAGCAGCATCGGCAGACGCACGGCCACGGTGTTAAATCCGAACAATTTGATAAACGGAACCATGCAATAAGCCAGCAGAACGCTCATCTGGCTGTATTTCCATGCAGTAAAATGAACCGGCAGAAAAGTACCATATCTGTCGGTTCCGTATTTTGATAATGCCCAGGCATCCACTGCCCCCATGGCCTCGTCCTGGTTGATGCCGTCCGGAACCATGCCGAAACGGATACAGCGCAGGAGCACAGCAAGGGCAAGGATGCTCCAGAAGAGAATGATTCTTTTTCTATTATCTTTGGTTATTGCGTTCATGATAGTATGATGCCTTTCGGTTTTATCCTTAAATTAGTCCTCTGTGCCTTGCTTTCATAGGGCAAAGAACCTGTTACCATCACATCATACCACAGAACAAATGGTTTGTCGCCTATTCTTCCTTATACTGAGATAGCATTTTAAGATAATTCATGAAAGATTTTCTCTTTTCATCCGATAGATTGCGGTATATCTGCAGTATCGTTTTTTCTTCCTCTGTCTGTACTTCCGCCATTTCCCGTTCCTCAAAGATATCCGTAACAGAAACTCCCAGTTCATTGCAAAGAATCATTACTGTATCCATTCTTGGAATCGTCTTCCCTGTCAGAAAACAACTGATTGTAGAAGACGACATTTGTGTGTTGTGTGCTATCTTGTAAGGTGTTGTGCCTCTTTCGTCACATAATTGTTTAAACTTCCGGGCTATTTCTTTGCATTTTTCCTTGGAATCGTACATATCTTCTACCACCTTTGTCCTGTATTTATATCTCTATAAACTACATGGCAAAAATCGACAGAATCTTACATATTATTTACTAAAACTTCCCACACCGGTACGGTGCCTCAAAATTTTCAGGTGCTGTTACCATTTACCCGGTTATCACTATCATAGGCTTGGCTACCGGTTTTATATCGGCTATTCTCCGGGCATCCTCTAACGTATATTTTTCATTCAGTTGCTTTAATTTGTCGGGTTCTATAAACGTCAGTTCCCTGTCACTAATGAAAAATCCCTCCTGTTTCAGACTATTCTTTAATATTTCACTTCTTTTTTGATTATATTGATTTAATTTGCAGTATTCATCAAAAACACTTTTGCTAAATATATGTGTATTGGCTATCTTTGAAATGTATTTGGTAATATCGGGGACATCCTTATGAGGATATATTTTTTCGCCTTTTTCCATTTCCTCATAGATCCATTCACAGAAATCCTCATCCAATAAGAATTTCGCCTTATCGAATTGCGCATCCAGATACAGATCCTGTATCCCAAGCACCATATAGGCATGCTGCGACCTACACCGGTTAAACGGCTGATACCCCACCGGTATCACATGCTTTTCCATGGATTGATATTCCGAATTTTCCCCACAATTATTTTTTGCAGGTTCCACTACCAGCCACATCAGATCTTCTATCTCCATCCTTGCCGTATAAATCATTCCATACCGGGAATCTCCACCTATTTCAGTCACATTGGGTCTGGAATCCTTTTTCTCAAAATCACACTTTCTGAGAGGCTCCCATCTGCTAAATGAATCTTCCTGTTTCCACTTACAACACGCAAAAAAGAGGGCCGTTTTTATATCACCGGTAATATCCAGCATATGCGTGGGCAATCCATAATGCTGCATAATCGCCATGTAAGAAACATCGCTGATTTGTCTGGACCACTGCAATGGTGCCTCCATCTGATCCAACAGTTTGCCACACTCATCGTATCTCATTTTGGTCACTGCCCGGAATATCTCCGGTGACAAATTTCCGGTGCTCCTGTAAATACTCGGTTTCGAAGAGCCGTAATATGCATTCTCACCTCGCCAGAAAAGTTTTCCTCTCGGCTGTGTAATCATTGTCCCCACACCGGGATAGGTACACAATAAACCATCTAGGTAAAAAGGAACCATCAAATTAACAACCATCGAAAGAAGCCTGATGGTATTTTCGTCCGACAAAACTTGCGCCCTGATTTTTTTCCGTTCTTCTTTTTCTTCGGGAAATACTACGTAATACTCATTGAGAGAAATCCCGCTCTCTCCCGGAAATACCCCCAATATCTCCGCAGCCTGTGCCAGCAACTGCACATTCTGGGTATTACACCAGTTCTGATACAGTTCACATGCCTTTGCGGCCATCCTTTGATTCTGCTCTTCAAATTGCATTGCAGCCCGCAAATGATCTGTAGTAATTTCCAGTACATTTTCTATCTTATCGGCGAATAATGTCGAATGCTTTCTTTCCTCTGACCGCAAATAGATTCCCAGATTTTTGTTCCAGTCCGCCATATCCCCATATAAAGTCTTTAAATGTTGTTGAATGATATAAAGCACATTACGATAGGATAACGTTACCCCTGAATTACCAAGCGTCATTTGCTGTGCCAGTTGTTTTTCCCATGGTGTTTTATTCAATTCCTCTACGGTTGGATGATACATGCCGTTCCTCCTCTCAGTGTTTACTGCATTTCGGGCATTTGCCTTTTCCTCTGGTTCTTTCCACAATAACTGCTGTCCACTTCGTCTGGCAGATATGACACTTCCAGCCTGCTCTTTTTCCGGAACCGGCTGTCAGAAAATCAGGATTCAGGTTGCTGTTTTCCTCATAGTCCCAATCCTGCATCAGTTCCGGATGTGTCATGGTAATCGGCTGCTTTTTACTCAAAAGCTTCCTTTGTCTCGCTGCGACTCTGCTCTTTTCGGCACAAACTGGACAGCCCCGTCCATCATTTCTGGAGATCACCGTGGCTTCCCATTCATTTCCGCATTGTTTGCATTTCCACCAAACTTTTTTCGTATATCCTGCCAAGATTTCATAGGGACTGACTGTATTCTTCTCCCAATCCCACGCTTCCAGCAGAGCGGGATTTTTCTCCGCAAGGCTTTCTCTGTCTTTTACCATCTTCCTTCTGGAATTTGCATATCGGATCTTCTTCCCACATTCCGGGCAGCCATTCCCCTCCGCCCGTCGGCGGATCATTGCCTTCCATTCACATCCGCACACAGGACAATGCCACCATGCTGTTTTCTCTGATCCAATGCTAAGTTTTGCCGGATCCAGCGTACTATTTTTCTCAAAATCCCATGATTTCAGCAGTCTTTCATTTGAAGTAATGTCATTGTATCCTTTTAAAGCAATACGATTTGCACAGATAGGACAACCATTTCCTCGATTTCTTGAAACGATGGATGCATACCAGGAATGCCCTTTTTCACATCTCCACCATACTTTTTTACCGCTTCCGGCAGTCATTTTCTCCGGGGATATTTCATCATTCTTTTCATAATCCCATTCTTTTGCAATTACGGGATTCACCGTTGCCAGATCGTTAAACCCTTGTAAAACCCGCATTCCGGAACAATAAGGGCACTTCCTACTGCTGATCTCATAAGAAACTGTACTCATCCATTCGTGACCGCAATCTCCCTGCCACCAGAATTTTTTACTGGACCCCACAGAAATATCTTCCGGCGTTACCCGGCCGTTCTTTGTGGGATGCCACATTTTCGCAATCTGAGGTGCCTTTTTCAAAATTGAATTTTCTTTCTCGCTGAATGCAATCAATGAATAAATCTCTGCCGCATCCCGTTCCGGATCCACCTCATCCTCTTTCATGTGTATCTCAACTGCGTATTTATCTGATAAATACTGATACAAAAAATAAATTGCATCCCTTAATCCATTTCTGTCTTCCAGTCTGTAATCGAAAGACGAATCATTCAGTTCCGGACAGTCCTTCTCCCGTATCCGGACCAGTGCAATGTGATTTTCCTCACATTTCCGGTTTTTCCGAAGATCTCTGGCTATTCCATTTCCCTTAGAATGTCCGTAAGTTCCGTCATATTCAATTGCCAGACGATATTCCGGCAAATAAATATCCAGTTCATAAGGCGCTATGCTCTCGTCCCTATAGTTTGCCTCTACATTCTCTATATGTAAACGCAAATAATAGAGGATTGCCTTTTCCGGAAAAGATACCCTGCGTTCCTCTGAACATTTAGGGCATCCCGTTCCCTTGCTCCGGTCGCTGACAGTCGCCTTCCAATGATGCCCTCTTCTGCAATTCCACCATACCCTTTTTCTGCTAAAGCATGCACATTCTGACGGGTCAATCTCATTTCTGTCGTAGTCCCATTCCGACAGCAGCTCCGGGTGCTGTGATGCAATATCATTATAGGATTTTAAAACGATTCTATTCGCACACACCGGGCATCCCGTGCCACCATTTCTCTGAATCACACGTGCCTGCCATTCATGACCTTTATCACATTTCCACCAAACTCTGTTTTTAGAGCCTGTCCCCACATCCGTAGGTTTCAGATTGCCGTTTTTCTCCCAATTCCACTCCGCTGCCAGTTCTTTGTTCAAGGTGGCCAGATCGTTGTATCCCGGCAAAATTCTTCTGTTATTGCAATAAGGACACCCCTGCCCTTTCGTTCTGCTTCGGATATCCATGCCGAAAGAATGCCCCTTCTCGCAGATCCAATATACTTTTTTCTGAGAACCGGCAGTAACATCCTGCGGAGTAAGTCCATTGTTTTTCTCATAATCCCACTGCCTGATGAGGCCAGGATATAAAACGGCTAAATTATTTGGTTTTGACATATTCAAGTATATTCTCACCTCCGCAGATCGCTATTAAATTACTGCCGTAAGGCATTCTTTTATTCCTATTATACTTCATACTGCATCCCTTTTGCTTTTATTTATTTGTTAAATATCATTAGGATAATATAAACTGCGTAATAATTGCGTTTTTCCATACAATATGTTATTATGATAAAGAATTTGAGTTTTGAAAGTGAGGACATTATGTTATTAGATAATAAATCCATTTTGATCACCGGCGGTACCGGCAGCTTCGGTAAAGCTTTTACCAAGTATGTATTGGATAATTACAATCCCAAAAAGATCATCATTTATTCCCGTGATGAATTCAAGCAGTTCATTATGCAGAACGAGTTCAAACAGTATGCGGACAAGCTTCGTTTCTTCATCGGCGATGTCAGAGACAAAGAGCGTCTGACCAGAGCATTTGAGGGTGTCGACTATGTCATCCACGCCGCAGCTCTGAAGCAGGTTCCCGCCTGCGAGTACAATCCCGCAGAAGCTATCAAGACCAACATCCACGGTGCGCAGAATGTTATCGATGCCGCACTGGATACCGGCGTCAAGAAAGTCGTTGCTTTATCTACCGATAAGGCCGTTAACCCCGTGAACCTGTATGGCGGTACCAAACTGGTATCCGATAAGCTGTTCATCGCTGCCAACGCTTATGCCGGAAGCAAGGACATCTGCTTCTCCATCGTTCGTTACGGCAACGTAGCCGGAAGCCGTGGATCCGTAATCCCGTTCTTCCATAACATTATCAAAAACGGCGGTACCGAACTTCCCATCACCGACTACCGCATGACCCGTTTCTGGATCAGCCTGCAGCAGGGTGTGGAGTTGGTAATTAAAGCATTGGAAGAATCCAAGGGCGGTGAGACCTTCATCTCCAAGATTCCTTCCTTTAAGATCACTGATCTTGCACAGGCAATGCTGCCCGGTTGTGAGATGCCTGAAGTCGGAATCCGTGAGGGCGAAAAGCTTCATGAGATCATGGTTACCGTGGAAGATTCCCTGAACACCTATGAATACGATAAGCACTTCATCGTATATCCCCAGATGGTATGGAGCGAATCCAGACGTGCTGTTCCTACCGGCAAGAGAGTACCGGAAGGCTTCTCTTACAGCTCCGGTAATAATACCGAGTGGCTGAGCGTGGAACAGATTCGGGAATTGTTAAAGACAATTGATTTGGAGAAATAAAGATACAAGTTACCTGTCTTTATCATTCATAGACCGTTTGTAGCAATAAAAATCCTCCTCTCATAAGAGGAGGATTTTTATTATACCATTTACAGCACTTCGTCTGTCCAACCTACATCTTCTCCATCTCCACTATCAGAAGAATCATCACCAGATCCACTATCGGAAGCACCATTGTCTGAACTGCCATTATCCGAGCTACCGCTGTCGGAGGATCCGTTATTCGAACCGTTGTCATTCGAATTGTCGTTGTCATTGTTGGTTGTCTGCTGCTGTGCCGGTGCCGGCGTTGCCGCAGGTGCAACAGTAGTCACAGTGTTGTTGGTCGGTTTTACCGGCTGTGCTGCGGATTTCTCTGTTGCACTCTGTACCTGGGACGCCGACGCCAATGCTGCTCCCGCCAGAATGCTCTGTTTTGCAAGAAGAGGTGAAATCTGCTCAACACTGAGGGTTCCGTTTTGTACCGCTTCCCGGTTCTGTGCGATCAATTCCTGCATTTTGTTTCTGCCTGCTAGGACAGGATCGGCCTGCTGCAATTCTTCTATAGGTGCTACGTCCACCCATTGTCCATTTTCATCCTGCTGCTGTAATATTCCGTTCATAACACGTACCGTCTGTACATTGCCTGCTATAGCAGTTCCCTGTCGTCCCTGAACCACTTCTTCCGCCCACGTGTCATTCTGCACATCCGCAAGCTGTGTCTGAAGCTTCACAGTCACCTGCCGGGAATGATACAATGCTGCTGCCAGTACAAATACCATTACCGACAGCACAAAGGTAAGAACGATCCATACCGTATTTTTCTTGCTTTTCATCTGTTATAACTCCTTTTATTCTTGACTTCCTACTTTTCTACCGTGTCTACAATATTTTTCAAGAACTGGTATCCTGACGTTCCCGGTCTGAAATCTCCCCGATTCAGGATCTGTTTGCAGACCGTATACATGCTTCTTGACATTTCCGGTCCGTAGATCACTACCCTGCTGCCACCAGTTTCCATTACTGCATACGGCCGGAAAACATAGGCTGTGTCATAACGCTGTGGCGGAAGTCTCGTCAGTACATTTGCAAAATAGTCTCTTCCGTTGACCGTTCGAATCACTTTATTAAATACTCTACCGTTTTCAACATAATAAGTTCTGCCTCCTTGCAGCTTGTTACTTCCATAGATCATAGGATAGCCTGCATGAAGGTCCGGGCGCATGATCAGCGTTCCCATTTCTGTAATGCGGTATCCTTCCAGACCGGAATCGCTGATCAACTGTGCCTTTTTCGCAGTATCAATACCAAAGGTACAACGCAGACCGGTATTTCCCGTATAGCGTACCGAGAATCCATGATAGGAAAACAGATCCTCAAACTCCGGAATCGCTGTTGCGGTATAATAACTGCCATTATAAGAAAGTCTCCAGACATACATACCTGTCGGTATACCGGATGCATTGTAGCGGCACATTAGTGCGGTCTCTGCTGTCGTCCCCAGCGGGCCGGTGCTTCCTATCGCCACCAGACGCTTCGATTCATCATTCTGCCAAGCTGTACTGGTATACTCCACGCCATCAATATAAAGCTTTGCGCTGCTGTCATACCCTGTAGGCAGCGTAAGGACAACATTTCCACTTCCGATCTCTGGAACAGGGGGCGGTGTTGGTGTTGGGTTCGGATCTGGATCTGGCGTAGGGGTTGGGTTCGGATCTGGAGTGGGAGTGGGATTCGGATTCGGGTTCGGATCCGGGGTTCCTGCCACAGCCTTCATCTTACGTACCATCGTGCAATTTGCCAGAGAAGAAGATGCTACATACAAGGTTCCTCCTCCGCAAAAGGCTGCGAAAGCATTGGCATCACTGCTAATGGTATTGGCCAGCTCCGTCCATACTCCATTTTTCAGATACCGGGCCCGCAATACCGTTCCCTGATTCCAGATAATATACGGAATCTGATCCTTTACAATCAGCTGAAAACCGGTAGACATATCAATATCATTCAATGCCTGCTCTGTCCATGTGTTGCCGTCCCATGTCAGAAATACATTGTTCTGTCCGCCATTTTTTGCTGCTATATAAACCATATTTCCAACAACACAGGCCTCCGCCTGATGCACTTTTTCCAGACTGTTAATGGTGTAAATATCGGTCCAGGTACTGCTTGCCGGGTCATAACATGCAACTCTGCCTTTTGCAGGCTCACCGGATGCAAAATAATCACTATATACCGCATACCATTTTCCCTGTCTGCAAAAAGCGGTGGGGTTGGCAATCTGTCCCTTTGACACGGTAATTGCCGGAAGTTCCGTTGATGTGCTGATATTTACGAGACGTAATTTACCCGAAACGCAGGAACGAACCCATACATTTCCATCCTCCAGCATAAGTGCCGCCTTAGCCGGGTAATAGCCAGTATCATAGGTATATTGCACGCTCCATTGTCCATCTGCATATCGTCCTACACTCAATGTCCCTGTTGCATCAATATACAACATATATACCTGTCCATTGGCATATAACACATCAAATACATCTGAACTATATTGTGTCGATGTTGTCGCTATATTTTTCCAGTCACCGCCATTTGAGGACTCATATAATGCTGCCTGCCCGTTGTAATTTCCGGCAAGGTACAGCCTGATTCCATCCTCGCTGCCAGTGATTGCCGGACACCGTAATCCGCTTACCTCCTGTCCCTGCTGCAGCCAATAGGCGTCATCTTCCAGTTCCGGAAACTCCACATGAAAAGTGGCTGTTCCGTTTTCATAGCGCACATTGCTGATCACAATTCCACTGTTGGACCCGTCATCGTAAAAAATAGTATCCTGCGTGCAGGGGGCATTCATGTCTGCACTGCCCAGTGTCGGCCGGGATGCAGTACCGACCGCTGCTTTTCGCACCGAACTCAACGGTGTTCCCGCATCATTTTTGTATGTCTCATAGGCTCCCCTGCTGTCCAATGTACCGGGACGAAAAACATACATATAATTTTCTCCGGTAGCATTTGTATAGTCTGCCAGTGCTGTATTCACACGATATACGATCAGACCGGATTCCGGCAGTTCATATTCATAGCCACGGGTACCATCTACTGCTGCGCCTGTCTTTACACGATATTCCACCACAAAAAATTGTGAAGAAGACAGTTTCGTCTTCAAGATATAAGCTCTGGTTCCACTGCTGTTCTCCGCTGGTACCAAAGTATAATCTCCGCTCTGGGTAACCACCGGGGTATCCGCTTCCGGAATCCAGCCGAGATCTTTTCTGGTATAAACCAATGGATAATTCGCAGGTGCGGATACTGCCGCCATATGATCCCAGATTCCCACCGGTTCTCCCGTGTCTCCTGTGGTACGATACAGATCCGGTGCTCCCAGAGAATGCAACAGTTCATGAGAAATCGTAGTATATCCCCAGTCATAGGCCATCCCGTTCTCGTCAATCCACAGGCGTGTAGAAGGTATCACATTATAGGCTGCAACTTTTTTCCCAAATAATTCCCATTGTCCTGCTCCATCTGCCTTATGTGGATAATACGGTCCACTTTTATCATCTTGTCCGGATCCTACTTTCACCAGAAAAGTCACATTGTCAATACAGCCTTCCTGATTGCCGGTATCCAACCCTGTGATATTTGCAACCTGTCCGTGCTGGTATAAATCATTCACCTGATTTACCACTTCCGTGATAAACTGCGTCTCTGTATATTCCATACAACTTTTCGTAAGTGTTATCGGTACAAAAATGTTGTTGTTATCCTGCGGAAAGAAGCTGCTCACAGTCACTTTTCCGTCAGAGATAGCAGAGATGTAAGCATGTACACTGTTTACGGATTGCTTCGTGTAAATTGCCTCGCAGTTTTTATAATTCGTCTGGAAATAGTTGGTGTCTCCGGCAAAATCTACCATCAGCACCAGATTTCCCACTGTCTTTTCCGCAGCCTCTGCCTGCACGGGCTTCCATAGCAATACGCTGCATATCAATAATACAAGCGTTAATAAACTCTTTTTTATCTGTTTCATAGGTAACTCCTATCCTAAAATGCAGCCGTTTTTAGTTCCAGATACTGCTGATTCCCAACTGTTCCGGTGCAAATGCATCACTTACGGTACCTGATTCCACCGTCAGATAATAGGTGCTTTTCCCTTCCTGTCTGGATGCATATGCTGTCTGCCCCTCTTTGGTCAGGCTGGCCGGTGTCGTCGTTGCAGGCTCTCCCTGTGCGGAGAAATCTCCTTCGTATGTAATTGCCTGCGAACTGCGATCATGAAAAGCTTCTGCCGCACCATTGCTCAGATCTGCGGTGCCCATGCGCACGGTAAGCTTTCCTTCCGGACGATTTCCCGCCGATAACGTCCCCTCGTATCCCACATAGGTGCCATCTGTCAGATTCAGGCTTTCACTGGTAAAAGCACCCGTCTGTTCTGCGGCACATACATAATACCGGATCTCTACATCCGTTATCTGCACATAGAACTGTCTACCATCTGCAAGTGGGTATTCCACTGCGGTACAATGTTGTCCCAGTTCATCCGCCAGAATCGTCATTTTCCACTCTCCGGTCTCCACCGTTCCGGTATAATTTCTCTGGCCGATCAAAAGATCCGACAGCATTACCGTGTACCAGTCCTCCGCCAGAATACTATCCACTGCTGCTTCTGCATTTCCATCTGCCATGGCATCCAACACCGGCTGTGCCTTGCTCTGCACTTCCTCTGTATCCAGTGTCAGTTCCACCGTAAGCTCCGCTAACTGTGCCTGTCTCTCCGTTGTGTAATCCAGGCGCTGTTCCCACTCCAATGCATCACGCTGTGCCAAAGGACCTTCTGCCTCGCTGTCCGTCTCTGCGGTCTGTCCGGCAGCCGCTGTGCTCTCTGCCGATGCTTCCACCGCCTGTTCAACGGTCGCCGTTAATATGTCGGAGTTCTCTGTTCCGCAGGCTGTCAGGGCGATGCACAGACTTGCGGCGATCATGGATAGGTTTCTGATGTACTTCTTATTTTTCATTGTATTTTCTCTTTCTGTAATTAGTATTGTAATTATATTTCGACAGGGCGTAGGGATCTCATTACCTACCAGTCCATATTTTCCAACATTTTCTTATTTTCCAAGACTCCACATCTCACCGCCTTATTGAAGACATATGGACAAATAAAATAACCATCTGCGATGAAGTATTTTGATCATACAATGTACTTTTTTACAACTGGAATATTATTTAAAATTGCCGAAATAACTAACGAAATAATAAACACTATACAAACAACCAACGGAACCGCAATAACCGGATTCCATCTTGAAGCAGTAATTCCAAAGCGACCCAATTGCTCAATAACTATAATATGAACTAAATATATGCCAAAGCTATACTTTGATATCTTCAATATTACTTTTTTGTACCATAGTCCCTGCTCAAATGAAATTTTTTTAAGAAATGTAAATACAGCAACGGCCTCTAAGAAGACATTGATACATGTATTCGAATAATATGTTTCTAAAGGTGTCTGCATTTTAATCGCAAGAGCCCATGAAAGAATAATCGTGAATAAGAAACCACAGAGCCCTGCCAAATATATTGCTATTCTTTGCTTTTGGTTCAATTCCAGTTTTGAAATTTTATACCCTAATATGAAAGCTGCATACAAGTCCCATGTTCATGTTATTTATATTTCCATTAATTGCATTTGTAATAAGAATCATTTTTTCATTACCAAAATCATTTACAAGCTGACTTATTTGAGGTAACAAGAGCCAAAATACAAAAGATATTATTAAAAAATAATTGGATATTTTATCATCTTCTGAAATCTTTTTAATTATAGGCAGACAAATATATATTCCGGCTATCATTGGCAAAAACCATAAATGATAATAACTTGTAATAATACTTACAAGCCTTCCAACCCTTCCCGGCGAAAACAATCCTACTAATTGCTCTGCGATTTCACCTTTTGATACTAAATAATATATGAAACTCCACGCAGCAAACGCTGTAACTATTCTAAGCACATACTTTGAGAATATTACTTTTGTTGATATTTCATTTTTGCTCAAAAACAATGCTCCACTGATCATAACAAAAACAGGAACGCCCCATCTCATAATACTGTCATAGAAATTAAATGCAAGCCATTCTTTACTATTTACATCTACGTCTCCCCAATATAGTCCAACAACATGTAAGGTAATCACTGCTATGGTTGCAATTATTCTTAAATAATCATAATAAATTGTTCTTCCCGTCGAAGATTTTTCATTTATTTTCATATGTTTTTCTCCTTTGCATGCACTCTATTATGAATACCTTACCATCATAACACACTTATAAAATAATTACCCTCATATATTCGCATTTCCTCCATATTCCTAAATTTTTTATTTAAATTCCACCGCCCACTTATGCGGTGGAATTTACTCCCGCATAGTCGATATTTACTCTTTCATATAAAAGTGATAGGCTTATCT